>DGDN01000064.1:19140-30012 GCA_002385465.1 Candidatus Fermentithermobacillaceae bacterium UBA3951
AGACCCATGATGGACTGGTACACTAGGATAGCCAGGAGGTAGACACTGAACTGCCAGTATGGCCTCTTCCTCCGGATGTTGTTGGAGTGAATCCGGATAAGGTTCAGCGCTCCCAGGAAAAGCGCACCACAGGACATGAAGGTCATCGCCCATGACATGGCGTTCAGAAGTTTGTCACCGGATGCCAGAGCATAGTTGTAAGGACCCTCAAAGGCCTCAAGGCAGAACCTGAAGGCCGCGAAGATCAAGCTTAGGGCGAACGGGATCTCTTTTCTCACCGACTGCACCTCCTTCCAACATCAACTCGCGTGCAAAAGGCGCTAGAAGTTGATGAAGTTCCTGATGAAATTGTTCTGCGGCGACAGCCACTGGACGATGCCGCCGAGAAGGATGATCACGTACAGTGAGACGCGGACTATGTCCTGAGCAACCACAGTACCCATAATGACCGGGTCTCTGGAGACATAGGCGGCGCCGGCGTAAAGCTCCTCACCAATCATGGTGTAGTCGCAAGCGGCGACGAAGAACGGGATCTGGGCAGGGGAGCTGGCAGCAGCTACCTGGATGGCCCCCACGAGGTTTCCGGCCTCGGCGAGGATCAGAGACTCAGCGTAGAAGTAACCGACCAGGAACTGAGCCGCCGGCTTCTCGCGCGCGACAAGACCCGCGACGCCCATCGCCCAAGCGAACTGGGAACCGGCGATGAACCTGATATCGTCGGGGTTGTAGGCGTCGGGCTTACCGGCCTCCAAGTAAGCCTGCTTAACGATTTCCTGGTTCACGACGTTAACCAGGTAGTTGGCGTCGGTCGCGATGAACCGGGTGTCGTACTGGGCGCACTGCTTGGCGATGTACGCCAGGAACGACCAGTAAGCGAAGGTGGAGTCGTCACCGAGAGCGGTGCTGTAGTCGGTCATGTGGACCGGCTTGCCCATCTCGGTTGCGCGGCCGATGGCCTCCTCGAACGCCTCGATGCCGGGGATCTTGCGGATCTCCGGAATCTTCTCGCCCCGCCTGGCCCTGTTGATCATCACGTACACGAGGATGATCATGACGATGCTTATGAGCACCGAGAAGACCGTGTTATCGACGGGGCGGAAGATGCCCAGCTTGGGTGGAACGGCTTCAGCAGCAAGCAGAAACTCTGACACTCTGTTTCACCTCCTAACAGTGAGTTGGAGCACGTGAATCAAACACAGGAAACACAAAGGAGTGCGGGGTGAGGTGCTGTGTCTAAGCCATGTCTAAAGTTACGGCCCCGGTGCGTCCGGAGGATGGTTCCGTGCCCTCGCTGACATCATATTCGTCCTTGTATGCGTAAATCCTTCCGCCGTCACCCTAAAGGTGGTTAAACTTCTATTGTACCTCTACTCACAATCCTGTTCAACCGTTGAAATATGGGTTTTTCGGCGGAGAAACATCCGGAATTTGGCGGAGACGAATTGGTATAATTGCGTTTGAAAGGGGCGCGTCATGACGAAAGGTGATGCTGTAATAGTCGCGGCAGCTCTCGGGCTCGCCATCCTCGTCTGGGCAGGATTCAAGTTCCTCCCCGGTGACGCGGGCGACCTGACGGCAATAGTCCGTGTGGACGGGAAAGAGGTCCTAAAGGTTAGGATCGACGCTCCAGAGTTGGAGCAGAAAGATGTAGAGATCCTGAACGGCACCGCCACTTTGGAGTTCGGGCAGGGGAAGATCCGCATTTTGCCGCTTCCCACCCACATCTGCCCCAACGGTATTTGCTGGAAAACAGGCTGGGTTTCAAGGCCCGGGCAGTCAATAGTCTGCGTGCCCAATCACACGACAATCACTGTGGAAGGAACTAGAGACGAAGTAGACTCGGTAGTCCGCTGACGGGGGTTCGATTCACCCGGTCCCCCGTTCACCTTGCTCTCCTCCCAACACCTCGCGGAGCCGCTGGTTTCTTAAGATGTAAGTGAGGAGCGGGTACCCGAGCCCGTAACACGCAACTGCCTGGCCTGCGGCGATATACAGGGCAACGATAGCGTAGGGCATCCCGGAGAGCGGCGCCACATAGGCCGACACCACGAGAGCGTTCACGATAACCGGAGGAAGGGGCGCAAGCAGCGGGTGTGACATCCTCCTCGTAAGAAAAGCCGCCGCCAGGCTCGAGAAAGCCCCCAGCGAAAGGTCCCACACAAGAAAAGGGCTCCCGAGGTTCGCCAGGATACATCCGAGGTACAGGCCCCATGGCGCCCAGGGAAACACAAAAGGCAAGACTGTGAGGGCCTCGGCGACTCTCACTTGGATAGGACCGTATCCCAACGCGTTAAGGGGCGGGAGGAGCGTAAGAAGCGCATAGACCGCCGCCAAGACCGAGACTCTCGACAGTACCTTTAGAGACACCTAACGACCTACCTTCCTATGTCCCTCCGGTAGAAAGCTCCCTCAAAGTCTATGGATGAAACCTTACCGTACGCAAGTCTCAAAGCCTCTTCCAGGGAAGGAGCCAGGGCGGTTACGCCTAAGACCCTCCCGCCCGAGGTGACCAGGACTCCGCCTTCAACTTTCGTCCCGGCGTGGAAAACAATAACGCCTTCCCGCTCACCGCGGCCACCCAGAGAAGTTAGACCGAGCGCTCCCCTTTCATCGCCGTCCAGGCCGTAGATAGGAATGCCCTTGCGATAGGACCCCGGATACCCTCCCGACGCCATAACGACCGTTGCGCAAGCCTCCTCCCTGACTCTGAGGCGGTCCTCCGCGGATACGGCAGGACCCGAGGCATAGCTCCTGAGCGTTCCTTTGGCGCAAGCCAGGAGGGCTTTGGCAAAATCGCCTTCCATCCGCGGGAGCACGCACTGGGTCTCGGGGTCGCCAAACCTGACGTTGAATTCGAGTACCTTGGGGCCGCTTTCGGTTACCATGAGACCGGCGTATAGAATGCCCCGGTAGTCTATCCCCTCGGCTTTGAGCCCGGCCACCGCCCGCTCCAGCACTTCCTTCTTGATAACGTCTTCCAGTCCGGGCCCGAAGGAATCCAGGTCAACTGGCGAAAAGGCTCCCATGCCGCCCGTCATGGGCCCGGTGTCGCCCTCACCCACCCGCTTGTGGTCCCTGGCAAGGGGCAAAGGTATCATGAAATCACCGTCGGTAAGGCACATGGCGGTGACTTCCTTACCCTCTAGGAACTCCTGGAATACAATACGGCGGCCGGCTTCCCCGTAAGCCCCTTCACCCATGGACTTCCGCACGGTCTCAAAGGCTTCTTCGCGATCTGCGGCTATGGTTACGCCCTTCCCCAAGGCGAGCCCATCGGCTTTGATGACCCAAGGACCGGGTGTGTTCCTCACGTAGTCCAGGGCTGCGTCGCAGGTTTCAAAGCTCTCGGACTTTGGGTGAGGAATTCCGTGGCGGCGCGCAAAATCCATCCCGAAGCTCTTACTTGCCTCCAGCATGGTCCCCTGCCTGCCCGGCCCGAATACATTGATGCCGGCCTCCCTCAGGTAGTCGGCCAGACCGTCGGCCAGGTGGTTCTCGGGACCTACGACGACGAGCTCAATGCCCTTCTCCCGGCAGAACCGGGCTATCTCGCCGAATCCTTCCGGCTTAAGGTCTAAAGGCACATTCTCCGCAACATCCGCCATGGCCGCGACCCCGGGATTGCCCGGCGCCACAAAGACACGTTCGGCTGAAGGGCTACGCGCGATCCTCCATGCCAGAGCGTGTTCTCTTCCGCCCGAACCGGTTACCAGAACGTTCATTTGCGTCCTCTCCTCAGTGCAAGAAGTGGCGCTTGCCGCTTACGACCATCGCTATGTTGTGGGTATCTGCCACCGCTATTGACTCTGCGTCCCTTATGGACCCTCCGGGGTGCACAATGGCCGATATCCCGGCTTTGGCGGCCTCGATCACAGAGTCTGGGAAGGGGAAGAAAGCGTCCGATGCCATAACCGACCCCCTCGCCTTTTCCTTTGCCCTCTCCACTGCGATCCTCACGCAGTCAACCCTGTTCGGTTGTCCGCCGCCGATACCCACAGTTGCCCCGTCTTTGGCGAGTACAATCGCGTTTGACTTCACGTGCTTGCACACGGTCATGGCGAATCTTAGGTCCCTAATCTCCTGGTCGGTAGGCGAACGCTTGGAGACCACCTGCCAGTCTTCGTCTCCGGGCGAGAGGGTATCAAGTTCCTGCAAGAGGATGCCGCCCATTGCCGACCGCAGAGAGTACCGCTGAGGCGCCTTGGCCCTTCCTTCAAAACCGTTGGGGGCTATGGGTATGACCCTCAAGTCCTTCTTGCTCCTAAGGATATCGAGCGCCTCAGGCGTGAACTCCGGAGCCATGAGGATCTCCAGGAACACCTTTTTCATTGCTTCCGCCGTTTCCTCATCCACCGGGCAGTTGAAGGCCACGACTCCCCCGAATATTGAAACCGGGTCGGCCTCAAAAGCGCGCTCAAACGCCTCTCGAGGAGTAGATCCCGTGGCGACACCGCACGGAGTGGCGTGTTTAACGGCCACGCAAGCCGGGGGAGGGAAGTCCCATACCGTCCGCAGTGCGCAATCGGCGTCGTTGATATTATTGTAAGAAAGCTCTTTGCCCTGGAGCTGCCTGCCTGCCAGCGACGGAATATCGCTACCCATGACGGGTTCGTAGAAAGCGGCCTTCTGGTGCGGGTTTTCCCCGTACCTCAGAGAAAAGGTCTTCTTGTACCCGAAAGCAAGCTCTTCCGGGAAATCCAGCGGCCAACTCCTCCATAAATCACCCAGGTAAGCCGCTATGGCCCCATCATATGTGGCCGTGTGGTTGAACACTTCAACTGCCAGCTGGCGCCGGGTCAGCTTGTCGACGTCTCCGGTAAGCCGTATTTGCCTTACGATCTCGTTGTACCTTGCCGGGTTACATACGGTGATAACCCAGTTCCAGTTCTTCGCCGAGGCTCTAAGGAGCGTTGGGCCGCCGATATCGATTTCTTCAATCACTTCTTCAAGGGTAGCCGACGGCCTCGTGGCAGTCTTCACGAAAGGATAGAGGTTGCACACTACCATATCCACGGGAGTAATGTGGTGCGCGGTGAGGTCCGCCATATCGGATGAGCTATCACGCCTGGCCAGGATACCACCGTGTATCTTCGGATGAAGGGTCTTTACGCGCCCTCCCAAGATCTCAGGAAACCCGGTGAGCTCCTGGACTTCCGTAACCGTCACTCCGCCGTCTTTCAAGAAGCGGGCCGTCCCTCCGGTGGAGATTACCTCCCACCCCATCTCTACGAGTTGGGCGGCAAAATCTACAAGGCCGGTCTTATCAGCCACGCTTACTATCGCCCGACGCATTACGATGCACCTCCGCTCTTATCGAGGATCCTTACCCTTCGTCCCTCCAAGACCGCTCGCCTCTGGGCGATCAGGGTGATCGCCAAAGGTAGCAGCCGGTGCTCCACCTCAAGTATCCTCGCAGATAGAGACTCAACCGTATCTCCTTCCTCTACCCGGACCGTATCTTGCGCGATTATAGGACCGCCGTCTAGGGATTCGTCCACGAAAAACACGGTGGCGCCTGTCACCTTGACGCCGTAAGCCAGAGCATCGGCCTGCGCGTGGAGGCCCGGAAATGAGGGAAGGAGAGAAGGATGGATGTTGATTATGCGTCCCCTAAAAGCGTCAAGTAGAGTCTCTCCTGCCAGGCGGTCGTATCCTGCGCACACAACGAGCTGGACGCCCCACTCGGTGAGGGATCGGACCAAATCCCGCTCGTAGGCCGCCCTGCACTCGGGCCACTTGCCGTAACGCGCGTGGGGTATGGTCAAAGCCGGCACGCCTGCTTTTTGCGCTCGGTCCAGGGCGGGCACCCCTGGCCTGTTCGAGATGACCACGGTAACTTCGGCCGGGATCTCCCCCCGGGCGCATCCGTCCAGTATGGCCTGAAGGTTTGTCCCACGCCCGGACACGAGGACCCCCAGCTTCAGTTTGGAGGCGCTCATGCTCTCACTACCTCTCCTATGTGATGGGCGCTTACTCCGTGTCCTTTGAGAAGCCCCAGAAGATCGCCGGCATCTTCCGGGTCCACGATGACTACCATGCCGATACCCATGTTGAAAACCCTGTCCATCTCGGCGTCATCGAGACTGCCGGTTTTCCGGATGATATCGAAAATCGGGGGCACAGGCCAGGCACCGCTCTTCGCGAAATCCGTGCCCTGAGGAAGCACCCGCCGGATGTTGCCCAAGATCCCGCCCTCAGTGACGTGGGCCATACCCTTGAGCGTTACGCACTTCATCGCCTCCACCAGGGCCTTTGCGTATATCCGTGTGGGCTCAAGGAGCTCCTCGCCGAGAGTCCTGCCCAGCTCGGCGACATAATCCTCGAGCCGCATCTTGCCTTCCTCAAGGAGCACCCGGCGGGCGGTCGTGTAGCCGTTGGAGTGGATCCCGGAGGATTCGAGGCCCAGGACGACGTCGCCGGGCACTATGTTTGAGCCATCTATGATCTTCTTCCGCCCGACCCCTCCGACGCAGAAGCCTGCCAGGTCGTACTCTCCTTCCTCGTACATGGCGGGCATCGTGGCCGTTTCGCCTCCGAGCAGGGCGCACCCGGCCATCTCGCAACCCTCGACTATGCCCTTCACTATCTCTTCGACAACGCCCGGCCTCGACTTGCCGATGGCGATATAGTCCAGGAAGAAAAGCGGCTCTGCCCCGCAGGTAACTACATCGTCGGCGTTCATGGCGACCAGGTCTATCCCAACCGTATCGTGCTTATCCAGGGCCTGCGCGATCTTGACTTTGGTGCCGACTCCATCGGCGCCCGCCGCCAGGACCATGTCTTTGAACCCGAGGACCGAAGGGTCAAAGAGGCCTGAGAACCCACCGACCCCGGAGATAACTCCTTTTCCATATGACCGGGAGGCAATCTCGGCGATCCTCCCTACGTTCACTCCCGGCTTCTTAGAATAGATCATTGAGTTCGTCCTCCTTTGGCCATCCCTCTACGGGTACCGGATAGTCTCCGGCAAAGCAGGAGTAGCAAAAGCCGTCTATCGCCGTCCCCAGAATGTCCTGTAAGTCGCCCATGTCCAAGAATACGAGGCTGTCGGCTCCGATGGCCTCTCTAATTTCTTCAACCGTCTGCGATGCAGCGGCCAGCTCTCCCTTTGACGACGTATCTATGCCGTAGTAGCAGGGGTACTTGTAGGGCGGCGAGCTGATCCTCACGTGGACCTCCTTTGCACCAGCGCTCCTCAAAAGGCCCACGATATACCGGGAAGTCGTGCCCCTTACAATGGAGTCATCCACGAGGACAACCCTCTTATCTTTCAAGAGGCTTCTCAAAGGGTTCAGCTTGATCTTCACCGCAAGCTCCCGTAATGACTGCTCCGGAGAGATGAACGTACGCCCGATGTAACGGTTTTTCACGAGTCCGGTTTCGAAAGGAATGCCGGCTTCTTCTGCAAATCCCGAGGCCGCTGAAAGGGACGAGTCAGGCACCCCCATGACCAGATCGGCCTCTACAGGCCCTTTCTTAGCGAGTACGCGCCCCAGCCGCTTGCGGGCCCTGTGGACATTGAGGCCGTAGATGTCCGAATCCGGCCTCGCAAAGTAGATGAACTCGAAGACACACAAAGCTTGCCTCTCGCTCTTGGGGCCGGCAACCGTCCGGATAGACGGCCGGGCATCCTCGCCTTCCCGAGGCAATAGGACCTCTACCGTTTCTCCCGGATCGATCTCCCTTATGAACTCGGCTCCGACGGCGTCGAGACCGCAGGTTTCAGATGAGACAACATATGCCCCGTCCAGTTCTCCGAGGCAAAGCGGGCGGAATCCTCTTGGGTCTTTGGCGGCTATGAGCCCGTGAGGAGTCAAGGCAATAAGAGAATAGGCTCCGCACACCTTCTCGAAGGCCGACTGAAGTGCGCCGAGCAGCTCTTTTTCGCCCGACTTGGCCACCAAGTGGGGGATTACTTCACTGTCGGAGGTGGTCTGGAAAATGGACCCTTCGCGCTCCAGCTCTCTCCTTAGGAGAGCCGCATTTGTGAGATTCCCGTTATGGGCCAAGGCAAACTGGCCCCTCCACATCTTAACGAGAAGAGGCTGTGCGTTCTCTATCCTGCTTTCACCCGTAGTGCTGTAGCGAACATGGCCCAGCGCCATGTCGCCGTTCATGGAAACCACTCTTTCGGGCGGAAAGACGTCTGAAACCAACCCCATGCCCTTGTGGACTCTGAGCCGACCGCCCTGCCTCCAGGCGATCCCGGCCGATTCCTGGCCGCGGTGCTGCAGGGCATACAGGCCGTAATAACAGAGCTCGACTGCCCGCGGGTGTCCCGCTACGGCAAACACCCCGCATTCCTCACGGATCTCGCCACTCATCCCCTACTCAACTCCAATCGGAAACGAGAATATCGTCTTGGCTCCGTCTAACACCGTGGAGCCCAGTTCGATGTATACACAGCTCTAGAAGAAACGCGGTATCCTTTTTACTCGCCTTCCGGCTTCCATTGCCAGACGGGAAGGCCTTTCTCCCTTAGAAGGCTTATCTTTTCCCGAGTGTCAGAAGACATCTTCTTACGGACAGCCTCAAGTCTGGCCTTGAGGTCAGGATCGTGGACTGCCAATATCCTCGCGGCCAGGAGCGCCGCGTTCTTGGCCGAACCTATGCCCACTCCGGCCACGGGGACTCCCGGCGGCATGTCGGTTATGGAAAGCAGGGCATCCACGCCCATTACGGGCCCACCTCCAAGGGGCAGGCCAATCACGGGGACATCCACCAGTGCGGCAAGGGCACCGGGCAGAGCGGCCGCCAGCCCCGCGGCTGCGATCACAACCTTTACTCCCCTCTCGGAAACGCTGCGCGCGTACTCCTCAACCAGGTCCGGCGTGCGGTGAGCAGAGACAACCGCTACATCATAGGAAATCCGGAATTCTTCCAGCGTCTCAAAGACCGGCCCGACTTTCCCCAGGTCAGACGCACTTCCAAGGACTACCCCCACATCGACTGACAAGTCTCTCACTCCTTGCTCCCGGACGCGTCTTTGCGACCGGCAGTGCTTTCGGCTTCACCTGTTTCCTCAAGCACGCCGACGTACGGAAGGCCCCTGTACCTCTCCTGATAGTCCAAACCGTATCCGACCACAAAGGCGTTGGGGATGATGAACCCGTAGTAGTCGAGGCCGATCCTCACCCTTCGCCTGGCCGGCTTGTCAAGGAGAGCGCAGATCTTCAGGCTGGCAGGCTGGCGGGCCCGGAGGGTGTCGACCAGGTATCTGAGCGTAAGCCCGGTATCGACGATGTCTTCCACCAAGAGCACATGCCGGCCGGCTGGGCTATGCTCCAAGTCTTTGGTTATCCTTACTTCTCCTGATGACTGCGTTGATGCCCCATAGCTTGATGTGCCCATGAAGTCAACTGCAGTCTTGGGATCGAGGTACCTCAAGAGATCGGCGAGGAACATAAAGCTGCCCTTTAACACACCGATAAGAAGCAAGTCTTTGCCTTCGTAATCCCGGTTTATCTCTTGAGCCAGCTCTTTAATGCGCTTTTCAAGTTCTGCTTGGCTTATGAGGACACTTACTTTCTCGCGGGACTCTGCCATGGATTACACCTCGCCAAATATTCTTCTAGGTTCAACTTATCACCACAATTCTCTAGAGGCAATAAGGATCGCAAAACAGATAAATTGCGTAACAATTTCACCCCCGAACCCCGGTTGAGGTCCCACAGGGCTTTCCTTGAGTTCTGAGAGAACCCCGGAGCGTTGTTACCGGAGGGGCCTCTCTGCGTATCATAAGGATGTATTGGTGTTACCTTGAAAGAAGAGTCCTGGGAGGATCTGCCTATGAAAAGACTATACCGCTCGCGGACAAAGAAGATGGTTGCGGGTGTATGTGGTGGAATCGCCGAGTATTTCGACGTAGATGAAACCATAGTGAGGCTCGGCGTCGCTTTCCTCACGGTGGCCACCGGTATTTTGCCCGGGATCCTCTTCTATTTCGTCGCAGCAGTGATCATGCCTGAAGGCCATACCTAAAGCCGTGCGCATCATGATGTCCGACCGGTACCTCCGGCGGTAAGCCTTAGGCGGTACCGGTCAAACGTTACAGCTTCGATATCCGGCCCTTCGTGCGCCAGCAGAATTCGCCTAGAGAGTCTTTTTCGAGATCGCTCTTATATCGCTCTTATGCGGAAGTACCGATCTCTTTGAAAACCTCCAAGTTTGCTTCTGCAATCCAGACTTCCCTGCCATCGTCCAGCCGCACCAGCGCCACTTCCATACGCGATCCGGACTCAACTTCACGAGGCTCTGCGGGGAGATCGAGGACCACGCCCCAGAGCCCGAAGTACGGCTGTCTCACGCACCTGACCCTGTCGCCCACCGAGAGGTTGGTAATGAGGGCACGGTCTGTCCGGGATACGTGCTCCTCGGGCCATGGTGCGGTGGATGAGTCGGGCTCCAGCGCCCCGTCGCTCACGAGGACCTGGGGCCTCACGGCTCCGGCCCTTATGTGGGTGGTCCCGTCTATAGAAGCAACCTTGCCCGCTCTAGAAGCCAAGAGGTCCCAGACCTTCTCGTTCATCGGCATGGGACCGAAGCCTTCCATCACTATCACGGTAAGGTCGGTGTCTTCCTGGCCGGTGATGCCCACGACGATTTCCTTTCCAAGGAACTGCACGAGATCCAGGTTGTTGATGCCGCCGGTTATGATGCCCGAAACCCCGATCATCCGCGCCTTCTTGAGGGCTTCCAGGGACACGAACCGTCCTGCGACAAGGACCTTGCCTTTGTGGGATACATCCACCCCGGCCTCGTCGAGGTCCCCGTCCGGCCCGTCTGTCGCCATCACGATTTCTCCGGCTCGCTCTCCTCCTACTCCGAATATTCCTTCAATATACGAGCCGGTGGCTTCAATGACGGCTCCCA
>DGDN01000064.1:30188-36493 GCA_002385465.1 Candidatus Fermentithermobacillaceae bacterium UBA3951
CTCACAGGCCGCACGATGGTTATGGTGCCGCTCCTCGGGCATATCCGCTCGACGACGCCTGCCATGGGCGAGTATACGTAATCCACCTGCCCGATGTTTGTGGCCGACGCCAGGACCTGCCCGGCAAATACCTCGTCTCCTTCGTCGACCGATGTGTACATCCTGATGGTCCAAGGCCATATGGACAGTTTGGAGGCGACCGCCACGACCGACATTGGGGCGGCAGAGCGGGGATCTTCCCGTATGATAATCCTTCTCCGGGTTTTTGAAATGTACTCGATTGTCCCGTCGCAAGGCGAGTAGATGGTCTTTCCGCCCTCCCAAAAGGTCCTCCGGTATACCCCGAGCACTTCATGCTTCGTAACCTTGTCCCCCGGCTTCTTCGTGATGAGCTTGTCGATCTCTTCGGGAGTGAGCCTCCTACCTACTTCAGCGGTGATATCTATGACCCGCGGTCCACCGGGAACAAGGTCTGTCTTGGCGATTATGTCGTCGGGCTTTACCGTCTGTCCCTCGGTTACAAGCACCTCGCCCGGCACCGAGAGTCTCCGTGTCTTCTTTAGAAAGGCTTTTTCGAGAAGCCTAAGGTTGGAGCTAAAGGCCACTTCAGCTCACCTCCTTAGCGAGAGGCTGAGCAGGCGCCTTATCCTCAACCGGATACGCCGACAAGGCCCTGTGCCATCTCTTGACTTTCTCAACCCGCCTGCGGGAATCCCGCGGGAGCTCAAGAGGCCTATGCCTCCCGTCCAAGATAAGGTGCGGCATGCCTTTCTTTACCGCGAAGCCGACGGGTACGCCCGGGCCGTTTCCTGCGTCGTAGTCTTTCTTCGGGATGACTTCCACTTCGAACCCGTCGCCGGGGACCTCAAGCGCGCTCACTTCGCCTGCGACCACGGCAATGGATTCCCCTCCTGCCCTAACATCTGCTATGACGGTGCCCTCTCTGGAGGCGGGCCCGACAGGGGCTATCACGGTGCCTACGGGGACGAGTGTTTCGCGAGTCAGGATCTCCCGTATTGCCTCGTCGGCCGCTTCCCTGGCCGTCTCCAGGAGTACCCCCACATGCGGGAGGAGGAACTGGTTGTCAACCCAGAGTTCGGTCACTCCTTCAGGCTGAAAGGCGTTTATCATGATGAGAGCGGCCTGGCTCCACCTTGGCGCGTGAGAGAGGGCTCCTCCGGAGCCGATGATGGCTCCTGTCTCCATCATGTTTACCAGGGTCTCGCCCGTGCCGGTCTGGTGGAATACGTCGCTTATGGTGCGCCTCTGGTGGACGCCCTTGAGCCCCCTTATGAGAGACCTGTGGTGTTCAAGGGAGAGGCGCAAGGCCTCTGTGGCCACCGCCTGCTCCAGCATGAGGTCCTCGAGGGTCTGGGGTAACGTCGTAGGCCTCACCATCTTGTTGAACTGCCAGTTGCGGACGATGTTCTCGTCGAACTCCCACGGGAGCCACCTAAGGATCGCTTCGGGCTTGGCCTCGGCTAGGACATTAGCCATGCTGTAGGACATCCCGAGGTTGGCCGACACCGTGCGGTAGAGCCGGCCGTCTATCACCGAGAAGACGTCGGTAGTGGCGCCTCCTATGTCTACACCCAGGACGTTTGTTCCGAAATTGGCCGAAACGTACTTAAGGGCTTCGCCTACGGCCACGGGCGTGGGCCTCACCGCGCCTTCTGTCCAGCCCACGAGCGTCCCGTAACCTGGCGCCCTCATCATCACGTGCTCCAAGAAGATTCGGCTGATCTCTTCTCGAGCCGGGTCTAGACGCTCGGTCTCGAGTTCGGGTCGTATATTGTCCGTATATGTGACATCATTGGTTTCCTTTAAGACTCCGTCCACCATGTCCCTGGCGTCTACGTTGCCTGCATAGATGACCGGGATCTTGAAGTCCTCGCCAAACCTAGGTTCGGGGCGCGCCATGGAAATGTACTCGGCGATGGCCGCCACGTCGCTTATGTTCCCGCCGTCGGTACCACCAGTGAGGAGTATCATGTCAGGCCTCATCGCCTTTATGGCTTCCAGGCGCTCTATGAGCGTGCGGTCGTCGTCCAAAGACACGACATCAGACACTACGGCTCCGGCTCCGAGAGCCGCCCGGTGGGCCGATTCGGCCGTCATTGTCCCCACCAGTCCAGTCACCATCATCTGAAGGCCGCC
This sequence comes from Candidatus Fermentithermobacillaceae bacterium UBA3951, assembly GCA_002385465.1. Taxonomy (GTDB): domain Bacteria; phylum Bacillota; class Sulfobacillia; order Fermentithermobacillales; family Fermentithermobacillaceae; genus UBA3951. Next base: position 32,346 of record DGDN01000064.1, read on the forward strand.
GCCGGCGCTGGAAGTCGCCACAAAGATGTCCGCCCCGTCCTCCCCCACAGGAGGGACCAGGAGCCTCGCCCCGTCCTGGAACTTAATCCCCGTCCGCCTCTCGAGCTTGGCCAGGGCGTTCCGGAGGCCTATCATGACATCCAGGTCGGGAGCCTCGACCGTGGTAGGAGCCACCATCTTGCCGGCCAACCTCCAGCCTCCGGCCTCCTTCACAAAGAGCGTGACTTTGGTCGTGGTACTCCCTATGTCAGCCGCCAAAATCCTTCTCATCCATCTCCCTCCCCTTAATCAGAATCCGCCGCAAAGACCGCATTGGGCGCACGACGGGTTGGAAAACGCATAGACCGGCCTGTTCAGGAGGAGCTGTGCGCAGCTCGCGTTTCTCACGAGCCTCACCGGCAAATACACGCCGGACGCAAGCGACAAAACACCAAAAACAATGGACACAACAAAGCACCATGGGCTTAGAGCTTGTGATCCCAGATAAAAACCAGTAATTGCGGAGCCGCCTAGAAGCCCCAGTGGAAGGCCGAAGGCAGCCATAAACGCGGCTTCGAGTGCCAGGAGCCTCGTCAAATCTCTTGTAGTTCCACCTAACGTCTTGAGGATCCCCAGGCTCTTCTTTCTCCCCACGAAATTCACGGAAAGCACGCAAGCTATGCCCGAAAGGGCCACGACCGCCGCAGCCAGCGACACGACGTGCCAGGGAAGAAAGGCCGCCCGGGTTGCCCTGCGGACCATCTCCGCTCCAAGTTCCCTGCCGCCTCCCCCTTCAACCACCCTGGATTCCATCCTACCGATCATGGTCTCGGTCATCGCGGTCACGGTGAAAGACGCGGCCACGGCCAGGGCAGTTGAAATGGACACAATTACGACAATCGCTTTGTAAGTCGCGATCCGCCTGACCGCGATGGTCCTAAGAAGGTGTAACGGCACAGGAGGGACGCTGAGTCTTGCCTTCCTCTCCACCGCGACCATCTTTCACCACCCTCTCCGCCACTCTTCCGTCGGAAAGCCTTACAACGACATCGGCATACTCCTCAAACCCGCGCTCGTGGGTGACTACCACGAAAGTCTGTCGTTCTTCTCTGTTGAACTTGGCGAAGAGCTCCATGATCTCCCTCGACCTCGCCGAGTCGAGGTTTCCGGTAGGCTCATCGGCCAAGACAAGTGCGGGCCTCACCGCCAGCGCCCTGGCAATCGCCACCCGCTGCTGCTCTCCACCGGAGAGCTCCGTCGGGTAGTGATCTGCCCTTCCCGCTATCCCTACCGCTTCCATTAGGTAAGTCAGCCTATCTATGACGGCCCCTTCCTCCCACCCGAGGAGCCTCATGGGAAAGCCTATATTCTCCGCGGCCGTGAGCTCCGGTATGAGGTTAAAGAACTGGAACACCATCCCCAGGTCGCGCCTTCGAAGGAGAGCCAGGTCGTCTTCGCTCATCCGGGAGTACTTCCGCCCTTTTAGGACCACCTCACCGTGAGTCGGCCGGTCGATCCCGCCGAGGATATTGAGGAGGGTCGTCTTTCCCGACCCAGACGGCCCGGTTATGACCACGAACTGGCCCTCTTCCACCTCGAGCTCTACGTTTTTCAAGGCGAACAGCCCTTCTCCGACGGCATAGAGCTTGGTGATCTCATGGCAATGCAAGATAGGTCCAAGCCAATCACTCACGCCTAAGCACCTCCGCGCAGGGGATTCGAGAAGCCCAGATGGCGACGCCTAAGCCCAAAACCAGAGGGATTGCAATACCCGCTAGAGACAGGAGGGCGTCATAGCCCGCCATCTTCAGCCATTCCAAGAACGAGAAATCGGTAGCGGTGATAACGGTTAGGGAGATGAGCTTGCCCAGCACGAATCCTATGCCTATGCCCGCAAGCGTCGTGTATGCCACGGCCGACAAGGCATAAAGGACAATGTCTTTGGACGTCGCTCCTATGGCTCTTAGGAGCCCAATCTTGCGCGTCTGAAGGGCCAAGAGGACATAGACCGATGCAGCAACAATGCCTGCCGCCATGGTGATAATCATCCACCTGATGAGCGAAGACATGTCGGGGACGATAAGCCGCAAGCCACCTGCTTCTCCGGCGGTTGAAACCAGTTCCGCGACAGCATACACCCCGTAATCCTGACCCAGGGCCTCCCGGAGCCTCTGAACGACGACCTTTGTATCGGAATGACGGGCCACCTTCACCAGCATTTGATATACGGGCGGCTCCGGAAGTATCCGGCCCACGAGGTCTAGGAAGGTCTTCCGGCTCACCAGGATCTCCGGTCGCTTCCAGTATCCGGTGGGCGTCTGCTGATCCAAGTGCTCGAGAGGGACAACTCCCAGCTCGACCTTGTATGCCCCGACCACGTCAAGGCGCACAGAAGTCGGATTATCCCAAGATAGAGCGGCGGATTGGTCGGAAGGAGCGTTGGCGCCCGGCACACCGGCCAGAGGACGCGGGATCAGGATTTCCATCTCCATTTGCGGGCCATACGGTATTACGGGCTCGCTGATCAGAGGGACAAGAGCATTGGAGAGGCCTTCGTCCTGAAGGCCCAAAGGCCTGCCCCGCTTTACCTGCCACTCCATGGAGAGTGGGCGGCTGGGCCCGGCGAACTCCCTACCCCGCAAAATCGCGTCCACATAACCGTCGTCAACTTTCACTCTGCAGGGAAACGACAGGTAGGGCGAAACTTCTAGGACGCCGTCGACCCGAGATATGAGGAGTAGCAGTGAGTCGGTGTCAAGCGGCCCCCAAGGAGGCGCACCAACCATAGAGACATATCCCTTCGACTTAAGTTCAGGCATGAAGTACTCCGCGAAAGACTGCCACACTTCTCCGGTCCAAGCCCTCCATTCGAGCGAGGACGTATCCTTTGAGTAGACGTGTTGAGGCGCGCTCCACACCAAGACGTCTGCATCTGCGAAAGAACGTTCGGCGTAAGTCTGGTACCTCATATAACCCTGGGGGACGAGCCTGGAAAGCACGAGGATCACCGTGGCAAGGGCGGTGGCAGCGATCGCGAGACCTGTCCGCGAGCTGTTCTTGCGGACATCTCGCACAGCAAGCCGGATGAAATCCATGAGACACCCCCTCCGTCTCTTATCTCCCAGTCACTATTATATTCGGGCTCGATAGGACTTGACGGATAGGGTGTTTACTGTAAGTAGACGCGTAAGTATCCAACATCTGGACAAGAGCCTTTTGTTGCCTTCAGCAATCTGCCGGAATATTGAGAAGCAGCAGTTTCCCAGGTAGACAAGAGAAAACCCCGGACATCCAGACATCGTATTGTCATACAATTTGCGGAAAAAGTGTTGAGCGGAATAAGATGGCTACTTGAGCTTAGCCCGGGCCCACATCGCCCTCTGAAGCATGACGGGGGCCAGTTCATCGCCGAGTCGCTCCAGGTATTCACCAAACGCCCGGCAGGCAAAAGCCTCGAGGGCGGGGTCTTCTGAGTCCCTACCCGTCCGAGCCGCCTGGTCGAAGTACCGGAAGGCAAGTCTCTCGTCCCCGAGAGCCCAGAGGACCTGAGCGCAAGCCACCTGGGCCACGGCAAGCCCCCGGAACTCACCCGTGCCCTCAAAGAACTGCCGGGCGGCTTCGGCCTCGACCCGCGCCTCACGGAGGTCGACCTCGCCCGGCGTCAGGCTGAGACAAGCCGCGAGATACGCCCTTGCCAGGTGTTCCTCGGCCAGATTGCCCCCATCCTTCGCGAGGTCCGCCGCAGTTTTGAGCTCTTGCCGGGCCCTAGCGAAGTCACCTTCCTCCAGGAACAAGCGGCCTAGTTCGATCCCGACCCAGATCCTCGCGACGGGGTCCCGCCGCTCAGCCAGCGACAAAGCCTGGTTGAGCGCCACTTTTGCCCTGCGCAGGTCTCCTCGCGCGAGATACGCCCGCCCCAACCCAAGGAGTGACCGGACGATGATGAGCGGCTCATTGAGCCTGGTACCGATATCGAGCGCCTTCTGGAGCTCTTCGAACGCAGCCCTTAACGAACCGCTGGAGGAGAGTATGGAAGCCAACCCGATCCGCGACCGGGCTTGCAGCACCAAGTCATTGGATGAAATGCTGATTGCGCGCTCGAGATATTCCTTGGCCTTCCCCCAGTCACGGCGCCTTGCCAGCACAAGGCCCGCCCTCAGAAGACCCAT
>DGDN01000029.1:0-125 GCA_002385465.1 Candidatus Fermentithermobacillaceae bacterium UBA3951
ATCCCTCGCCGATGGGCGGATAAACGCGGACGATCTCTCGGCGATTGGCCGACAAACACCGATGATCCCTTGCAGATTGGCGGATAAGCGCCGATGATCCCTCGGCGATTGGCCGACAAACACGG
>DGDN01000029.1:391-44005 GCA_002385465.1 Candidatus Fermentithermobacillaceae bacterium UBA3951
GATCCTTCGGCGATTGGCCGACAAACACCGATGATCCCTTGCAGATTGGCAGACAAACACGGACGATCCCTCGCCTATTGGCAGACAAACACCGATGATCCCTCGCCGATTGGCCGACAAACCGAATGATGCCTGCCAGATTGCCGGCAAGAACCGAAGCATCCTGTCGAATGCTCCGAAAGGACCGGTCATTCGTTGATTGTAATCACCAATTATGTTAAATTGTGGGCGCAGGGAGCCGGTGGCGGAGGAGGAAAGCCACCGTGTATGAGAACGTTTACTCGTATCATTGAAGAGCTGACAAATACCAGTGATATCCACCCTATTGCCAAGGCCGCATATGTGACCGCTGCCTTGTGTTTGCCGCCATCCATCCGCGCTTTATCGACCAGGCTTAATATGGACCAGGAAACAATCTCAAAGCATTGCAAAGCCCTTGAGAGCCTCGGGTGGATGAAGCTTACGAAAGAAGGACGCTCTTTGAGACCGTCCGGTTTGGTTCCTCACGGAGTCCAGGCCAAGCTCGCCGCGGAGACGCGGAGTACGATACAGATGTCTCAGTACAAGGGCGAGGCAACGACTAGGGCTTTCGTAGACTGGATCGTAGCGCCCGGCGTCAAGCTTGTTTTTGCCGCACGGCCTGCGTTCTTGTTCAACAGAGCAACAAAGCAGCAACTCGAGTACGACATATACGCGGAAGAACTTAGGTGGGCTCTCGAGCACCACGGTGAGCAGCACTTCGAGCCGACCCACCTATATCCCGATGAAAAGGAGTTCATTGAGAGGGTTAAACGTGACCGGCTGAAGTTGGAGCTAAGCAGGCTGAACAATATCAGGTTGTCGGTGGTCACCAAACAAGACCTTACGCTTGAGAAAATGCTGGCCGTCATCCCAGACGATATACCGAAAAGGGCTCTGGACCCGGAGGGACCGTTCGTGAAGATGCTTGAGAAACTGGGCAAAGAGCTCCTGGGGAAACATGACTGGGATAGGGGATGACCGTGTCACGGCCATTGCTGAGACGGACGGCGAGACCAGCTGGGATAGGGGATGACCGTGTCACAGCCATTGATGAGAGGGGATGGCAAAACCAGTAGGAAAGCCCTCGCGCACGCGAGGGCTCTCATATTCTCCTTTTTCCGTTTTCCCTTTTCCGTTTTTTCTGCTTTCCAACCGAGGCCGGCTTAGCAAACTAGGCTCTTCGCCGCCTCACAGCCCATAGCCCTCCGGCTGCCAGCACAGCAAGGACTATAAGGCCAGGAGCTACATTGGCGGCGAAAATGGCCAGCCTGCGCCATGATTCGATAAAGACCCGCCACACCTCCGACCAGGGCGAGGGGCTGGGTTTTCTCGCCCCTTCTTCAGAGAGCGTCAGCGTAACGGTCGACATGGTAACGGCCTTGTCATAGTTGAGCTTCTGGGCTCGCATGCTTTCGATATCTCCGCGCACCCTGGAGAGCTCGCCTTCAACCTGAAGGATCTCGCCAACGGTCCTGGCTTCACCCATTATCTGGAGGAGCCGCGATTCCTGGTTCTCCTTGTTTCGGAGCCTGGCATCCAGATCTACATAGGTATCGGTGATATCCTGGGCAGTAATGTCCTCTCTGGTCACACGGCCCAAGGCCGTGAGGTCCTCTACCGTCTTGTCGAAGTTCTCAGCAGGTACCCTTGCAATCATGAAGAAACTGGTGATCTCCTTACGATCGTCGTCGGCCTGGCTTGTGGATGAGTTCTCCACATATCCGAAATTGGCCTGAATCACATTGACCGCCTGAACCGAAGCAGGCTTGACCTCGCCCTTTGGCACCTCAACCACCAGTTGACCGCGGCGGATAATCTTGCGTCCGGTATCAAGCGCCGTTTCATTGCCGCCTGCCGGAGCCGTCATGAGGGTAACGGAGTCGGTCAAGGACTCCCTCGTCTCATGCTGTGCGCCAAAAGACGTTTCGGGGTCCACATGAGGTATCCCAGGAGGCACCGCGATTCCTCCCGATTTCAAAGCAGGGTCGAGGCCCCTGGTCGCCCATTCTGACGGAGTCGCCTCCTCCATCTTGGCGCCGAAGAAATCGGACGCTCTGCCGCCTCCAAACCGGTTCGAATACCACATGACACCGCCAACTGATAGGAACATGACAAGCACCATCATAGCCGCGGTAACGGGTATCCACTGGCGATATCCCCACGATTTCACGTCTAACCGGAAGAAAACCCACTTCCGCTGCTTCTTCCGCTTCATATGGGGCCGGAGCCTTTCCATAATCGAGGAGTGAAGATCGCCCGGAACCTCTACTTCCGGCAACGACCTAAGCGCATCTCTGACCTGCCTGAGTTCTGAAAGCGCAGCCTGGCATGATTCACAGCCGCTCAAGTGGTCGGCAACTTCCTTCATCTTATCCGGAGAAAGATCGCCGTCCAAATATGCGGAGAGGCGTTCCTGCATGTCCAGACAGATCATCCTCTCTCCCACCTTTCGTCATGTTTGACGGCGGGAGCCGAGAAATGTTCCTTAGCGTAGAAGTTTTCTGACCGCGTTTCTCGCCCTGTGAAGCCTTGATTTTACGGTTCCAATTGAAAGCCCCAGCATGTCCGATATTTCCTGGTAAGAATATCCCTGAATATCGCAAAGAGTAATCACGACTCGGTGGTCGACCTCAAGGTTCTTGAGCACCGAGTACACCGCCTCGCCGAGGGCACGCGTCTCAACTTCGGCTTCCACATCGCCGCTTTCATCCTCAACATCCCTGCTGACCGACGATTCCCTGAGGGAAAGCGGTTCGTCCAGGGAGTAAGCAGGGAATTTCTGCTTCTTCCTTAGATAGTCCAGGCTGGCGTTGACACATACCCTGTGAATCCAGGTGGAGAACTTGCTCTCGCCTCTGAACCTTGGAAGCGCCTGGTAAGCCTTGAGAAAGACGTCTTGGACGATGTCCATTGCGTCCTCGCGGTCGTTCACAAGCCTGTAAGCCAGGCTGTAGACATTCCTCTCGTACCGGCTCACCAAGACCTCAAAAGCGTCGCCGTCTCCGCGTGACGCTTTGTCGACCAACACCTGTTCATCTGCAAAACCCAAAAGGCACCCCCCCGGTCTCCCCTAAGTCCCCGGTCGAGCCACTACGCAAGCTCCGGGTAAGTCACTCCGCTCCCGGACACCTTCCTTCATCGTGCCGCGTCAGTCGTTCCTTCAGTCATTTCATACTTCTACTTCACATTCGTGGCGTTACCGGTCCTTCTCCTTCGCCGGTAGAAGACCAAGTTCAGCCAATCGCTCCGTGTCTACCTCCGCAGGTGCCTCGGTCATGAGGCATGCTGCGCTTGCCGTCTTCGGAAAGGCAATGACGTCCCTCAAGCTGTCCCCTCCGGCCAGGAGCATCACCATCCTGTCCAACCCGAAAGCGATCCCGCCGTGAGGCGGGGCGCCGTACTCAAAGGCGTCCAGGAGAAACCCAAAGCGTACGCGCGCTTCTTCCTGGGACATACCCAATAGAGCAAAGACCTTCTCCTGGAGATATCTTCTGTGTATACGAATGGACCCTGAGGCAAGTTCCACGCCGTTCATAACAAGATCGTACATCCTCGCCCGGATCTTGCTCTTTTCCTCATCGGTGGCATCCGCCCGGACCATCTGTAGGTCCTCCTTAAGAGGACTGGTAAAGGGATGGTGGGCCGCTTCCCACCTACCGGTCTCCTCATTGATCTTAAGGAGCGGAAAAGCGGTGATCCACAGAAAGTTGTACCTGTCCTTGGGGATCATGCCAAGTTTGGCAGCAAGCTCAAGCCTGAGCCTACCGAGGACGGTCACCGTCGTATCGAAATCAGAGGCCACGATAAGGACCAAATCGCCTTCGGCGGCGTTCGTCTCCCTGGCCAGGCCGGAGATCTCCTCTTCGGAGAGGTACTTCTTGATCTGCGATTTCACCTCTCCTCCGAGATAGGCGACCGTAATAAGGCCCTTGGCCCCATGGAGCTTCGCCCTCTCGGTCAAACGCTCGATCTCCTGCCTGGAAGCCCCCGCCATACCGGGGACTGCGATGGCCCTCACGGTCCCTCCCTGGTCGATTGTCGACCGGAAAACTCCGAAGGACGAACCGGAAAAGACCTGCGTTACATCCTTGATCTCCATGCCGAACCGGGTATCGGGCTTATCTGAGCCAAAGCGCTCCATGGCCTCTTGGTAGGTGAGCCTCGGGAACGGAGTCTCAACCACGACTCCGAGCACTTCTCGCCAGACATAGGCGACCAGCCCTTCGACCTCTGCCCACACGTCTTCTTCGTCGGCAAAGGACATCTCAATGTCTATTTGCGTGAACTCCGGCTGCCTGTCGTACCGGAGGTCCTCATCGCGGAAACACTTTGCTATTTGGAAGTACCGGTCCATACCCGCAACCATGAAGAGCTGCTTGAAGAGCTGGGGCGACTGGGCAAGCGCGTAGAACTTGCCCTTATCTATCCTGGACGGCACAAGGTAGTCCCGGGCGCCTTCAGGGGTGCTCCTGGTCATCACGGGCGTCTGGATGTCCCAGAATCCCCTGCTGGAAAGGTAATTCCTTACCGCCATGGACGTGCGGTGATAGGTCTCCATGGCCCGCTGGAGGGGAGCCCTCCGGAGGTCCAGATAACGGTACTTGAGGCGAAGCGCCTCGTCGGCACCCGCCTCATCCCATATGTAGAACGGCGGAGTCTTGGCGGTATTGAGGATGCGGATATCCGTCGCAGCAACCTCGATGGCCCCGGTCTTGAGTTCGGCGTTTTCCATCCCCGGCGCCCTCTTCTGGACTTTCCCGCTCACTGCAAGGACATACTCTGATTTCACGTTCTCCGCTACCTCGAACGCGCCGGGAGAACTGCGGGAGTCGGTGACGATCTGTATGAGCCCCGTCCGGTCCCTGAGGTCTATAAATACAAGTTCCCCGAGGTCCCTCTTCCTGTTGACCCATCCCATGAGGACGACTTCCGACCCTACGTCCGATACAGCGACTTCTCCGCAATAGTGGCTCCTCTTAAGACCATCCATGTCGGAAAGCATGTCCTTAGCCATTCTGACCGGCCTCCTCAATACTCGCGAGTACCTCTCCGAGCGGCACTGTCTTCTGCCACCCTTCCCGCATAGACCTGACTGCTACAGAACCGCTTCTGAACTCATCTTCGCCCAGGATGACGACAAAGCGTGCGTTCATCCTGTCGGCCTGCTTCATCTGGGCTTTCATGCTCCGCCGGAGGGGGTCGAAATCACAGGCCAAGCCTCTCTTGCGTAAGCTCCGTGCAAGCTCCAGAAGGTGCGCTTCGCGCCGCAAGTCATCTTCCTGCCCTCCCCCGGCTTTGGGGCATACGATGAATACGTCTATCTCTCCACCGGCTTTGATGGGCTTCTCGCCTTTCTCATTGGCCAGGAGCATCCGCTCAAGCCCCATGCCGAACCCGACGCCCGGGACCGGAGGGCCTCCCAGCTCTTCGATAAGCCCGTCATACCTGCCGCCTCCGCATAAAGTACTGCCGGCGGGCCCGAGAGGGGGCCACTTCAGCTCAAAAACCGTCCTGGTGTAGTAGTCGATGCCTCGCACCAGGGATTTGTCGACGGAATACTTGATCCCGACCGAAGTCAATATCTCCCTAAGAAGATCCCAGTGTTCCCTACACTCATCGCACAAATAGTCGAGGGAAGCCGGCGCGTCTTTCACGAGGACTTTGCAGCGCTCGTTCTTGCAGTCCAGCGCTCTTAGGGGGTTGTGCGTCAACCTTGACCGGCAGTCCTGACACATCTCGTCGATATTGGGGGAGAGGTAGGCGATGAGCTCCTCCCTGTAAGCACCCCTGCATTTAGGACAGCCGATGGAGTTAAGCACCAGTTCAGTTCCGGTGAGCCCCAATTCCTCCGCAATATCCATGGCCAACGTGATGACTTCCACATCGGAATACGGAGACAGAGATCCGAATACCTCAACCCCGAACTGCCGGTGTTCGCGGTACCGTCCTGCCTGGGGCCTTTCGTACCTGAACATCGAACCGAGGTAGTAGAGTTTTCTCGGAAGAGGGCCGCTTGCCATCCCGTGCTCCAGAAAAGCCCGGGCCACACCTGCGGTGCCTTCGGGTCTCAAGGTGAGATCTCGTCCAGTTTTGTCTTTGAACGTGTACATTTCCTTTTCAACAATGTCGGTGGTCTCTCCGACCGTCCTGGAGAACAGCTCTGAATGCTCAAAGGTAGGGAGCCTTATCTCGTCGAAGTTGTACCTCCTGGCTACTTCGCGGACGATCCCTTCGAGATAAATCCACTTGGCGGATTCGGGTGGCAACACATCAGATGTGCCACGAGGCGACTTGATCATGGTTTTCCCTCCATATACCGCCTGTCTCTTTGAGTGCATGTCCACACGTCTGTCCATATAGATTACCACGCTTTAGTCCATATATGGATTGGACGCTTTCTCTTCCCCGATGGTAGTGGAAGGGCCGTGGCCCGGATACACCACCGTGTCGTCAGGCAGCCGTCCCACCTTGACGAGGCTCTCCCGTATCGCTCTAGAATCGCCGCCCGGCAAATCGGTACGCCCGATACTGCCCATGAACAGGAGATCTCCCGAAAGGAGCACTCCGGGCGAGTAGAGACACACGCTACCGGGGGAATGGCCGGGCGTACTTATGACGCGAAAAGTGAGCTCGCCGGCACTTACGGTATCGCCGTCGGAAAGACCTTTGATCTCCTTAGGCGCAATGTACCCCGGGGGCATATACTCGGCCATCCATCCGGGATCTCTCAAGGCGGAAAGGTCATCTGCCCCGGTGTAGACAGGTGCACCTAAGGCTTCCTGCAGCGCCCCCGCCGCGATGTAGTGGTCAAAATGCCCGTGGGTCACGATGATGGCGTTAACGCTTAGCCCTTTCTCTCGAATGACGGAGAGGATCTCGCCTGCGTCTTCGCCTGGGTCAACAACAAGGGAGTCCTTCCCCGAACTTACGATGTAGCAATTGGTCCCGAGAGGCCCTACAGAGAGACAATGTACCTCCATGGTCAATACTCCTCCGCCGAAATCCCGAATCGTGCAATCCGTGTCAAAGTTCCAGGTAAAACCGAGATCCCTGTGAATCCTTTTAGAATTCCTTCTTACTCGATATCAAGATGGTGACCGGCCCGTCGTTTACGAGCTCCACCTGCATATAGGCCCCGAACACCCCCGTCCGGGTAGTGACGCCCAGGCGGTTTAGGGCTTCCGCGGTCAGGAGATAGAGCCGTTCTCCCAGTTCGGGCGCAGCCGCGCCGTCAAATCCCGGGCGCTTTCCCTTCTTTACGTCTCCGTACAGAGTGAACTGGGAGATGAGGAGGACCTCACCCCCTATGTCCAGTAATGATAAGTTCATCTTCCCTTCGGAATCAGGAAACACACGGAGACCGGCTATCTTCTCGGCCATGTAGTGAGCGTCTTTTTCAGTGTCTTCCTTTCCCACAGCGAGAAGCACCATAGCCCCTTTTCCCTGAGAGGCAACTTCCTGTCCTCCGACCGAGACGCTTGCCTTTTTCACACGCTGGAATACGGCCCGCACGCTAAACCCTCCCTCTAAGAGCCCTCAACCTCTCAGCGCACCCGTCCGAAGACCCGGTGTACCGAGCTTATCCCCTTTATTTGGCGAATCCGGTTTAGGATCTCTTGCAGTTCCTTGAGATTATGTGTCTCAAAAACAATGGTTACTGTCGCCGAACCGTCGGGCTGTCCTCTTGCCGCCGCGCTCAAGATGTTGGCGCCGCTACCGGAGATCGTACCGGTGACGTCCGCAAAAAGGCCCGGGCGGTCGACTCCCTCTATCCAGATCTCTACCGGGTATGAAGCCTGGCCGGAAGCAGCCTGCGGATCGACCCACGAAGCTTCGATAAACCTTTCCTTATCCGCAAAACCCATAAGGCTCGGACAGTTCATCCGGTGTACCGACACACCGCGTCCTCTCGTTACGTACCCGATGATGGGGTCGCCGGGCACGGGGTTACAGCAGTGGGCGAGCCGCACCAGGATGTCCGACATTCCCTTTATCACAACCGCTTCCTCGGGACCCCGGGGCTTGCGCGGGACGACTTTCTGAGGCTCCTCCTTCTGGGGGAGGAGTTCGGGCATCAGCCTCTGGGTCTCTTCCCTAAGCCTTGAGGCCACGTGGGTTGGACTTATTCCCCCGTAGGCGATAGCGGCGTAGAGGTTCTCTTTATCGGGATAGGTGAGCCGGTCCAAAACATTCTTCATGATGTCGGTACCCACGATCGCCGAAAGAGCCAAGCCGTGCTTGGCGAGCTCCCGCTCCAGGGCTGCCTCGCCACGCTCGATGTCCTCTTCCCTGAGCAGCTTCTTAAACCAGGCGCGTATCTTGGACCGGGCGGACGCGGTCTTCACGATATCGAGCCAGTCCAAACTCGGCCCGGCAGACTGCTTGCTGGTAAGGATCTCCACTATGTCGCCGGTTTCTAGCTTGTGGCTCAAGGGAACGATTTTACCGTTCACTTTCGCTCCGACGCAGCGGTTACCGATATCCGTGTGGATCCTGTACGCGAAGTCCAGCGGCGTTGAGCCTACAGGCAGATTTATAACGTCGCTCTTCGGCGTGAACACGAAGACCTCGTCGTTGAATACGTCCACACGCAGGGCTTCCATGAACTCGCGGGCATCGGTCATCTCCCTCTGCCACTCGACAAGCTGTCTCAACCAGGACATTTTCTGCTCAAATACCTGGTCTTTGGCACGAGCCCCTTCCTTATAGCGCCAGTGGGCGGCGCTTCCGTATTCCGCGGTCTGGTCCATCTCCCTGGTCCGTATCTGTACTTCGAATGGCTCGCCACGGGGCCCGACAACCGTTGTGTGGAGCGACTGATAGCCGTTTGGCTTAGGCATCGCGACATAATCCTTGAACCTGCCGGGAACCGGCTTCCACAAGGTGTGACACAGTCCGAGGACCTCATAACAGTCGTTCACCGTGTTCACGACCACCCTCACGGCTATGAGGTCGTATATCTCCGATAGGTCTTTCCCTTCCCCCTTCATCTTCCTGTAAATGCTGTAAAGGTTCTTGGCGCGCCCCTGGACCTCGGCCTCTATCCCTTCCTGGATCAGCCTCTCTTTCAGCCGTTCGATGACGACCCCTACGGCAGCTTCCCGTTCAACTCTGCGTGCTGCGATGCTCCTGGATAGGGACTTGTAGTCTTCCGGGTAAAGGTGCTTGAACGAGAGGTCTTCAAGTTCCCACTTGAGGCGCCAAATCCCCAGCCTATGGGCCAAAGGCGCATATATGTCCAGCGTCTCCCTGGCAGTGGCTTTCTGCCGGTCAAGAGGCAACGGGTCGAGGGTCCGCAGGTTGTGCAGGCGGTCAGCCAGGCGGATGACTACTACGCGCCAGTCCTCGGCCATGGCGAGGAACATCTTTCTGAGATTGGAAACCTGCTCCTCGAACCTTGAGCGGAATTCAATCCGCGAGAGTTTGGTGACCCCGTCTACCAGCTTGGCGACTTCTTCCCCAAAGGAAGCCTTTATGTCATCCAGTTTGGTGGAAGTGTCTTCGACAACATCGTGAAGCATGGCAGCCGCCAGCGTCTCTGCATCACCCTGCAGCTCGACAAGGATGGACACTACTGCGAGCGGGTGGCAGATGTAGTCTTCGCCCGACAGTCTTTTTTGGCCTTCGTGAGCTTTGGATGCAAACTCATAGGCCCTCTCGATTAATGCCCATTCTTCGGGCGCAAGGTATGTGGGAGTAGGTTCCAGATTGAACGCTGCCATGGACGCTCCTTCAATATGGAAAAGCGACACGTCGGTCCCGTCGGACACCTGATGTCGCTCTTCAAAATCCAGTGTCTAAGAGTCCGGGTGCGAAAGCTACTCCTTGAGCTTAAGGACCGAGAGCACTTTGAAGCCCTTGCCCTCAAGATTAGCCCTGCCCGGTATGTAAGTCAATTCAATGAGAAATGCGGTCGCTGCGACGATTCCTCCCAGACGCTCCACCATGTCGATGCAGGCGTTTACGGTCCCGCCAGTAGCCAGAAGGTCGTCCATTACAAGCACTCTCTGGCCGGGCTTCACCGCGTCTTCGTGCATCTCCAGGACATCCATACCGTACTCAAGCTGGTATTCACCCTGGATGGTCTTGTAAGGGAGCTTGCCCTTTTTCCTTACGGGAGCAAACGGCTTGCCCATTGCGTAGGCGAGGGCGCTGGCCACTATAAAGCCGCGAGATTCAGGCGCCACTATGATGTCGAAATCTACTTTCTCGCACTCTGCCTTGAGAGCGTCGATTCCCAAACGGAAGACACGTGAATCCGCAAGAAGCGGGGTGATGTCTTTGAAACTGATCCCCTTGACCGGGAAATCAGGTATTACCCGCAGTTTTCTTTCAAGTTCCGAAGCAACATCCATACGCTGTCACCCCTATTCATGAAGCCGCGCTTTCAAGGTTCTCTGCTGCCTAACCCTCTTGCTTTCTACGTAGGTTGGAGAATCCGCCAGATGGAACTTCCTACCGGTCCGCAAGCGGACTACGGGCACGCGCCTTGAGTTCCCATACTCTAGACTGCCCATCTCCTCAAGGATGGCGAGGACCTTCTCAAGAAGGAGCCGCCCGCCTTCATACACGCCGGGGAGTTGAGGCTTATACCCTACATTCTCCATGACCACCCGGCGCACTTCATCGAAACAAGTGTAAGGCACAGAGTCGTCGTTTGAGCGCTCCTTAAGGCTTTTCCACACCAATTGTACACTTTCCTTTTCAGGGTACGTCCATGAGAACCAACTCATTGAGTTTTCGTGGAGCTCGGGCCTAAGCAGGCAAGGAAACCCCCGATCCCTGCAAAAGGCCGAAAGCTCCTCTCGTACTCTCGGAACGACAGGCTCGTGCGCCACTATAACCCTGGTCCTCTTCGCCTGACCCAACCTTTCCAATTCCCACGGGGCAGTCGATACCACTACCCCGCCGGGCGAAGAAAGCACCAGGTTGGCTTCATGGGCTTGGACCAAGGACTCCCCTTCCAGGTGTAAGGCGGCTTGTAGCCCGGCCTTCCGGAGAGCGACCCATAGAGACCAAGCGGCGTGAGGGCTCCATGTGTATACCACACTGCGCTCGCCATTCCCTGAAGCCACGGCGATATCTCCAACGATCTCTTCGTACCCTTTACCCGACTCTTCCCACGAAGGCCTCAGATCTCTTACGAGCGATGAGAACCGTTCCTCGCCCAGGTACACGTTGCGATAGGGGACAAACGCCACATCCACCCGGCCCATGAGCGCCACGGAGCGGGCAACGGAACCCATCCCGAACCAGATGAACTCCTTGGCGACGCCGCCTTGAGAAAGCCTTAGTTTGAGGTGCTCGCCGGACTTCCCCATGACCCAGATGTCTTGGATAGACAAGCCCAAACACGCCATCAAAGGTACTTCGTTCCCCTGCCCAAAGGGCTCCAGGGCAAGAAGCCCCTTGAGTGTTTCATCCGATGCCTCCCCCAGTTCCAAGAGGCCATCCAGGTCAAGGGGCGCTCGGAGAGTTGCGGACGATAGGAGTTCAGCCGACACCGTCTTGAACCTATCGAAAAAACCCTGCAGTGACTCGCGGCGGACGGTGAAACCGCCTGCCCCTCCGTGGCCGCCAAACCCGACAAGGAACTCCGCGCATCTCGAAAGAGCCTCGACTACGTTGAAACCAGGGATGCCCCTTACGCTGCCCCTTAGGAGCTCGCCGTTCCCTGCGGCCAAGACCGCCGGACGGCCGAAAGCCTCACGGAGCCTCGACGCGACGATGCCGATCACGCCCTCGTGCCAGTCAGACCCGGCGATACATATGGCATACGCCACATTGCCTTCCGGCCACAGCCCGCCAAAGCAATCGGTCATAATCGTCTCTTCCATGCCCCGTCTATCCCGGTTCAAGCGATCCAGGTGCAAGGCAAGACGCCGGGCCTCCAAGGGGTCTTTCTCTACAAGGAGCTTGTACGCATGCCGGGCGTCCTCAAGCCTTCCCGCCGCGTTTAGCCGCGGCACCAAACCGAAAGTCACATCCCGGTCAAAAGACAAAGGCCTTTTTGCGCCACCTGGCCCGCAGATCCCGGCGACCTCCAGAAGCGCCGCTATCCCGGGCCTTCGCGTATTTCTGAGGGAAGAAAGGCCCGAGACCACCCAATGTCTGTTCAACCCGACAACCGGGTGCCCGTCACCGGCGATGGACAATGTGAGAAGGTCGTGAGCCCAGCTTTCGGGGACGTCTCCCTCTATGCCCGCTTCGCGGAATAAAGCCGCCGCCAGGAGGTAGGCAACGCCTGCCCCGGTGAGATCCCGTAGTCCAAACGGAGCCCACTCAGGTAAGTGGGGGTTAAGTATGCTGTAGGCTTCCGGGAGACGTTCTCCGGGCAGATGGTGATCGGTGATGATGACATCCGACGACTGAAGGGCCGCTTCAAGGCAGCCTTCGACTCCGGTTATCCCGCAGTCCGTGGTGATGAAAAGGCAAGGTCCCCGTGACGAGAGCTCCCTCACGGAAGAGGCATGAAATCCGTAACCTTCTTCAAAACGGGAAGGAAAGTACACCGATACGCCTTTAGCGCCTGCGAAATCAAGGGCTTCTTTTATGACCACCGCCCCGGTTACCCCGTCGGCGTCGAAATCTGAATAGACGACCATAGGCTCGTTCCGGGCTATGGCCTCAATCAGCCTTCGGGCGGCCGCCCTCATCCCGGGAAGACCGGCGGGGTCCGGCAAGGAGGAGCATGACGGTACGAGGAGACGCCTGGCCTTTTCGATATCGCCTTCCGAGCGTTTTGCGAGTACGGGCACAACGGCGGGCGACACCCCAAGTTCCCCGGCAAAACGCGCGGACAACGCAGGGTCTACCGGGTCGGGAAGGCGCCATTCCATAAACTTCGGTAAGTCTCTAAAGTTCGCCGAACTCTTGCTCGCTTGACTCACTTCTCGCCCTTTGGTTCATGAGATCGTTCATGGCCCGCTCCAAAGTGGCGTTCCTTTCCCGGGCTGCCTCCAGTTGCCGCTCCAGTTCCTTCAAACGCCCCCTGGTCTGCATACCCCTTAGCCAGGACCAAAGGGCACCGATTATGACTCCTATGGACGCCGAGCCGAGTACCACTAAGGCCAGATTGAGGCTTAACGACCACGCCATAAACGTGATCGGGACGATCTGAGCGTTCTGGACCGCAAAAATCACAATGAGGAGAAGGAAGATAACAGACAAGATCAACAAGAAATCCCCTCCCGTCCCTCGCAAAATTCGAGGCAGACTCCCGTGTCTACTTTACCATGAACATACCGCGTAGGGTCCTGCTTCCAACCTATCTCCGTCGAGGCCCGCCCCGACGGCCTTGAGTTTTGGAACGGCCTCGCCTTTCCGCCCTTCTCGTTTTCTCCGTGCCGCCCTCGTCTTCCTTGGCCCGGCTTATGTCTTCCGGTCGCCCCCAACCGTATTCCTCAAGCAAAGTCCCGAAGTCCTCGGCCTCCGATCCAAAGTAGTCCTCCATGGTCTCGCCGGTTCCTTGAGCGCCGCCGGAACCTCTCCCCTTGGGACCGTAAGCCAGCGCTTGCCGCCTTTCTCTTTCGAGTTCTCCAAGCCGGAGCGCCTTCTTGACTTCCTCCAGCTGGCGCAAGTAGTCCTGGTTTGGCGTTTTTTCGGGGTTCTTGTAAGGCGGGCCTTCCCGGACGCGTTCCTCGATGCGCCTTACCCACCTCTTGAGGCCGCCTTCGGACCTAAGGTCGCCCGCGGGGATCCTAATGACCGTGAATCCCATTGCCTCTATGGCCTTTTGTCTCGAAGCGTCCTTCTCGCTTCTCCCCTTGGCGAGATGGCTCTCCCCATCGACCTCGACGACGAGCCATTCGTCAATGAGGAAATCCACGGTAAAGCCTTTGACCGGTACCTCCTGGGCAAAGCGGAGGCCTGCCTTCTTGAGCCCTACCCTCAGCTTCGCCTCGCTGGGAGTCTCGCTGTGGTAGCTCCAGATGTAGCTACCGCTCTGGTCACTGTGGCTACCTTTCCGCCTCGTCGGTCTCACCACCTATATGACCTCGGGGAGGGTGACTACCGGCTTCTCCGGCTTTGTAAGCCCGCCCTCGTAGTCCTCGTCTTTCGGAGCGAGGTACCTGTCGAGCCAGGCAAGGATAAACTCCAGCCGCTCGATGCGGTGCTTGGGCTTGCCCGAACGGGAGAGCTCGTGGTTTTCGCCGGGAAACCTTACGAAAACCACCGTCTTGCCGGTCTTTTTGAGGGCGACGAACCATTCTTCTGCCTGCTCCATGGGGCAACGGAGGTCTTCTTCGCTGTGGATGATCATTACAGGCGTCTTCACATTCCTCACGTACATTAGCGGCGAGACACCCAGATAGGCCTGAGGATTGTCCCAGGGGTCGCCGTCGAACTCGAATTCGCCGTTCATGAACGCCGCGTCCGAGGCGCCAAACTGGCTCAAACGGTTACAAGTGCTCCGCATTGTAACCGCTGCCTTGAACCGGTCTGTTTGGGTCACGATCCAGTTGGTCATGTAGCCTCCGTAGCTCCCGCCCAATACCCCCATGCGTTCGGGATCCACCCAGGGCTGGGCCGCAGCGTAGTCTGCAGCCGACATGATATCCTGGTAGTCGACTCCGCCCCAGTCATGTCTTATGGCCTGAGCGTAATCTTGTCCGTGGCCAATGCTGCCGCGTGGATTGCAGAACACCACGCCGTACCCCCTGGACGCCAGGAGCTGGAATTCGTGGTGGAAGACATATCCATAGGCCGAGTGAGGGCCCCCGTGGATCTCCAGCGCGACCGGATACCGCCGGCCTTCTTTGAGGCCCACGGGTTTCATGAGCCACCCTTGGACTTTCGTCCCGTCCGAGCTTACAGCCACGAACTCTTCCGGCAAGCTGAGCTCGACCGACGAGAGTAACTCGTCGTTTACGCGCGTTATCCGCCTCACGGTGTAAGGCTCAAGGGCGCGGAGCGAACCGGGCGCGCTGTATTCCTCTACGGGGTAATCTTTCCACGGAGAACCGCCCCCGGTCTCACGGCCCCGGGGATCGAGCAGGAACATATCGCCGATTAGAGACGGAGACCCCAGGTGAACCGCAAAGGTATCATCGGTCACGGCTTTCTTCCATCCCAGTATGCTGCAATCTCCGGAAGTCACCTGGACAAGTTCCTTGGTGTCCCTGTGCACCTTGTAGAGGTGGGTCCTTCCCCAATGGAGCGCGCTCAGGTATATCCACGAAGAGTCGGCCGACCACGTGGGCCTGGTACCGGGGCTTCCGCCCATGTCGCCGCCCGGGGTGCTCCCTACCTGCAGCTCCTTCTCCCTTGTGAGGAATCTGACCGGGCCTCCCTCGACTGGGATCACGCAGACACCCGTGACCGTGGCGCCCCTAAAGGAGTTGTCGTGACCGTAGAAGGCTATCCACTTGCCGTCGGGAGAAAAACTAGGCCCGCCCAAGACCGTATCGGACGAAGTCACTTTACGCATTTCGCCGCCTTCTAGAGGCACAACGTAGATGTCACGTATAGACGAAAATTCGTGTCCCTCATAGCGGGCAGACACAAATGCTATGTGTTTTCCATCGGGAGACCACGCGGGCTCCCTGCAATCATAGGGCCCCGAGGTAATCTGCTTGATTTCCCCGGTTTCAGCGTCGAGGACGTGGATCTGGGAGGGCCTTTCGGGAAGGAAACCGCGTCCGTTTAGTTTATACCGCATCTTGGTTATGACTCTTACGTCGCTCTTTTCTTTGGAATCCTTATCTTTTCCATCCGCTTTAGGGTCAATCTCAATTGCAGAAAAGGCGATCTTGGAGCCATCGGGAGACCATACGGGTTCACCGACTCCCTCTTTACGATAGGAGATCTGTATGGCTTCCCCGCCCTCCATGGAAATAAGGTAGAACTGTGTCCGGTCCTTGCCCCTCTCCGAAAGGAACACGACTCTATCGCCTTTGGGTGACCATCTGGGTGAGGTATCGTTCTTGGGACCGTGGGTGAACTGGGTTACTTGCCCGTCTCTCGCCAAGTAGATGTGTGTCTTGTATTTTTTCTCTCCGCCTTCTTCTACGATGGAACGGACCGTGAAAAGGAGGCTCCGTCCATCCGGTGAGATCTCCGGACCCGAGACCCACTTCATAGACAGGAGATCCGCCGATTGCATCTTCCTCATGTTTCCATCTCTCCTCTCTCAATGTCGCCAAATCAAGATTCCCGCCGCCTCCTGGAAAAGAGCGTTCTAAGCCTCGACTTCAAGGCGCCGAATACAATCGCGGTTTCATCGCTCCGGAAAACTGCCGACGCGAGGACATAGATGACTCCGGCGCCTGCTATGGAAACTCCCCCCACGAGGGCATCTCTCAGAAGACTCCCCGTGCCCCTGGTAAAACCGGTGTAGTTGGCGATGAAGACCGCACCGAGGCCCATGACGGCAGAAGCTGCAAGGGCCTTCAGCACCGAAACAGCCAAGACTCGAAGGGGGAGACCGGGCAGCCTCTGTTTGAGCAGGTACAATCCCACGAGAGATCCTGCCGTCACTGAGATTGAATTGGCAAGAGCCAATCCCGTGAGGCCGAGCGGGCCCACCAACATCGCATCAAGAGCGATGTTCAGGATTGCCGTGCCGACAGAGAGGGCCACGGGCACACGGGTTTCCTGACTCGAGTAGAAAACGAACGTGACCACTGACTGTGCCGCCATGCCTGCTACGCCGGGCGCGTAGGCCCTTAAAGCGGCTGCTGTCAGAGAGGTATGCTCGGGCGTGAAGGCCCCTCGTTCGTACACGAGGCGGACTACAGGCTCCGCCAAGACCATAAGCCCGACTGCCGCGGGGATACAGACGAATTCCACAAAGCGGATGCCGTTTACAGCCTGACCGCTGAACCCCTCTTTATCTTCTTTTGCCCACATACCCGAAAGTGCCGGGAACAATACGGTGGTTACCGCGACCGCGAAAAAACCCAGTGGGAACTGCCTGAGCCTGTCGGCAAGGTTTAGGGCGGACACAGAACCTTCAGGCAGGCGAGAGGCCAGGTTCAGGTTGGCTAAAGCGTAGACTTGCGCGAAAATGCTGCCCATGATTATCGGCACGGCCATGAGGAGCACTTTCTTTGTGCTCTCATCTCGGCTGAGGGACAAAGAAGGCCAGGCCGGAGAACGCCTCCAAGCCGGGATGTGTAGGAAGAACGCAGCCAAATAGGCGAGCGGAAATCCTATGGCCAGAGACCTAACGCCCCAGACCGGGCCAAAGAGCGATGCCGCGGCGATGATCACCATGTTCTGGAGGCTCGGGGCAAACGCAGGGATACCGAAGTTGCCGTAGGTGTTGAGCACGGACTTGCCGAACGCGCTCAGCAGGGGAAACAGCATGAAGGGGAGGAGCACCCGAGTAAGCAGGGTGGCGTTACGCAGCGTCTCTTCACCGAACCCGGGAGAAAGAAGCCGGACGACATAAGGAGCAGGGACCATGAGCAGTGCCGCCATCCCCAGCACCAGGAACGTTGAAAGAGTGACTATGGACGACGTCACTCTCTTGGCTCCGCTTCTATCGTCCTTGGCCACATAGGCGGACAGGACAGGCAAGAAAGTAGTGGATACGGGCCCCGACAAGATCGTTATCACCGATGTGATTTTCTCGGCAGCCACCTTGGCGTCAAGCTGTCCCGTGGCCCCAAAAAACATGGCGAATATCTGCTCGCGCGTGAGCCCTAGAATCTTCGATAGTATGTTGAGGACCATCACCACGAAGGTTGCCTCAAAAACCCTTCTCCCGGTCGACAAGGGCACCCCTCGATTCTCTTACGCCCATCTAAATGTTTACGACGCTGGGAAACTGGAGTCCTTTCTCAAGCGACACAAAACCCTTGTCTATCCCTTGCGACATGTGATAGTATACTGAACGGATGTGCGTACTCATAACTTTCTCGGGGGAGTTGAAACCGTGCTCATCCGCGAGTAACCTCTAACATTCCTTCAAGATTGATTCCCGCAACTAAAGTCTTCTCTTAATCATTAAGGAGTATCTTTTATGGCTAACTTAAGACGCTTGCTCGGCTACCTTCGACCTCATGCTGCCTTAGCCATCTTGGTAGTCATGATCATGTTTGTCGCCAGCTTGCTCGAGATATCTCCGGCGATGCTGGTGAGGAGGGTCCTCGACCAAGCTCTTCCCAAGAAAGATATGGGCTTGGTAGTCACCTTGTGCTTGTGGTACATAGGGGTCTACGCCCTGAGAGGCCTCACCAATTACGTCCAGTGGTACACATCCGAGCTCATGGGGCAGAAAGTCATATACGATTTGCGGCGCGCCATTCACAACCACCTCCAGACCCTCCCTCCCTCCTACTTCTCGGGCATGGGGACAGGGCAGGTGATGTCGCGCCTCACTTCCGACGTCGAGTCCATACAGAACTTCATCGGCTTCGGGGCCCTCCTGCTTGTCAATATGGTGATCATGTTCTTCATCGTAGCCACGTATCTGGCCACCTTAGACTGGCGGCTCACTCTCATGACCTGTGCCTCTTACCCCTTCCTCCTCAGGATGGTTTTCTGGTTTGACCGTAACATCCGTCCTGCGTGGAAGAAAGTGCGGGAAGTCACGGGCAAGCTCACCGAGATGCTTCAGGAAAACGTGGTGGGCATAAGGGTCGTAAAGGCCTTTGCCAGAGAGCCCCACCAGATAGAGCTGTTCCGTGAAAGGAACATGTCCCTCTACCAGGCAAACCTGGACCGCGCGGCTATCGAAGCCAAAGCCCAGCCCGTCCTCGAGTTCCTATCCGGCCTGTCTACCATCTCCATGCTCGGCTACGGAGCGTTCCTCGTGATGTCGGGGCGCATCACAGTAGGAGTGCTGTTCGCCTTCTACTCGCTTACGTGGAGCCTAATTTGGCCCATCAGGATGCTGGGATGGCTCGTGAACATGGCCGAGCAGGCGCTGGCCGCGGCTCCAAGGCTCTTCGAGCTGCTGGATGCCGTACCCTCGATAGCCAATAAGCCGGACGCGATAGTCCCGGACGAGATACGAGGCCATATCGTATTTGAGGACGTGAGCTTCACTTTCCCGGGAGACTCCAGGGAAGCGCTCAAAGATGTGAACCTTGAGATACTCCCGGGTGAGACGGTGGCCATCGTAGGCGGCACCGGTTCGGGCAAGTCAACCCTCGTCAACCTGATACCCAGGTTCTTGGACCCTACCGGCGGGCGCATCACCCTCGACGGGGTTGACTTGAGGGATTTGGACCTAAAGACCCTCCGCAAGGGGATCGGGCTCGTGCTCCAGGACAATTTCCTCTTTTCCGCAACGGTAAGGGAGAATATCGCTCTGGGGCGGCCGGATGCTGGCGATGAGGAGATCGAGAAAGCGGCCCGTCTGGCTCAAGCGGCCGAGTTTATCGAGGAACTGCCGCGCAGGTACGAGACACCGGTGGGTGAGAGAGGTATCGGCCTTTCGGGAGGACAGAAACAGCGCATCGCCCTAGCAAGGGCCCTCTTGGTAGACCCCAAGATCTTGATCCTTGACGAGGCTACCTCAAGCGTGGACACCGAAACCGAGCACCTCATCCAGGAAGGCCTTATGGAAGTGATGCGCGGGCGGACTTCCATCGTCATAGCCAAGCGCTTGTCCACGGTCCGAGGAGCAGACAAAATCGTGATCATGGACCAAGGCAGGATTACAAAGGTGGGCACTCACGAAGAACTCCTGGCCGAAGAAGGGTTCTACAGGAGGCTCTTCGAGAGCCAGTTCGCAGACGAGGATGTGGTAAAAGCCCTTGAGATGGAGCTCGGAAAGGAGGGTTTCTGATGTCGGAATACGATCTCGACCTCGAGGAGGACGTAGAAGAACGACCCTTCAACAAAGAGCATTTCGCGCGCATCCTTAGCTACGCGCGGCCCTACCCCAAGACGGTGGCCCTGGCTACCGCTTTGACTCTTACGGGCATTATCATAGGCCTCGTAGAGCCTCTCATGTTTAGGGCCGCCCTCGACCAGGGCATTCATACGGGAGACTGGCGGGTCTTGGGCGCCATCTTGTCGGGGATCCTGGGCCTCCGAGTGCTTTCGCTACTAGTCTCCAGGGCGCAGATAAAGACGACCAACTACCTGGGACAAAAAGTGCTCTTCGACCTCAGGCAGGGGCTCTTTGAGCATGTTGAACACCTGCCCTTTTCGTTTTTTGACCGGAGACCGGCGGGCAAAATCATTTCGAGGATAACGAACGATGTCAACCATATAGGCAACCTGGCGGCATCGGGCGTGATCAACGTGGTAAGCCAAATGGTGTCCTTGGTGGGCATCATCGTCATAATGATGTCGTTGCACTGGAGAATGGCTGCTCTATCTTTCACCACCATCCCCTTCCTGGCTTTGGTCCTCACGAAACTCAGGTGGGCCTTGCAGAGCGCCTGGGGTGACACGAGGAAAGCGGTGGCGGATATAAACGCCCATCTAAACGAAACCATTCAGGGCCTCCAGGTAATCCAGGCATTCGGTCGTGAGGATACAAACAGCGCCAAATTCGACCGCTCAAACCGCAAGTTCTTCGGCGCCTACATGCGTGCCATCCGGCTGGACCAGGCCTTCTGGCCGCTTGCAGACCTGGTGGGCGCCGCGGGGACATGCATCGTTATATGGTACGGTGCCAAGGAATACCTGGCGGGAAGGGTTACTCTGGGACTCATGCTTGCCTTCACCAACTATCTCGGCAAGTTCTGGGCCCCCATAAGCACTTTTTCGAGAGTCTGGAGCCAGATCTTGTCGGCCATGGCATCCGCCGAAAGGGTGTTTGGGATCCTGGACCTTAAGACCGAGATGGCGGAAAGCAAAGAGATTGTGGAGAGAGGGGTTTTAGAGCCCGTGGAGGCGGAGACCATGCCCCCCATTGAAGGCAAGGTGGAGTTCGACCACGTGACCTTCGGATACCGGGCAAAAGAACCCGTGCTGCACGATGTGAGTTTCACGGTTGAGCCCGGGGAAACCATAGCCTTGGTCGGCCCCACCGGCGCAGGCAAGACCACCATCATAAACCTACTGGCCCGGTTCTACCTGCCCACTGAGGGCAAGATCCTGGTCGACGGTCGCGACCTCATGACGGTGGACCTCGAGTCATACAGGAAGCAGATCGGTATGGTCCTTCAGGATACCTTCATTTTCTCGGGGACAATCATGGATAACCTCCGCTTCGGCAAGCTCGACGCAACCCAGGAAGAGATCGACCGCGCCGTGGAAGCCGCCTGCGCCAAAGAGTTCATTGAAAACATGCCGGGCGGGTTCGAGGCCGAGGTCAAGGAACGGGGGACCAACCTCTCCAGCGGGCAGAGGCAGCTCCTGGCGTTCGCCAGGGCCATCTTGGCAAACCCCAGGATCCTTATCCTGGACGAAGCCACATCCAGCGTGGATCCGGAAACCGAAAGACTCATCCAGCAGGCGATGAAGGTCCTCCTCAAAGGACGCACGTCGTTCATCATCGCCCACAGGTTGTCGACCGTAAGGGCGGCAGACCGTATCATGGTCATCGAAGACGGTAAGATAGCCGAAGAGGGGACCCACGACGAACTGGTGCAAACCAAAGGCAAGTACACTTCCCTCTATGAGGCACAGTTCAAGTCACAAGAACATCGCCTCACGACGGAAACATCCGGGGGGCACTCAACCTAAAGCAGCTGCACGTTGTTGATGGTGAGCTCGAAACGGGTGTCCAAGAACTCGGCCGCCCGCTTGCAAGCGAGCATCCTTGTAAGGAATATCTCGAAGTATTCCATTACGGGCGATATTTCGGTGTCGACATCGAGCTTCAGGGTAATCACCCTTGACTCGGGGTTGACATCCACAAATGACCTGGTCGCTGCGTAGTTCACTCTGTCGTGCACGTCGAACTTGGTGATGTCCGGGTTCCTTACCCTGCTCCGGTGAACGTCTGACTTGTCGGCGATGATCAACGCCGCCGATACCGGCGACACCGCAACACAAGTCTCTTCCGGATCATGGCTGCCTATTGCGGCCATCACGACGGCTACCTCGGCAGGGTCCATCCCCATCTCGGAGAGTATCCGCTCCACGAGAACGGCTCCTACCTGGGCGTGGAAGTAGCGGGAAACCACATTCCCCATGTCGTGGGTATACCCTGCTATGGCAGCAAGTTCCTGGTCCCTCTCTGAGTATCCAAGCCTCTCCAGCAGGTTCCTTGCTATGGCCGCCACTATTGACGCATGTCTCACCCCGTGATCGGTATACCCGAGCGCTTCCGTGGTGTCGTTGCCTCCGTCTATGTAGGCCTTAACATACGGGTTAAGCTTTACGTCCCGAAGTGTCACAACTCTCGTTACTTTATCCACCGGTCCATCATCTCCAAAGAGTCCAGATACTCACTGTACGAGGGATTCAAGATAAACCGCCCGCGAGAGAGTATCTCGTAGTCCCAAGGGAACATTATATGACCGGAGGTCTCGAAGCCGTACCAGCTGGGTTTCCAGCTGTCATCCCTCGCCCACAAACTGGCGGTTTTCACGGCCCGCGCCTTTTTTCTCGCGCACTCAATGGAAGCAATGCGCATGGTCTCGCCGGTGAGGACCATCTCGTCGACGACGAGCACCCTTTGTCCCGCCACTTTGTCTGAGACGGTCGTGAGCAGTCTGGGACGGTCGCTCACGATCTCGCCCCTGTGCCTCCTGGAGACCACACATGACAAGACCTCGATCCTGAGGAGTGAAGCTATTATGGCAGCCGGGATTAGCCCTCCCTTCGCTATGCCCACAACGACCTCAGGTCCAAAGCTCCTATCCGCCGCCAGGGCGATCCCGCGGCAGACTTCGTCAACTTCCTCCCAGGACATCTTATAGGCCTGTTCCAAAATATACTTGACTTCCATAGGTCCGCACCCTCAAATCAAACGGCTCCGGCGAACATAGCACAAAAAGCACGCTTTCTAGAAATTCCCGCTTTTTCGGCAAGATCCTGCAGCGGAAGCAGGAAAGTCTTCGCCCAACCGAGAATCGTCCCGTCAAGGAAAGGAGGTGGTGCTGAGTGTCTTCAAGTAGACGTCTTCTCGGCGCCTCCAATCCCAGCGGGAGGACCGCCGGGTAAGGCCATTAAGCCCCCGGACCCCCGGGGGCTCCTTACTGTCCGTTACCCTATCTTTCTTTTTCTCGCTCACGCCTCTTCGTCAGGTTCCTGGCCCCTGTCCTTGCTCGCCCGGTGCCGCTCGTTCCGGTCCAGTATGATCTTTCGTAGCCTAAGCGCATCGGGCGTGACCTCGACAAGTTCATCTTCTCTTATCCACTGGATAGCATCTTCCAGACTCATGACCCGCTTGGGCGTGAGCCTCAATGTTTCCTCGGCAGTGCTCGCCCGCATGTTAGTAAGATGCTTCTTCTTGCACACATTGATGTCCAGATCCCGGTTTCGGGAGTTCTGCCCCACGATCTGTCCTCCGTAGACCTCCTCGCCGGGCCCGACAAACAATATCCCTCTCTCCTGGGCATTGTGGAGAGCGTAGGTGGTTGTCGTCCCGGTCTCCCAGGAGATCATGGCTCCCTCGCGCCGCGAGTGTATTTCGCCGGAGTATTCTCCGTATGAATCAAAAACCCGGTGCATAATGCCTGTTCCTTTGGTGATGGTCAAGAACACCGGCCGAAACCCCATGAGACCTCTCGTCGGCGCGCGAAAAGTGAGGCGCACCCTCCCCGATGTATCCGGGTGCATCTCCGCCACCTCCGCGCGCCTGGGCCCCAGTTCCTCCATGACCCGGCCCATGTACTCCTCAGGGATGTCCAAGGACAATATTTCGTAAGGTTCCAATTTTTGAGCCCCGGCGCCTTTCAGGATGACTTCCGGTTTGGAAATGCCCATTTCATACCCTTCTCGCCTCATGGTCTCTATGAGGATGCCGAGGTGGAGCTCACCTCTACCGCTTACTTCGAACTCGTCGGGGTTCGCCGTCGCCTCCACCTTGAGGCTCGGGTCCTTGCGTGCTTCCCTGTAGAGGCGCTCCCTGAGGTGCCTTGATGTAAGGTAGACGCCGCTCTTCCCTGCAAACGGGCTGTCGTTCACCCTGAAAGTGACCATCATGGTCGGTTCGTCGACCTTAATGGGAGGCAATGGCTCCGGATATATGGGGTCGGCGATGGTCTCACCTATGGACACATCGTCTATGCCCGAGACTGCCGCAATATCGCCTGCGCGGGCCTCGCTCACTTCCATCCGCTCAAGGCCCCGAAAAACCCACAGGCCTGATATCTGGCCGGGAGTTACCTGTCCGTCAAGGCGGCACAGGGCAATATGCCGGCCTTTCCGTAAGGCGCCCGATTCCACCCGACCGATGGCTATCCTTCCGATATAGTCGTCATAAGAAAGCGTGCTCACCATCATCCGGAGGGGGCTTTCTGCATCACACGACGGCGCCGGCACGTGATCGATAATGGCGTCCAGTACCGGAGATATGGTGAACCTAAAACTCGAACGATCGCCGGAAACCGTGTAGGAGAGGGCTGTCTCCAAATCGGTCGTCGCGAAACCGGCCCTGGCATCGGTGTACACAACCGGGAAATCCACATCGTCGTCGCCGGCTCCCAGGTCAATAAGGAGGTCAAAGACTTCTTCGTAGATTTCCCCCACCCGCGCGTCCCTCCGGTCGATCTTGTTGATCACAAGCACGAGCTTTAGGCGGTGCTCAAGGGCTTTCTGGACTACAAACCGGGTCTGAGGCATGGGACCATCCAGGGCGTCGACCAGGAGAAGGGCCCCGTCTACCATGCCGAGGATCCTCTCCACCTCACCTCCGAAATCGGCGTGCCCCGGCGTGTCCACAATGTTGATCTTTGTACCTCTATAGCGAACCGAAGTGTTCTTCGCCAGTATGGTGATGCCCCGTTCCCTTTCGAGGGCTGTTGAATCCATAACACGCTCAGGGTGGAGCCTCTTTTCTCCAAAGGCGCCCGTCTCACGGAGAAGGGCGTCAACGAGAGTGGTCTTTCCGTGGTCAACATGGGCGATAACCGCTACATTGCGGATTTCCCCGGCCTTTTCATATTGGGACATGTCCTACCGGTCCTTTCGGTCTCAAGCCGCTTTGAGCATAGCTTCTCATGGAATATCGAGGATTCATTATATCAGGATCCGGAGACAACCCGTGAAATTCTCGCCCTCTCGCCCTTTGCGTGCTTACACGAGTACCGAAGGGTGCTACAATGGATGCGTTTATACGGCGGAAGACGGAGGGGACTCTTGCAGACAGAAGAGACATACCTGAACCTCTTGGGGGACCTTGGGAATAAGATAGCCAAGACTGTTAAAGCACAATTCTTCGTGCGCTTTATAGGCACGCCGTTTCAGAAGCTTATCGATAAGTCCGGAAAGACCCACCGGTTCCTGACTGAAATGGCCGTGAGGGTCCTTGGCAACGACGGATATGAAGAAGCGGCGGCCTTTATGAGGAAGGGCCTTCACAAGATCGTAAAAGGCAATTACTGGGCCGACTCGCTCTGGATGAACTCCACCCACCACTACAACCCCCGGACCAAGCGGGGCCTTTGGATATGGCCGGGAGCCGCCGACCAGATCAAGAACTGGTTTCTGCAAGCCACATCGCTTTGGACCAGGGATATAGAAAAGTCATTGTTTATGCTTGGAGCTTGCCTTCACATTGTCCAAGATTGCTGCCAGCCTTACCATTCCAACTGCCTTGTGCTTCGGGGCCACCAGAAATACGAGAAGTGGGTCGATAAGAACAAAGAGCTTTTCGCCGTGGAAGACGGCGGCATTTACCGTCTCTCAGAGACGCCCGAGGGCTGGGCGATCGCCAATGCAGAGTACTCAATGACATACATCGACGACGTGTGCGGACCATCGGAAGAGGCCAGGAAAGAAGCTACGGCTCTCTTGATACCGAGGGCTATACGCACTACGGCGGGCTTCATGTTGTTTTTCCTCGAGCATGTGAGGGGAGAAACCCTTGAGAAGTGCCTGGAAGCTTGAACGATGGCCGGCGGCCTCACCAGTCGCCGACCACCACGTCAATGCTGTTCTTGTCGGTCCCGGAAAGATAAACCTTGTCACCCACGCGGAGATCATACAGAGTGCCTTGCACACCGTCTTTGAAGATGCGTGCCGACCTCAAAAGCTCAACGGTTTTCTTGCCGGATTTGTCGCTCACTATCAGGGTGCGGCCTTGCCTCGCCTCGATCGTCCCCTCCAACTTGAAAGGAGGAGAGTAGGTGCGCTCAACGAGGACGGCCTCGTCGGCGATATCCACGTGGATTGTTACGACGTCGCCCGGGAACAGGCTGCTTACAGGGCCGTCGACCATGAGCTCCCAGTCCACAAACCAGGTGTTCTTGTCGTATGAGACCTCCTCGTACAGCCAGTTTCCCCTCACACTCAGAACGCCTTTTGTAGAGAGCACCGTGCCCTTAAACGTGCGGTCGGGCCTCCTGTCGCTCAGGACCTCCAGGTAAGTTATGACCCCGCCGGTCCCGGCAACCCTCACAGTCGACCCAGGCTCCGGGTACTCGCCTTCTGCAAGCCCTGTCACGATGAGGTCACTTCTTATGCTGTACCGCCTCATATCGCTCAAATATGTGTAGCTGCGGTTCACCCCGAGATATACTCCGGTCGCGCTGAAGTCGACTTTGGCCGTTACCTCGGCCCAGACAATCTCCCTCAGGGCGTCAACCCAGAGCCTTACCCGGTCTCCGGGCTCCAAAGCCGACGCCCGGAGAGTCTTCTGAGCCGCCGGATGGCCGATCGTAGCCTGGGCATTCAAGTAGAAAGGATGGGATCCAAGCCCCGATGGGGTTATTTCGAAAAGAGCCTTTTCCTGGCGTCCCGGCACTGTCCGCACCACGGTATCGATAACCCGGACATTCAGCGCGTCGTTCTGGACCCATACAAACCGTATGTCTCCGGTGGATGGCCCCGCCGCAAGCACGAAGTCTCCAATGGCGAGGTTGTGATGGCTTGTCCTGGACGAGCCATGGTAGACGACGGCCCACATGTTCATGACGAGGTCTTCCCAGGACGCTCCTATCCTTAGGAGGTTGCCGCCAAACACGCTAATGGGCCCTTCTACGGAAACATTGGCCTTCCACACGATCTCAGCCCATACCGTCTCTTGCTTGGGGGAGAGCATGAACCGGACGCGCGAGCCGGAGGGGACACCCGAAACAGGGACGGTCGCCCTCTCCTCGATATCGGCCACGCGCAAACCGTCCGGTATGTGTATGCCGACAATGTGGCTGTCTCCGAACAGCCGGAAGCCTTGCGCGGTAGCAACCAGGTGGCCCTCCACTACGGTCGTGTCACCCAACGTATCGTCTACACGAACAAGGCGTATGTCGTTTGCCGAGGCGCCGTAGACGGTCACGGTGTCGCCGGACGATATTTCCCTCGGCCACCGATTCCCGTGAGCATCCTGGATAATGGCGTTCCAGGCCATAGAGCACTCGATCCAGCGTTCGCCGATAAAGAGGGACGGCCCGCTTTTCGCCATCACTTGGCCCTTTTGCGTGAAATTGTGGGCCGAAGTCTTTGACATGGAGGCCACAAAGCCTTCAGGCGAAAGGACCACTCTGACCTGCTCGCCGGGGAGGAGCCTCTCAAGCGTGCTCCGGTTCACGGGCCATCCGTCCATGGTGGTGGCGGACGTCACCTTGAAGGTGTCCTCGTAGCCCGCGGGGTACATCCCCCGGAAAGTCATGGCCTCAGGATTGGTGCTCACAACGGTGACGTCCCGGGCGCCTATATCCGGAGCGGTTACGCCCCCCGGAGCCGAACCGGCCATCCTGGTCAAGACGGCGCTCACTGCCTGCTCGTATTCTGCCGGCACCAAGACCTCTGTGGACTTTGGGTGGTAACCTTCCATCTCAAGTGTTACCTCGTGCATTCCGGGCCTAACCGGGATCTTAAGAGGAGTCGTGCCACGCATTTCGTTGTCCACGTAGACGAGGGCGCCTTGGGGAGTAGAAGTCACAACCAGAGTGCCGGTGATTTCATCGAGAGAGGCATGATAGGTCGCAGTTTCCATCGAATCTACCCGCACGATTCCCCTGTGGTCCCTGTAACCGTCGGCCCTTACAAGCACCTCTCTCTCACCCGGAGCGCATGACACTTCGAGAGGAGTTCTGCCGCGCAAGGTTCCGTCGATATATACCCGGGATCCCGCGACGCTGGCTGTCACGGACAGACGTCCTGCCCGTGCCACCCTATCCACCAAAAGGGCCTCGTTTTCAAAGCCCAAGACTTTGACTGTGTCACCCGTCTCGAGAAAACTTTCGAGCTCTTCCCCGCTTCTCGCCGTAAGAGCCCCTGAATCCAAGAGCAAGGTATCGGCCCTTGAGAAGACCGCCTTCCCGCCTACATCCATTTCACCTGGCTTCTTAAGTGTCAACGTGCCTTCCACGGAGAAAAACTGGGCCAGTTCCCGTATTCGACACACTTTTCCCTGGGGGTTGACGGTAACCTCCACCGCCTTTTCCGCGCCTTCCCCAACACTGAAAGCCCCCTGCTTGACTCCTTTCCCTGCGGAGTCCTTTACAGAATACCGCGGCGCCAAAGGCACTTTGACTAGAGGGGACTCCGTGCCGTCCGGACAAAACCGGTCGGTAAGGCCTGAAGCCGGCTTGTAGAAGGTCAGGCCTTCCTCGTCCATTGCGACGGCAATGGCGGTAAAGGTTGTGCTCCTTTTCGCAGTGTAATACTGAGCTCCCAGGTAGAAGGCGCCGACTGCCAGTACTGGAAGAAGCACCAAGAGGGCGAGAGGCATCGACTTCCGCCTTGCCGCAGCTCTTCCCGGTGAGGCTCCCGTATTTGTGCCGGTCATGCTTTGTGCCATGGTACCTCCTGCGACCTCTCTCCGAGACCGCCAATCATTTTATCGGCTTCACGGAGAGGATCTTGAACCGCCAACCACCCGATTTCGTCTTCGTAATAAGAATGTGGCTCGGAAAACCTTTAGAGAGGAGACCTTACGCTATGATCGTGACTACTACGCCCGGAGTCGAGGGACGGAAGATTGAAGAGTACCTGGGGATCGTTGCCGGCGAAGTGGCCTTGGGGACCGACTTCATCCGCGACTTCGCGGCGCAACTTGCCGACTTTTTCGGGGCGCGGACGTCAGGTTACGAGGAAGAGCTGGTCGAGGCCCGGGCAGCGTGCATCAGGGAGATGACCGACCGGGCCGCGCGAATAGGCGCCAACGCCATAGTGGGCGTCAAGATCGACCATGAGATCCTGACAAACGGCATGATGCTGGTACTCTCTACAGGGACCGCCGTAAAGCTCGCCTAGAATTCCGCCTTGCGTTTTTCGCGAAAAGCCCTCATCCCTTCTTCCCGGTCGGGATGGGAGAAGCAGGCGGCAAACAGTTCCCTCTCAATCTTGAGGCCGTCGTGCAAGGTCCCAAGAAGACCCTCTCTGACGGCCTTCTTGGCTTGGCTTACGGCATAAGGCGATTTCCGGCTTATCTCGCCTGCGAGCGCCAAAGCTTCGCTCAAAGCCTTCCCCTCAGGTACGACCCTGCTCACGAGGCCTATGCGCAGGGCTTCTTCCGCCCCCACCATGCGGGCCGACAAGATCATATCCAGGGCCATGGTCTTCCCCACCAACCGGGCAAGCCTCTGCGTTCCCCCAAAGCCCGGGATTATGCCCAAACCGACCTCCGGCTGGCCGAAACGGGCATTCTCGGCGGCGATGCGGATGTCGCACGCCAGCGCAAGTTCGCAGCCTCCGCCCAACGCATAACCATTTATCGCCGCGATTACCGGCTTTGGGTGGCGTTCGATGGCCTCAAAAACGCTTTGACCGAACTCCGAGAAGGAAGACGCCCCTTCCGGGTCCATCGCGGCCATCTCACCGATATCTGCACCTGCCACGAACGCTTTGGGCCCCGTGCCCGTGATCACAAGCGCCCTCAAGGAACCGTTTGAGCGGGCTTCCTCGACGACCGAGCGGAGGCTCTCAAGCACCTCTTTGTTGAGAGCGTTGAGCTGCCGGGGCCTGTTCAAGGTAATGATGCCTACCCCATCCTCAATCTCGAAAAGCACGGGACGGGAATCTCCGGTTTCGTAGCCTTCCATATGTACCTCTCCTATCAGTTTCTATCTACGGGTTCACCCAGCGGGTAGTACTTGCCGCGGAAGTAAGTCACGGCTTTCAGCTTGGCCGGGTCTACCTCACCGGCCGTAAGGACATCGCTGTTTGCGTGGACGGCCACTATTTCTCCGATGAAGAGGTCGTGGCTCCCCAGAGACACCCGGCTTTTCACCTTGCACTCCAGATTCAAGGGAAACTCTTTGATAAGGGGCGCCCTGGTCCTCTCGGCAGGGACCGGAGTCAATTTCGCGCCCTGGAACTTGTCCTCGTTCCTACCCGATACCGACCCACAGTACTTAAGGGCCTCCGTTTGGTGAGCCGCGGGCACATTCACCACAAAATCGCCGTAACGCTGGATAAGGCCAAAAGAATACCGGGTCGGCCTGACACCAATGGTCACGCACGGCGGCTCCGATGCAGCCACACCCACCCAAGCCAACGTGATGGCGTTCTTCTCGGCGTCAATGTCGCCGCACGTTACCAGCACCACGGGGACCGGGCACAAGAGGGGCGCGGGGCTCAACAGCCTCTTGGATTGTTCTCCCACTACCAGCACTCCTTTCGAGTTGTCAAAGAGTCTGCTTACAGTTAGACTGTTACGGGTACGGAACTAAATAATCTCGAGCAAAAAGGCGGGAATAGACCAAATTGCAAAGAGAAGCGGCCCGGGCGGCATACCTCGAAACAGAAGAACTTGATAGCCATACTGCTCGCAAAGTAGTCTGGAGCCTTTCGGCCCCGACCCTTGTTGAGATGTTCCTCGTATCACTGGTTGGAATGGCAGACATGATCCAGGTCGGTCGAGTAGGCCCTGAAGCCATAACGGCAGTAGGCCTCACAAACCAACCCATAATGCTGCTCTTGGCTATATTCCAGGCACTCAACGTAGGCACCACCGCACTGGTTGCCCGCTTCATCGGGATGGGCAAGCCCAAAGATGCGTCGGACACCCTGAAGCAGACTTTCGTCTTGGTGATTCTCCTAGGCCTTGCCGTCTCCCTTTTCGCAGGCCTCACCTCCTCGGCGATATTGGAATTCATGGGGGCCGAACCCGAAGTCATCCGCGTAGGGACTCCCTATTTTAGGGTTGTGGCCTTCGGATTCGTATTCAGCGCACTAGCCATGGGACTTGCTTCTGCCCTCCGCGGAGCAGGCGATACCAGGACCCCCATGACCGTTAACCTTACCGCAAACGCCGTGAACGTCACCTTCAACTATATTCTCATCTGGGGCAAGTTCGGCTTCCCACGGTGGGGCGTATTTGGCGCCGGTGTCGCCACGACCTTCTCAAGGGTTGTGGCAGCCGTATGGTTTGTGATCATTGTCCTTAGAGGCAAGAAGCAAGTACGCCTCGATTTCAAGGGCGGTTACAGGCCAAACCCTGAGATCCTCAAGAGAATCCTGAATGTCGGCTTTCCTGCCGCAATGGAGCAGGGCGTCCTCCGCACCGGACAGGTCCTCTTCGCAAGAGTCGTTTCGTCTCTCGGAACCATAACTTTCGCAGCCCACCAAACGTCCATGAACATCCTGAGCCTCACCTTCATGCCCGGAATGGCTTTCGCAACAGGCTGCACGACGCTGGTTGGCCAGTATCTCGGGGCCAAGCGGCCGGAAGACGCCGAACGCTGCGCCTACACCTCCCGTAATATGGGTCTTGCTTTTGGAGGAGCCATGGCGCTTATCTTCATCTTCTTCGGCAAGTACATCGCCATGCTCTACACCAACGATATGTCGGTGGTATTAGCTTCCGCCCTTGTGCTCAAGATATACGCATTTGCCCAACCGTTCCAATCCATCCAGTTCATCCTGGCAGGTGGACTCCGGGGAGCCGGGGACACCAAGTATCCCCTCTACTCTACGGCCTTGGGCATGTGGATAGGCCGCGTGGGTCTGGGCTGGTTCTTCGTAAACGTGGTGAGAATGGGCCTTCCCGGTGCATGGCTCGGAATGGCCATAGACCAGATAGTACGCGGGATCTTCATATCTTTGCGTTTCAGGACCGGCAGGTGGAAGGAAGTGCGGGTCTAGCGGCCCGTGTTCGCCCGGCGGGCGAGCTTACCCCGCTTAACCCCGCTTAACCCGGGCCGACACCGATCCTTCACCGAAGTAACCGTAAGTACCGCATTCTTTGAGTTTCCTTACGGTCGCTTCCATGATTGACCGGGAGGCAGAAAGGTACATATCGACGCCGGAAGCCGATTTTTCTCCCCGGTCTATGGCTTCCCGGTTCTTGTCGATGTGCTCTTTAAGAGATTGGGCCGCCGTTACCAGGAACAGGGTGTTTACGTTGTCTTTCGCCACGAGCCCTCTTACGACTCTCTTGGCCCCGGTACCGCCGTGCTGGGCGAACGGCGTGTAGCAGCCGGTTTCTCTGAGGATCTCTCTCTGCACCGTCTCCAGCCGTTCCGAGTCCGGTTCGCGCCTTACGGCCGACGGAGCCCCGTGTTCCATCCCGATGGGGTAGGAAATGCCGCCGGCCCCCGTATACCGGACAAACCCTGCGACCTGGCGCGCGAAATCCTGGAGCTTTTCGCCGCTCAACCTTACGTAATCCGTTTCGTCGCCCGACCGCCCGGTAGCGCCGTACTCAGCCTCAAGGATGGCATCGCTCCCCAAGGTAGTCAGAAGCTGAGAGACCTCTTTGGTCACGGCAAAGTTCAAAATGGGCGGCAGGTCTTCCGTATCGATCATCGCCCAGGCAGGACGCATTTCTTCGACCAAGGCCCTGAAACCGGCCACGGCCTCCCTGTATGGTCCGGAAGAAAGATATGCCTCCCAAGCGGCCATGTCTTCCAGGGAGGGCGCCCTCACACCGTACGCCCGGGCCGCATCCAATGCCTCCTCCAAGCTGGACCTGACTCTCGCTTTGGAGGGATTCATATCATCGCTCACATCCGGCCCTTTTTCGGAAGACAAAGCTTCGCGGACCCCCGGCACGGCGTAGTGGTCAAGCCCGAGAGCCGCAAGGGGAGGCTCATACATGGATGAGTACTCTTCCGCAGCGAGCCTCGCGAGCCTTGCCCCGGCGCGGAGAGACTCCACGAAACCGGCCCGGGGCCTGAGGCCGCGACCGGCCGTCGCGAGCGCCCCCATGCTGAACTGGATGATAATCGGAGAACCCCCAGAAAGGGCCGAAGCGTGGTAGAACCCTGCCAGCTCCAGTTCGAACGGGAAGTTTCCGTTCACGGCCAGGACGGTTTTTCTCTCTTCTTCCGGCCTAAGCCGGAGGTCTTCGGTAAAAGGGTTAAGCCGGTTGAAAAGCTTCCGGAGCTCGTTCCCCGTAACGTTGCGAGTATTTGGCATGGTAAACTCTTGAACCCGGCCGGAGCCGGACCTCCTCCTCTCATCCCTCTGTCCTCAAGGATTACGGCGCGCCGTTCGCGACAAACGGTAAGGCTCCGGGAATCACCCTCACCGTCGCGGGAAAGCGCGCATCAACAGTATCACCATCAACATGGCAGGGAAAACCGTCGGGAGCCGAGAGTTCAATGGAAGCAGCGTCCTTAAGCACCACGCCTTCCTTGCCCACGTGATTTCCGTTCCGCACAAGGAATATGAGAGGCAAGAGGCTCTGGCGCGGTATCCCGTGAAGAAACGCCACGTTCAGTCGCCCATCGTCCGGTAAAGCCCCCGGGTTTACCTTAAGCCCACCGCCGAATATCTGAGAGTTGGTTATGGCGCACACCCATGTCTTCTCGTATGTGGCGCCTTGCCCGCCATCGACGGAAATCGAGATCTGGCCGGGGTTAAAGTAGAAGACGCCACGTAGCGCTTCATACATATAGCTCAAGCTGCCGAGCTTTCTGGAACCCAGTTCTGCGACTCGTTTCACGACGTAGGCATCGTAACCGATGCCCACCGAGTTCACCACATACCTTTTGAAGCCCGAGGAGTCGGAGAATTGGAACACGTCCATGTACTTCACGTTGGGCCTAAGGAGGGCCCGGACGGCTCCTTCCCAGGTGGCAAAGAGCCCGCTACCTACGGCAAAGTCGTTACCCGTTCCGGAGGGTATCACAGCGAGCTTCACGGGGTTCTGAGTTCCCTCTTGGCTCGCCACCATGAGGCCGTTTACGACTTCGCTGAGAGTGCCGTCGCCGCCCATGGCTGCGAGCACATCATAACCGTTCGCTGCAGCCGCTTTGGAGATTTCGGTTGCGTGCCCTCTGCGCTCTGTCTCCACCACGTCGTAGGGGATACCCAACTCATCCAGAGCGCCCCGAACCGCCGGAAGTCGTTTCTTCGTCCTGCCGTGGCCTGCCACGGGGTTTGCTATGACCAGTACCTTTCCAGGGAGCGCCAATCCAATCACTTCCATCACGAGTTTTCGACAACATTTCCATATCCCCGGCGCTTTTCCTTCTTGGCTACTGGTGCCTTATTCCAGGGCTACTCGGGCCTCCGCTCTTCCTGCCCGTTCGCCAGAAACGGCGATCGTTACAACCGTACCCTCCTTGCCTTTCACCACCCAGCCGACTCTTGTCTCCCGGGTGGCCGCTCCCCCTCTGAAATAACCCCCGCCGAAACCGCGGTTGTCTCCGGCGCGCCCGTCCAGGTGACCGATCTCCTTCTTGGCCTTCCCTACCACCTCAATGCCTTCTCCGGACACCCAGGCCTCGAGGGGCCTTGCCTTGTTCACCAAGTGGGCCTGGTAGCTGCCGGAGGTCGGCAGGTAGCCAAGGTTCCTCACGAGGGCGTTAAGTTCGTACACTCCCCCGCCCAAGGGCTTGACGGCAACCTTGTCGAGCTCAAGCCGCGGCAGAGTCATCATGGCGCGGAGAGAAAACATGCAATTCTTGTAGCACTCGGCTTCGAGGAATGCTCTGGGAGCGTTCTGGACTACGAACTTGGTGCGCCACCCGCCTATCTCAACGGGGCCGATCTGAGGATGGTCAAACGGGCGCCAGGGCTCGAAGCCTGCCCCGCCCAGCTCCCGGTCGTTCCACTCGAGGAGCTTCAAGAAGTCTTCTTCCTGTTCCTTGGGGCTCTTGGGACGCCTGGGCCACTGCGCTACTCCGGCGCGCTGGGCCTGGTTCCAGGTCTCCACCGTGTAGCTCAAGACGCCTCTGTGCTCATAGAGCCAGTCATCGAAGGCTCCGGTTGAGAAAGAATCGGGACTTCCTCCCGAGAAATCCTCGTAGCACGGAATGCACGGGTACCCGGTTTCCTCCGTGCCCATCTCACCTATGGCGATAAGAGTCTGTATGTCTCTCCGGGGGCTCTTCGATGCGGGGTGGGAGCCGGGAACGCGCAGGATGACCCCGCCAGTTGTATGGAACGTGAAAGCCAGCGCTATATTCGGGTGCGAGGCAATGAACTCCGCCACGGCCCTGGTCTCGGGCTCTGACAGGGGGAATTCTCCCGCGCCGGGCTGTCTCGTATCCGGCGCCCAACCGTAGGGATAATTCCGGTTCAGGTCAATCCCCCACTTGGGCGGCGCTGGTTTGACCGGACCGCCGTCATAGTCCCTTATGAGCCCCTCGGTGTACACGCGGTAGAACGTACCTTCATCCTCGTCGGGTCCCCTGCGGACGAGGGCCCTCGGGTCTTTTGGCGATACTTTCCACTCGCCTGCAGGGTCCTTGACCCGCATGAGGAGTATTTCGCCGTCGCCATCTATGTCCGCAGGATAGAGCCCTTCCTTTTCTTCGGGGTTAGGATGCGGGTAAGGCCTCGGCACAGACCTTAGTGTCTCCGGTGTCGTAAGGTATACCTCGGCCCCGTCGGGAGACACGCGGGGAATCGCGTATACCGTATACCGCTTCAAGATTTTGGTCGCTCGCTCGTCTTTTCCGAAATTCTTAAGGAGATAATCGATTATGTACACGGATATCATGGAACCTGTGACTTCGCCGGCGTGGTGGTTGCCGTCGAAGTAGAAAGCCGGCTTCTGAGACGGACAACCGGCCGACGTGTCGGTTATCGTAACTGCCCAAATGTCTCTTCCTTCAGGCGTCTTGCCGGCCGACTCAAGGGTCATGAGAGACGGGTATTTCTCCGCAAGGCCCTTAAGCGCGCTCTCCAGTTCCTCGTACAGGTAATAGTGGTCATACTTGAGTTCCATATGCCAATTCCTCCCCTCCACGGTGTCCTAATTCCATATCGCGTCAA
Organism: Candidatus Fermentithermobacillaceae bacterium UBA3951; assembly: GCA_002385465.1. GTDB lineage: Bacteria > Bacillota > Sulfobacillia > Fermentithermobacillales > Fermentithermobacillaceae > UBA3951. The sequence goes on from DGDN01000029.1 coordinate 36,545, forward strand.
GGAAACCTGTCGCCTTTGCCTACCTTGGAGCAGCGTTCCTTATCCAGTAGAAAAGGTGCTCTTGAGCGTACCCTGCGAAAGCGCCAAAGCGCCGCTCACCGAACTCTCTTGCCTCCCGGGGGCCGAGCTTCTTTCCGCCCATGAAATACCTTGACACAGCCCGCGCTATCCAGACGTCAACAGGAAACACATCCAGCCTGTGATAACCGAAAAGGAGCACACAGTCCGCCACTTTGGGGCCGACTCCCTTTATCTTCATGAGCTCCTGCCTGGCTTCTTCCACAGGCATTGATCTCACGAGCTCGAGGTCAACGTCTCCCGAGAGGACCTTCACCGCGGCATCGTACAGGTACTTATCGCGAAATCCGCACCTTGACTGCCTCAGGGAAGAGACGTCTTGAGACGCTATGGCTCCCGGAGACGGAAACCCAAATGCCCCCATCCCGGCAGGCTCCCCGAAACACCCTGCGAGGTACTCGACGGTTTTCGAGATGGCCGGGATGTTCTTGTTCAGGGATAGCACGTACGAAGCCAGGCACTCCCAGGGGTCCTGGGTGAGTATGCGGAGTCCCCGGCCGTAGGCGACCGCTTCTGCCATTACGCCCCCCGACCGGGAGAGAACGCCTTCGATCGTTTTAATGTCGTCCTCGTCCGAGAAGTACCGCCTCACTACCTGCGATACATAAGATGGCCCGGAGAGAGACACGGAAGATGGGTCCCACGCGACATATATCTCGCTCGTAACCGGAGAGGTCTGGCCCACGGCGAGGGCCAGCTCCCCTATCACTCCCCGGTAGGCAACGGGGAGAGCAGGCCTACCTGGAAAAGCGGCCGGTTTCCACCTGAATGCCTGACCGCACTCAAGTGTTGCCTTAAGGCTCACCGGGCCCGACAGCCGTATTACGGTCTCTCTGATATCCAGACTTATCTCTCCCACGGATCTTTGGTTTCCACATGACCGGATTCGAGGCCCGCGGGCTCCCATCCTCTGCCTGTCTGCGTCTCGTGTTCAGTAACCCTCCACGGGTACTTGACATAAGATGCAGCGACCCTACATCGAAGGAGGGAAGCAACATGGCAGGAGTTGGAGGAGGCGGATTCGGTTCTCCCTTCATCCTCTTCTTGATCCTCATCCTGTTGGTCTTGGGCTTTGCCTGCTTGACCTGCTTCTAAGCCAGCACGTAAGCGCAGCACGCTCCAAGACGCGGTACCGCGAGATTTCACGGACAGAGCCCCCTCCAAGGGGGCTCTGTTCACACTTGCGAAAGCGACGCAAAGCCTTAGTGGCTGCAACCCCGGTTGGGGGGAACCCTTTCTGAAACCAGCTTGCCGTCTATGAAGACCTTCTCGGCAATGGCCATGGTGCAGAACGGGTGCTCGCTCCATACCACCACATCGGCGTCTTTACCGACCTCGATGCTCCCGAGCCTGTCCTCGAGGCCGATTATCTCGGCGGCGTTGATCGTGATGGCCTTCAAGGCCTCTACCGGACACATGCCTTCTTTGACGGCCAGCCCGGCGTGGAGGCCGAGCCACTTGGTGTTGCTTGAGGTATCGCACTGGATGGCGACTTTCACCCCGGCCTTCGCGAGGATGCCCGGATTCGCCAGCGAGGTGTCGATGATCTCCATCTTGCCGCGGGCCATGAGCAGGGGGCCTATGGTGGCACGGACTTTCTTCTCGGCCAAGATATCCGCGATCTTGTACCCTTCCGTGCAGTGCTCAATTATATAGTCCAGGTTGAACTCCTCGGCAATCCTGATGGCGGTCATGATGTCGTCGGCCCTGTGCGCGTGGATCCGGGCCTTCCATTCCCTCTTTAGGACCTTCGCCAGCGCCTCGAGCTTGAGGTCCCTATCCGGCGGGTTAGAGTTCTCACCCTTGTCTGCCTTGGCCTTGGCTCTTTCAACCTTGTCTATGTAGTTCTGGGCCTTCACAAGGGCTTCCCGCAAGACGGCCGCGTTGCCCATCCTGGTCTTGGGGGCCCTACGCTGGCCTTCTCCGTACACTCTCTTGGGGTTCTCGCCGAGGGCCATCTTCATTGCTTCGGTCCCGGGAATGACCATTTCTTCGGCGGTCCTGCCGCGGAGCTTCATGGCGAACCCGGTCCCGCCCACAAGGTTGGCGCTACCCGGGCCCGTATACACCGTGGTAACTCCCGCGCTAACTACATCGGGGATCGCCGGGTCCTGGGGGTTCAAAGAGTCGATTCCCCTGATATGAGCGGTGATTGGATCCGACGTTTCGTTTCCGTCTGCGTTGGCCCAGACCGACGGTTCTCCGAAAACTGCCAGGTGGCTGTGGGAGTCTATGAGTCCCGGTGTAACGACTTTCCCTGTAGCGTCGACTACTTCCGCACCTTCAGGAATCTGGACGTCTTTGCCTACGGCCTTGATCTTGCCGTCTTCGATAAGGATGACGCCGCCTTCGATAACGTCTCCGGTGACCGTGTAGATCTTTCCGCCCTTGATCGCCAGCATGTCAGATCTCCTTTCTGAGCGTTGTTCGAATCCCGGTCCTACCCGATTCGCTTCTACACCCGAAAGATCCTGCCTTCCGCCAAAGAGGTGTATAATGAGAAACAGTTCTTTGGGGAGTGAAGGTGTGACTCATTTGGCCATTTATGCCGTACTTCCCGCCCTCTTAATAGCCTTGGCCGGATACGTGGCGGGGAAAAAACTAGCGTTGGACAAGGGCACTGTGTCAAAGATGTGTCTTTACGTCCTCTCGCCTGCCCTTACTTTCAACTCGCTGTCCACCTCGGAAGCCGACCTTTCGGCGGTGTGGAGATTGTCGGGCATTAGTCTGGCTCTGCCTTTTGTCTTCACACTGGTGTTTTCCCTGGTGTTCAAGTTCGTCCGGTTTGAAAAGGCTACTTCCAGGGGCCTTCTCCTGGCTACCATCTTCAGTAACGCCGGGAACTACGGCCTTCCCGTAAGTCTCTTTGCATTTGGGCAAGAAGGTATGGACTTCGCCACCGTGTTTTTCGTAGTCCAAGGCATACTCTTGGCGACCTATGGTGTATACGTTGCTGCCTCAACCAAGATGGACGCCAAGAAAGCCCTCATGACCGTGCTGAAGATGCCCGCGATGTATGCTGCGCTTTTCGGGATGGGCGTAAAGATCTTCGGGATACCGGTACCCCAGGTTATCGCTCGCCCCATTAGCCTCCTTGCAGGTGGAGGTATCGGCGTCTTCTTGTTCCTCCTCGGACTCCAGCTGGTAGGGACGAAAGGCGACTCCTCCCTGTGGAAGCCCGTCTTATTGACGGTAATCCTGAGACTCCTTGTGGCGCCGGTCGTTGCCGCAATCGCCGGCAACGTGTTTGGTTTGAGCGGCCTTCCATGGAAGATCCTGATCCTCCAATCCGCCATGCCGCCGGCCGTCAACTCGACTATTTTGGCACATGAATTCGATGCCAAACCCGACCTTGTGTCGTGTGCCACGTTGGTAGGAACGCTTTGCAGCACGGTGACTCTTGCAGCGTGGATAATGGCACTCAACGCATTGTAGAATCTGTATGTATCAAGGGGACGATCCGGAGTCCGGCTTTCCGGGGCCGGGCAGGCAACCATGTATCATACGGCATTTGCCTCATGGAGGGATTCAAAATGATGTCGAGCGACTTGCACAAAGAGATTCTAGAGAGCCTCAGGAACAAGCAAGAAGAAATGGTCGGTACTCTCGAGGAACTCACCAATATTGATTCCCCAAGCACCGACAAAGCTCACATTGACCGCTTCTCCAATATGCTCGCCGAGAAGTGGAAGGAAACCGGAGCTTCGGTACATATCCTTGAGCAAAAGGAATATGGGAATCATGTGAGAGCCGAGTGGGGCAAAGGCGAAAGTCAGGTTCTAATTCTCTGCCACATGGACACGGTCTGGGCCGCAGGTGAAACCGCAAAGCGCCCCTTTAGAGTGGAAAACGGAAAAGGATACGGCCCCGGGGCTTACGACATGAAAGGCGGCATCGTGGAAACCCTGTACGCGGTGAAAACCCTGTCTGAACTCGGACTTGCCCCCAAGAACCGCATAGTGGTCCTCAACAATTCCGATGAAGAGATCGGATCGCCTTCATCGAGACCTTTGATTGAGGAAGAAGCCAAGAAATCCAAAGCGGTGCTGGTCTTGGAACCCTCCGCTCAAGGCGGATCTCTTAAGACGTGGCGCAAAGGCGTCGGCATGTTTGAGGTAGCCATCCAGGGACGAGCCGCCCACGCCGGAGCGGACTACACAAGAGGCATATCCGCCGTCCAGGAAGCGGCCCACCAGATCCTCTACTTACACGGCCTCACCGATCTGGATGAAGGCACGACCGTGAACGTAGGCATCGTCCAGGCGGGGACACGGAGCAACGTAGTTGCCGAAGAAGCGCACCTGCGAGTCGACCTCAGGGTAAAAACCCAGGAAGCCGCCGACTGGGTGCTTCCCAAAATACTCGGCCTTAAGCCGGTCGATCCAAGGGTCAACATAACGGTTACAGGCGGCCTCAACCGCCCTCCCATGGAGCGGAATCAGAAAAACCTGGCTTTGTTCCAGCTAGCCCGGGCCATCGGCCAGAACATGGGCATCGACCTCAGCGAATCGGGCACGGGCGGAGGTAGCGACGGTAACTTCACCTCGGCGCTTGGAATCCCAACCCTCGACGGGCTGGGCCCTGTTGGAGATGACGCACACTCGCCCGGCGAGTACGTGCTTCTCTCGAGCCTGCCTGAGAGAGCAGCAGTTCTTGCCGGGTTACTCATGGAGATCTAAAGAGGGAAGTCGACGCTTGATACCTATGTGATACCGAAGAGCCCGGCGACCGCAGGTTCCTCCAGGGCCTGCCATCTGCCGGGCTCTTTTCTCGGAATATCTATCTACCTGCCCATCTTACCTATTTGCCACCGCCCATCTACCTCTTGCCTAGTCGCCCACTGCCTATCTACCTGCCAAAGCGATCATCGCCCGGAGGCCCTTGAACGCGGTCAGGTAGTCGTCTGCCGTGAAGGTAAGCGTCCGTCCATCGATCATCTCGGAGTAGGGCATGCGTGAGGCATTGCAGGCCTGCCCCGCGTCTTTGAACGCGATCTTGAACGTAACGGGCGATTCAGGGAGCCATGCCTTCGCCTCGCTCAAAGAGCTTAGCGCCCGGAACGTTTCCTCTTCGATCGTCTCGCGGGCTTTTTCAGGCGGCAAACACCGGGCCGCGGTGCGGGTAACGGCCCATTTTACGGTGGCAGTGTGTACGTGGGGCAAGAGGGCCTTGGCTTCCTTGGCGACAACGTCATCGCCTGAGACAAGGACAACCGGGACTCCGAAATACCCGGCCAGACCGGCGTTTATGCCCGTCTCCCCTACGGGGATGTCGTTCACCCAGACATCTGCCACACTGGCACCCGAGATTGTATGGCTGAGCACCCCGACTTCGCCCATCTTGGCGTGATAGCCCACAAATACGGCGGCGTCAAAGTCGCGGTCGATCCCCTGCATCATGGATAGCGGCTTAGGCGTACCCGTGATCAGCGTGGCCGCAGAATCCAGCTTTTCAATGAGTATGTTTGTCATCGGGCCGTGAGAATCGTTGACCACGATCTCGGTCGCCCCGGCCTTCAGGGCACCCCTTATGGCAGCGTTCACTTCGGCCGTCATGAGGTCCCGGGCACGCCCGTAGTCCCGTCCTTCGGGTGAGGTCTGGGGGGAAGCCACCACGACCCCTGAAACGCCTTCAATATCGCACGAGATGAATACCTTCACCTTTAACCCTCCTCGCAAGTGGTTATGCTAGTTGGCTTCGCTTAGGCGATGCCAAATCCTCCGCGTGAGACGGAGTTGCGGAGACCTTGGAGAAGAATACGTGACAGACGGAGATATCCAACGAGAGGAAGACGTGACACTACGGATATCCCGGTGAAGAGGTAAAGAGATTTCGTCCAGAGAATACCCCACCGGAGGCGGTTACTGTGAACGCAGAGTCAAGGCGTGCCCGGATCCTTTCGATCCTCAGGGAAGAGTCGCCGGTCACCGGCTCCTCCCTTGCTGCGCGCCTCGGGGTAACCCGGCAAGTGATCGTGCAAGACATTACGATCCTGCGGGCTCAGGGCGAGAGGATAATCGCTACACCCCGGGGATATACGATGCTGGATGAATCGAGCCCTCCGGGCGTCACAAAATTGGTCGCCGTCCGCCATTCGCCGGAGGAGACCGCCGCAGAACTATATGCCATGGTCGACGCCGGAGCCGAAGTGCTGGACGTAATCGTTGACCATCCCATCTACGGCCAGCTCACGGGGCAGCTTTCTCTCACCTGCCGGCGAGATGTAGACCTCTTTCTCAAGGCCCTGGCGACCACAAAGGCAGGGCTCCTCTCTTCATTGACCGGAGGAATCCACTTGCACACAGTAAGGGCCAAAGACGCTTCCGTGATCCAGGCGGTGGAGAGATCTCTCGCCTCGAAAGGTTTCCTGCTTCCCGAATGATTCACTTTCAAGTCCCACCGAGAGGCTCTTAAGGATTATCTTCCCAGGCCAGATCTCCGGTAAGGGCTTTGCAACCAGGCTCTCAAGCAGCAGTTTTCCACTAACTCCCTAATGAACCGCTTGTCCGACCGTGTTAGGATCTTCTGAGTCAGAGGCCTAATCTCGCAAAGGGCGAGACCGGGGGAATACGTTTTGGGGTGAATCTCTCCCGATGGGAGAGTAGGGCATCCCTTTCACCGAACCCGTCAGCTAACCTCGGAGGCCATGAAAGGGGAGACGCATATGATGATCGACATCAGAAAGCGTTCTTTGTCTTTGTTGACCGTAGGTCTGGCATTGGTGATCGTGCTGGCAACAGCACCGGGAATTGCCCGGGCCTACAGCCCGTCGCATAAGGGATACAACCAGGCCGAGCTCGACCTTCTGGCAAGAGTAGTCCACGGCGAAGCGGCGGGAGAGCCCTTCGTGGGCAAGGTAGCCGTCGCGGCAGTCGTGCTCAATAGGGTAGACAGCCCGCTGTTCCCGGACACCATTGCCGGAGTCATCTACGAGCCCTGGCAGTTCTCATGCGTCGGCAACTGGCTGTTCAACTCAACGCCTTCAGCCGACAGCTACAACGCGGCAAGGGCTGCCTTGCACGGTTGGGACCCGACGAACGGCGCGCTTTTCTACTTCAGCTACCACTTGGTTACAAACCCGTGGTTGTGGGCAAAGCCGCACGCAATAACCATTGGCAACCACTACTTCACTTACTAAGTGTTGGATAACCACGCGATGACCACGCACCTTACGAAGCACTGAGCCCGGCGCCAGCCGGAAACAGACACGAGGCCCCGGAAAGACCGGGGCCTCTTCCTATCTTCAAGCATCGTTACCAATGTATCACCGTAGGAGTGGCAGTATGAATTGCGCGCGACTGCGCCTACCGCGAACGCTGAGAGAATGCACCGATGGGCCGCTCCGGGGAGGCATCATGCATTTTCCGTGCCGTTTGCAGTTGC
>DGDN01000029.1:44238-68936 GCA_002385465.1 Candidatus Fermentithermobacillaceae bacterium UBA3951
TTTTCCGTGCCGTTTGCAGTTGCTGTCCCGCAGAAACGGGACCATCCTGCGGTGCATCATACGTTTTTTGCACCGCTTCCAGTCGCAATCTCACAGAAAGTGGCATATACCCCAGGGCAGCGCCGCATTGATTGTGTGCGCCATGAAGAGCCCCGTGATCATTCATTTCGAAGTGGCAGGACATATGGGCCCATACGCCAAGACTGTCTTTACAGCTGATAAGACACTTGCTAGATTAATCTTGTTAGATCAGTCTTCTTAGATTAGTCTTGTTGGATTGGTCTTGTCGGACTGGTTTTGGCTGGACCGGGCTTGTTACGTTAGCGGACTCGTTAAAGAGCCGTTGGAAGGACCTGATATCCAATGAAGATCAAGGAAACACTGGCCCTCACCGCAGGTGCGCTCCTTCTCGCAGTATCTTTGTTGATTCCTTCGCTTCTTGCCGGTGTAGTGACTCTCCCCATTGGCCCTTTTACTGCAACTCCGGCATCCCACGTACCTACCCTCTTGTCTGTGCTTCTGGGCCCTACCACGGCGGGGATCGTCGGCCTTGGCTCTGCAATCGGCTTTTTCATGAGACTCGGCCCGCTGGTCGGCTTGAGAGCCGCCACGCACATACCCGTCGGGATGATTGGAGCTTGCCTCATACGTAAGGGAGTAAGCTTTCCGGTGTCGCTTTTCGCAATCGCTCCTCTACATGCCAGTTTGGAGGCGCTCATAGTGCTTGCCTTCGGTTTCAGCTTGCGTGATGCGGGCATCGTGGTAGGTGTCGGGACTCTCGTCCATCACGTCGTGGACTCAGTGATCGCCATCCTCATCTGGAGGGTAGTGTACCTCCGGACTCCGCTTGCAGAGCTCGGCAATAAATAGCGAGCATTGAGCGATTCTTGCCAAGCATCAAAGATGTAAGGAAAGAGCGGGGCTGATTGCCCCGCTCCTCTCATTTGAGCTTCCCAAAAAGTGATTTCCGCCCCCAGATCGTTCTAATCGTCCCAATTCATACTTATGCTTTTCCGAAAGCCAAAACGGAGGTGAGCCCAAGAGTGTCTACCTTACTGGCGGCTGCAGCCGAAGCACAGGGGGTACCTAGGTGGGGCATCTTTGTTGATGTCGAAGGAGCCGTTTCGGGCTTCATAACCGCCGTCATTCTTACGGTCCTTACCTGGTACTTCGTGACTGCGGCCCGTGCCGGGCGTCCGATGCCCGAGATAAGAAAGCTGGCGGGTCTTGATGCCATTGACGAGGCCATCGGAAGAGCCACCGAAATGGGGCGCTCAGTGTTCCTCGCCAACAGAACTGCAGGAGTCGGAAACGTTCACTCTTTTGCCTTGTGGGGCTACATGGGTTACGTCGCCAAACTCTGCGCTCAGTATGACACGCACTTCGTCAACATCGCCGGGGACTACCTGGCCGCCGCCGTGAACGAAGAGGTAATAAAACAAGCATACCTTGAAGCCGGACGTCCGGACGCATTCAAGCCGGACACGGTCCGTTACGTCCCCGGAGATCAGTGGGCGTGGACCTCTGCAGCGGCGGGAATGTTGAAGCGTGAACGTCCCGCAGCGACCATGTGGATCGGCTACTTCTACGCTGAATCCATGACCCTGTCCGAGGTCGGTGCCCAGATCGGCGCCATCCAGATCGCTGCAACCACAAATACGGCTCAGCTGCCCTTTTTCATCGCCTCTTGCGACTACACGCTAATAGGAGAAGAAGAGTATGCCGCAGGCGCCTATCTATCCAAGGAACCTATGCTCACCGGTACCATTGTCGCCGAAGACGTAGGCAAAGTCATAGTGGCCATAGTGGTCCTCCTGGGAGTAATCGCTCAACTTGTGTCGCCCGAAGCCAACTTTGTCTCCAAGATGCTGCAATTTTAGGCGGAGGAGGTGCGAAAAGAGTTGAAGAGACAAGTACCCATTATCCTGACCACCGTGACGGCAGTCATAGTGTTCTTCTCTATCATCTTGTTCAAGCCCGATGCAGCAGGTTGGCCCGGAAAATTTGACCGCATGCGGCAGTTCATGGCCGCCGTCATGATGTTCATGGGCATGGCAAACATGACGAGAGTGCACGGCAGCGTTATCCGAAAGAAAGATAGGAATTGGATGTTCTCCGTGTGGCTCCTGGTGATTATGTACGTCTACGCCATTTTCGGGCTGATCGTAGGGAATACCAACACGACCTACAGGTGGTTCTACAACGCATTCATCCCTCCCATCAACGCCACAATGTATGCAATGGTGGCCTTCTATCTAACATCGGCATCCTTCAAAGCCTTTCGGGCTAGGACGGTTGACGCAGCCCTCATGATGGCATGCGCCGTTTGGGTGATGATCTCAAACGTGCCCGTAGGCGATATGCTGTGGAGTTCAGAATCGTGGTTGGGCGGTATGGCCGGAGTGAGAGACTGGATCGTATCGGTACCTAACTCGGCAGTATCCCGTGGGATCGCAGTAGGCAGCTTCCTGGGTGGTTTTGCGACGCAGCTCAGGATCTTCCTGGGCCTCGAGCGGCGCCACCTGGGCCAGGGTTAGAAAGGGGGGCCAGAGATAATGCTTGAGAAGCTCAGCGATCTCGACTCGAGATGGATGTATCTTGCTCTGGTAATCGTGCTGGTCATCCCCATCATAAAACCCATAGGAATGTCCATCTCAGTCAACAAAGACCTCACTCAGAGGATGTACGACTTTATTGAGGGTTTGCCATCAGGCAGCCTAATCATGTTCGACCTTGCCAGCAGTGCCTCTTCAGACACTGAGATAACTCCTATGATCTACGCGGTGATGGAGCATATGGCGAAAAAAGGGCACAAGCTCCTGGTCGCCGGCCAGTGGTCGTCCGGACTGACTTTCTGGTCGCCCCTTATCGACGAAAGAGCCAAGGAGTACGGCTGGGTCTACGGTGTCGACTACGTCAACATAGGCTTTAAGGCCGGCGGCACCGCCACTTGGCGTGCAATCGGCCAGGATTTCTGGAAGGGCGCCATGGAAGTCGATATCAACGGCACCCCTTTCCGAGAGCTGCCGCTCATGTCCAAGGTGAGGAAGCTCGATGCCGAGACCATCGACCTCATCGTCATCTACGAGTCCGGTTCGCCGGGCATGGAAACGTGGATCACCTACTTCCCGACTGTCCCCCTATGTAAGGGCTCAGTCGCGGCAGAGATCTCCAGCTCGGTGAGGTATATCCCAACCGGGCAGCTCAAAGGACTCATCCCCGGCATGAGAGGTGCCGCGGAATACGAGAAGCTTGTTGATAGGCCCGGGATTGCTACCCAGCTCATGGACGCTCAGAGCCTGTCTCACATCCTGGTAGTTCTACTAATCGCTCTTGGCAACGTTGTCTACTTCGGGTCCAAGAAAAGATCGGCTCATGGCCGCTAAAGGAGGGAGAGAGAAGTGACACCGGAGGTTCAAACTTGGATTGAGGTCATCGCGACCCTCGCTATTTTCTCCTTCCTTATCAAGGAGAACCCTTTTTACCGCTTCTTCGAGTACACCGTGATTGGGCTGTCAGCAGCCCACAGTGTAGTCATGACCTGGGACAATTACACGAAGCCGTTCTGGGTGAACGGCATAATGAAGGGGGAGTACTACCTCCTTGTACCGGGAGCCATTGCGCTTCTATACTACTTCAGGTATGCACCTCCTAGGCACCAGTGGCTCTACAGATATCCTCTGGCTCTAATCATGGGGTATAACATCGGTTACAGCCTGGCATACGAACCCCGGCCGTTCATGGTCCAGTTGAGAGGGACGTTTGAAGGGCTTAAGGACCTAAACAGTTTCGTCTACCTTCTCATATTCTTCGGCGTGGTCGTCTACTTCATATTCACATTCGGCAACAAGAGCCCTGGGGTAAACAGGACGCGGCGCCTAGCGCGCTATGCCATGATGATGTATTTCGGCGTCGCATTCGGTAACACAGTCCAAGGTCGCTTCTCGCTCCTCTTGGGGAGGCTCCTGTTCCTCCTGGGAGACTGGCTCGGACTTGTGAAATTGGGCTAGCCTGAAGCTCCGGGCCCTCACGATTCAGGTGTCGACACATCCGTGCCTAGCGAACAACCCCGGGGCCAGAAGACCCCGGGGTTACTGAACACAGGCAAGTCCGGTGTTCCATTATGAATCCGCCGCTTTTTCCTTGTCGTTTGAACCGCCACTACGGTTGTCGGTAACGTAGAAACCGGGCCCCTTGAAGATGATGCCAATGTTCTGGCTGATCAGCTTTTTTACAGGCTCTCCGCATTCAGGACAGGTCTTAAGCGGCTCATCGGTGATCTTGCGCGTAACTTCAAAGATTCCGCATTTAGGACACTTGTACTCGTAGACCGGCATTTCGAACCTGACCTCCTCTAAACTACCGACAGCCTACATCTCTAGGATAAAACCGGTGTCAAGTACCAGTGGGATTACTGCTAGAATATGGCCTAGATGGTATTCACTTATTCACAGATTGGGGGAGCCGGGATGAAGGTGCTTTGTGAGCCTAAAGCCCCTCGTGTCTCAAGAAATCCTTTGATCCTTGTTATCGCCCTTATATTCTTAACAGCAGTTATGGCCACCCTGCTGCCGGCATGCGGTGGGCAAAACCGTGAAGCAAGTGAGCCAACGGTGAGCCAAGACCCAAAGACGCCCCCTGCGGAAGACCCTTCCGAGCCGGCCCATCCGTCCGAACCACCGTTAGACCCCTCACCGCTCACTGGGCAACCTATGGTAAGCCCTGGGAGCCCGGTAGCCGTCGCCATCGACAATAACCCGGACGCAAGGCCCCAAACCGGCCTCACCGAAGCGGATATTGTGTACGAGGTCCCGGCCGAAGGCGGAATCACCAGGTTCCTGGCTCTTTTCCACAGCAGGTCTCCCGAGGTAGTCGGACCGGTGCGCAGCTCCCGGCCCTACTTTGCCCTTCTGGCCAAGGAGTGGGGAGCCGTGTTCGGCCATTGTGGGGGTGACCCCGAGCTCGACCGCTACATAAACGAGTGGAAAGTCGTTGACGCCAACGAGTTCGGACTGGGCCACCTGTTCTGGAGAGACAGCTCACGGCGCATGCCTCACAACTTGTACACCTCTGTAGAGAACCTCAGAAAAGTCCCTACCGAGGAACTTCCGGCTCCTTCCAAGAGGTATGAGTTCAAAGACTTCGCGGAAGAACCTGAGGCAGGGATCTCCATACGTTACGGCAGGAGCTACGCCGTTCTGTACAGGCTCGCAGAAGGAAGCTACAACCGCTACGTGCTGGAGGGGTCTCAAGCAGAACCCGTCTTGCACGTTGACCGGGAGACGGAAGAGCCGGTTTCGGCATCCAACGTCATCCTGCAGTACACCTCGCTGCGGGTGATAGATTCCGAAGGCCGCCTTAACATCGACATGGTAGGGACCGGGAAGGCCGCTTACCTCCTGGGCGGCGTATATAAGGAAGGTACTTGGGAAAAGAGCGGAGTGTTTGAGCCCACGCTCTTCTACGACGCAAGTGGAGAAAAGATCAGCCTGTCGCCCGGCCAGACATGGATCCACATAGTACCGCAGGATGTAGAGGTGAACCTCATTCTCCCGAAATAGGAACATGCGGCGTAGCTTCCCGGAACTACCAGCCCAGCTACCGGATACATCCGGACAGGTGAAATCACGACTTCTGGCCGTTTAACCTCTGCGCCAGTTTATGGGCTGCGTTCACCGCTATCACGGCCCCAAAGGCGGTGGTCCCGAGTTTGCCGCCTGCGCCACCCATGTAGGGCGAGCTGAACATAAATACCAGCCCCACGATGACTCCGGCAACCGCCATCACGAGCTCGTTGGGGATACGGTCTTTAGACGACATACCGGCAAAAGACGCACACATGCTTACTGTCGCCAGTATCATGCCGGTCTCACGAAATATCCGGGCAAAGAGGAAGAAACCTACGAGCCCGACTAGAGCAGACCCCACGACGGGACCCCGCTTTAGCCTCACATTCACGTAATAAGCCGCTACAGAAGCCACGACCGATGTGACCAATATTCGGAGCCCTACATCCCACGCGGGAATGGACCCTGAAAGCAAGGGGTTTCTCAAGACAGCGCAAGACAGGATACATCCGGCGCACGCTATGGTGCCGAGCTTTCCGCCGAAACCGTTAAACACGTCTTGCGCCAAGATATACAAGATGCCGGCTAGAGCGGCTGCCAGCATAATCTCTGTTTGGTTCAGCACCAATGGCGACGCCATGCCAACGAAACTTCCACAATAGATGGGAGCTCCGTATGAGGGCAAGAGGAGTCCGGCCAGGAGTCCGACCAGCGAGGAAGCCAAGACTGCGCCCGTCCCAACGCCGTCGCTCAGCCAGTAAGAAACCAGCGCCCCAACAAAGACCGCTATGAATAGTTTGAGATCTTTTCGGGAAAACACCGGCCCTTCCCACTTTCCCAAGGTAACGGGCCATTCAAGGTAGAACCCATAGAAGAGGCTCAAGAAAACGGCTCCGACAATGACGGCTACCGGAACGCTCGTTTGGATGGAAGCCTTCAGTGTATAGTAGTATAGCAGGCTGCAAGTTGCAGCTAGCCCCCAGAATCCCGCAGTACGTTTTGCCGTCACGCTGACTCCTCCCCGGCACTTCATTCCCTCATATGGCGCCGAAAGCGCCGCACTAAACATAGACTATCAAAAAAGGATCCTGGCGGACTACTCCGCCAGGATCCCTTCGGCTAGAAAACCGGTTTGACTACTCTGACTGCCGCTTTAGCAATTCTCACCGTCACTGGTCCCGTCTCCGTCTGCGGCTGCCCGCTCAAGGAGCCATACACCCTGGTCCTCTTTGTGGACCATGCTCCCGTGCCTCGAACCCCGCCTGTAGGTGGTATGGAGTAGATGGTGAGATTTCTCGGACAGGGGCTTTCCGAGGAAGGTCTTGTAAAGCTCCTGGACCACGGGGTTCTCATGGGACTTACGGAGCGGTAGACGCCTATCGGCTTCGTAGGTTGCATCGATACGCTTGAGTCGTATCTCCGTGTCGGTGGGAATCGGCTGCCCGCCTCCTCCGATACACCCGCCCGGGCAGGTCATTACCTCGATGAAGTGGAACTTCTCTCCGTTCTTTACCCTGTCAAGGATAACCTTGGCATTGGCAAGAGTGTGCGCGACCGCCACTTTGGCGCTCAAGTCTCCGACCTGGACGGTGGCGATCTTGAGGCCCTCAAAGCCCCGCACTTCTTCGAAGTCTATCTTCTCGAGAGTCTTGCCCGTAACGATCTCGTATACGGTCCTCAGGGCAGCCTCCATCACGCCGCCGGTCGCGCCGAATATGACGCCCGCGCCGCTGCCTATTCCGAGAGGAGCGTCGTAGTCCTCGTCGGGCAGGCTGGCGAAGTCGATGCCTGCTTCCTTGATCATCCTGGCCACTTCGCGTACTGTCAGCACGTAGTCCACGTCCTGATAGCCCGAATCGCTCATCTCAGGGCGCTGGCACTCGTACTTCTTGGCCGTGCAAGGCATGAGGGACACCGACACAATGTCTTTCGGGTCGATCCCCATCTTCTCGGCGTAGTACGTCTTAACCAGGGCACCGAACATCTGCTGAGGAGACTTGCAGCTCGAGACGTTCTCCGCAAGCTCCGGATAGAACTCTTCCATATACCGGATCCACCCGGGGCTGCAGGAGGTTATGAGGGGAAGCGGTCCTCCCTTCTCGAGGCGCTCCAGGAGTTCCGAACCCTCTTCCATGATGGTCAGGTCGGCGGTGAAGTCGGTGTCGAAGACCTTGTCGAAACCGAGTCGCCTCAAGGCCGCCACCATCTTGCCTGTGGAAATGCTCCCGGGAGGAAGCCCGAAAGGTTCTCCAATGGCAACCCTTGTCGCCGGGGCCGTCTGGACGACCACGTGCTTCGCCGGGTCGTGAATCGCCTTCCAGACCTCTTCGGTGTAATCCCTCTCGTAGAGGGCCCCCACAGGACATACGAGGATGCACTGCCCGCACATGACGCACGGGCTCTCGGCCATGGTCTCGCCCCACGCCGGCCCGACGACAGTGTCCATGCCTCGCCCCAGCGGTCCAATCGCGTGGACACCCTGGACCTTCTCGCAGACCGCTACACACCGCCTGCAAAGAATGCACTTGTCAGGGTCCCTCACGAGAGCAGGAGTCGAGTAGTCGGGCTCCTTATGCTCGCGGCTACCCTCAAACCGCACTCTCCTAATACCCAACCTCTCGGCCAAGGCCTGAAGTTCGCAGTTTAGGTTCCTCGGGCAGGTCGGACACTCGTAGGGATGGTCTGAGAGTATCAGCTCGACGATCGCCTTTCGGGCCTTGCGGACAGCGGGCGAGTTGGTGTGGACCACCATGCCATTGGCCGCCGGCGTCACGCAAGACGCCTGTAGGGTCCTGGCTTTCTCCACCTCCACAACGCACACGCGACAGCTCCCGATGACGTTAAGGTCCTTTAGATAGCACAAGGTGGGTATGTCAATCCCTACCGTCTTGGCCGCCTCGAGGATAGAGGTGCCTGCCGGGACGGATACCTGTTTACCGTCTATGGTTAGTGTTACCGTAGCCATCCTGATTCCCCCTATCCTTTCACATCGCAACGGAGACACCTTGCGGCTTCACGCCGGGCTGCCTCCTCGTCAAATCCAATCTCCACTTCGGTGAAGGACCGTATTCTTGTTGACACCGGAACTACCTTACCGTGCCCCCTACGGGCCTTCTCCTCGTTGATCGGAGCCGAGAGCTTCCTTTCATGCTTGGGCGCAGGAACAACGTCCCCCGTCCCTCCGAGGAAAGCATGGATAGACCGGGCCGCCCTCTTTCCGGCCTCGATGGCTTCAATCACGGTGGCGGGGCCGCTCACGCAGTCGCCACCGGCATAGATGCCTTCCAGGCCGGTCGCCATGGTCTTCGGATCCGCCTTGAACACGTTCCTCGCAAATCCAAGGCCAGACTCCTTGAAGCCGTCGAGGTCCGTAATCTGGCCGATGGCGGGGATGAACACATCGCAAGGCAGGTCAAACTCGCTGCCTTCCACAGGGTAAGTCCGGCGTCTGCCCGAGGAGTCAAACTCTCCGGGCTTCATGACAACGCACTGGACGGCCTGAACGCACCCGTCGCCCTTCACTGCAGTCGGGTTGACCATTGTCTTGAATATGATCCCTTCTGCTTCGGCAGCTTCGACCTCTTCAAGGAGGGCCGGCATGTCATCCTTGCGGCGCCTGTATACCACGGTGACGGATTCGGCTCCGAGGCGCCTTGCCGACCTCGCGGCGTCCATGGCGACGTTGCCTCCACCGACAACGACCACCTTCTTACCGGCGAGATCAACTTTCTTACCGAGGGCTATATCGCGGAGAAGCGTGACACCAGGGATTACGCCGGGAAGGTCCTCGCCGGGGATCCCCATGGTCTGGTCCTTGTGAGAGCCAATGGCAACAAAGACCGCGTCGTGTTTGCTCCTCAGGTCTTCCCACGAGATGTCCTTGCCTACTCTGACCCCGGTCTTCACTTCAACACCCAACGAGGTGATGGTCTCGATGTCTTTGGCCAACTGTTTCTTGGGGAGTCTGTATTCGGGGATACCCACAGCCAGCATGCCGCCCAATACCGGGAGAGCTTCGTAGATGGTTACCGAGTGTCCCTGAAGCGCTAGATAGTAGGCGGCAGTCAGCCCAGCCGGGCCTCCACCGACGATTCCCACTTTCTTACCCGTAGCATCTTTGCGGACAACCCTGGGCTTCTGGCCGTTCAGGCTCACCGCGTAGTCGGCCGCGAAGCGCTTGAGTTCCCGTATGGCGATAGGCTCATCCAGCTGGGCTCTCCGGCACTTGGACTCGCACGGGTGGTTGCACACCCTGCCGCAGACGACCGGAAGCGGGTTCTCCCGCATGACCTCCTCATAGGCCTCGGCGTGCCGCCCCTGCCTTATGAGGTCGATGTAGATGGGGACATCTACTCCTGCGGGGCAAGTGTTCTGGCAAGGTGCATCAAAGAGAGAAGCACACACCGACGCGGGACATTTCTTATCCCTGATATGCGTCTCGTACTCCTCGCGGAAGTACTTGATGGTGGAAAGGACGGGGTTGGGAGCGCTCTGCCCCAAACCGCAGAGAGCCGTCTGCCTGATGGTCTCGCCCAGCTCGAGGAGAAGCTCGATGTCGCCTTCTTTGCCCTCGCCCCTCGCGATACGTTTCAAGATGTCAAGCATCTCTTTTGTGCCGATGCGGCAAGGCGCGCATTTTCCGCACGACTCGGACTGGACGAACTCCAAGAAGAACTTGGCCAAGTCCACCATGCAGGTGTCTTCATCCATTACGATGAAGCCGCCCGAACCCATGATGGTTCCGAGCTCTGCCAGCGATTCGTAGTCCACCGGAGTGTTGAGGTATTGAGCCGGGATGCAGCCTCCCGACGGTCCTCCGGTCTGGACGGCCTTGAACTTCTTCCCCGGATCGGAAAGACCGCCGCCTATGTCGAACACGATCTCTCCGATGGTGGTGCCCATAGGGACTTCGGCCAGACCGTTGTTGTTGATCTTGCCGGCCAGGGCGAACACCTTGGTCCCCTTGGACTTCTCGGTGCCCATGGACGCGAACCATTCGGGGCTCTTCCTTACGATGGTCGGTATGTTGGCATAGGTCTCCACATTGTTGATGACCGTGGGTTTACCCCAGAGCCCAGAGGTTGCGGGAAAAGGCGGCCTGGGTCTCGGCTCGCCGCGCTGGCCCATGACCGAGTTCATGAGCGCCGTCTCTTCTCCGCAGACGAAAGCTCCGGCCCCTAGGCGGACCTCAATGTCGAAATCAAACCCGCTGCCGAGTATGTCCTTGCCCAAGAGCCCATACTCTCGGGCTTGGTTGATGGCTCCTATGAGTCTGTCAACGGCCAGAGGGTATTCGGCCCTTATATACACGAACCCGCGGGAAGCGCCTACCGCATATCCTGCAATAGCCATCCCCTCCAGCACTCTATGGGGATCGCCTTCGATGGTGGAGCGGTCCATGAATGCTCCGGGATCTCCTTCGTCTGCATTGCACAAGACATACTTGGGTGAACCTTCGGCTTTGGCCGTGAACTCCCACTTCAGTCCTGTGGGGAAGCCCGCTCCGCCACGGCCCCTGAGGCCCGACTTCTTCACGAGATCGATGACATCTTCGGGCTTCATCTTCAAGGCTTTGTCCAGAGCGAAGTAGCCGTCACGGGCTATATACTCGTCGATAGACTCGGGGTTGATGATGCCGCAGTTTTCAAGGACGATCCTTGTCTGCTTCTTAAAGAAGGGTATGTCTTCAAAATCAACTACCGACGCCTTGGTCTCGGGTTCCCTGTAGAGAAGCCGTTCAAGGACCCGGCCCTTAATGAGGTGTTCTTCCACGAACTCGGGGACGTCTTCTGTCTGGATACCGCAGTAGAAGACCCCCTCCGGATAGACCATCATGTTGGGTCCAAAGCGGCAAAAACCGAAACAACCGGTCGGTATGACTTTTACTTCCTTATCCAGACCTCTGTTGGCAATCTCCTGCTCCAGCGCTTCTTTGAGAGGAAGGCTGCCCGAGGCCTGGCATCCAGTTCCGGAACATACTAGGATGTGACTGCGATAGAACTCCATTGGGCCTCTCCTCTCTACTCGTCTTCTTTCCGGATGTTGATGACCCAGTCGTCGACGACCTTACGGTTCACCAGGTGAGAAGCAACTATCTGTCTCGCCCTGGCAACGTCCACGTTGCCGTACACAACTCTGGGTTCGCCGGGGATATGGACTTCCACGATAGGCTCCTTGGCGCAGAGCCCGACGCACCCGGTCTCGGTGATGGTGACGTCAAGCTTCTGCCGCTTTTTCAGCTCGTCGATGATGGCGAGCATGGTCTCTCGCGCTCCGGCGGCTATCCCGCACGTACCCATGCCTACCGTAACGCGGGGAGATCCCGAGGAAGACCGGACTCTAATCTCTGCGAGAGCCTGCTCTTTCACTCGTTCCAAATCTTTAATGGACTTCAACCAATAACGCCCCCTCCGTCGGGCCGGAATCCGGCTCTTGCCAGACCGGCCCGCAGTCTCTTCTCGGCTAAGCTCAGCAAGGCAATCTGGCCTAGGGTCTCTTTTTCCTCGTGAGAGAACAGCTGGGAACTGGTCATACTGAAGGCGCCCTGATCACCCGCATATTGAAAACAGAGCTCTATCTCCGGATTCCCTGCCATGAAAGAAATGAGCGTCGCGGGAATATCGCCGAGAGGCTGTCTGTCCATATGCGACAAGGAGAACGTGACTTCGACCTTGGTACCCGAGACCGGATGAGACTCGATCTTCACGTCTCCGCCGGACATCCTGGCTGCCTGCACAACCAAAGGTAGACCCAACCCCACTTTCTTCCCCTTCTTAGTCGTATAGAAAGGATCCAGGGCCAGCCGTTTCTCTTCCTCATCCATGCCGTTTCCGTTGTCTATTACTGCGACGGTGAGTGCGTCTTTTTCTCTGTCTTCCGAAATACTCAGGACGACACGCGTTGCCTGCGCACGGGCGCTATTCTGCATGAGATCAAGAAGGTGCAAGGAGATGTCCATCATCCGCGCTCCCTCCTCGGACCTCACTCCGGCTTACAGGTGGTGCTTTGCGACACCACGAGTTCACGCCCGATTGGCCGCCACATGCCTTCCCGAAGTTCAACTACCTGCCGGAATGTCTTCACTCGCCGCGGCCCGCCGGTACAAGTTCAGGATTGCTGGGACTTTGTCTTCGGTGACTCTGCCGTAGGTATCTTTGTTTACCGTCACCACCGGTGCCAGCCCGCAGGCGCCCAGGCACCTTACTACCTCGAGGGAAAACAACCCGTCCGGTGTCGAGTCGCCCGCTTTGATGCCGAGCTCCTTCTCGAACCTTGCCAAGACCTCTGGCGCGCCCCTCACATAACAGGCCGTCCCCTGGCATGACGAGATGGTGTACTTTCCTCTCGGCCTCTCACGGAAGAACGAGTAGAAAGTAAGCACACCGTACACATCAGACAGGGATACACCCAGTTTTTCTGCGATACGTACCTGAACGTCCCTAGGGACGTACCCCAGACGCTCCTGGGCGTAGTGCAAGACCTCGATGAGAGCGCTCGGGTCGCCGGAATGCTCTTCGGCCTTCCGGTCTATGTCCTCGTAGGCCTCCAAGCACTCGCACTTCATTTCCTCATGGTTTTCTGCCACGATATCCCTCCTTCCACCTTGCTTGATCTAGAGCTTGTCGGAGCCCATCGCTTGCGACGAAAGCAGGCCGTAGAGCTTTCCTGCCACCTCGAAGGCTCCCAGCTCGGTCCACAGAAGAGTAACCCCCTCAGACTGCGCCCTACGGCACGTCTCAGGGGGCACCTCCCGCTGACAAACCACAACACAGGCCACGTCCAGGAGTACCGCCACGGCGACAACGTTCTCATGGGTCTGAACGGTCACCCAGACGTCCTGAGGGCGGGCGTTGGCCATGACATGGGAGAGAACGTCCCCTACAAACCCCCCGCCTATCTCCCTGGCACCGCCCGCTTTGGACATTGATTTGACTTGTAAACCCAGTCTTGAGACCAGTTCATCGACACGCATTTACCAAGACTCCTTCTCTAGAACTCCGTCATCGCGCGCTGGGCTCTCTTCCATGGCTGCCTCGTTCGAAGTGATACTCTCGGTTCGATTCGTCTCGGGTGAGTTGCGCCGGTCGGCCATAGCGGGAGGACGCCTGTCTGCGAGAGATACCACTTCCTTGGCCAGTTCCCCCAGACGTTCTCTGAGCTTGAAAGTGCAGTCCCACGCGGAACCGCGGCCAAGCACGATATCTTCAGCCAGGGCCCGACAAGTCGGCGCCCCGCAGGCGCCGCAATCGAGCCCGGGGAGGCCCTGTTCAATGGCCCTGATCTCTGCGAATTTTGCCTCGGCCCGTGCGGGATCGGGGTCCAGACGGAAGATCGGCCGGGGCAACAGGTTGAGGCTGAACCATAGCTCAGGCCGGTCCTTACTGGTCTCCCTGACCAGCCGGTTCGGCTGCGAATCCCGGTGCCGCGCCGCCAGCTTTCCCAGCCTCATCCTGGATACAAAAGGATTTGCTGCATGGAGACACCCACCGACGCATCCGCCTACACAAGCCTGCATCTCGATAAACTCAACGTGTCCGTCCACTCCTCCGGCCTCTAGCTCATCCAAGAAACCGGAGACATGAGATATCCCGTCCACAGCAAGGCCCAAAAGGCCTACGGCGGCCATCTCTCCTCCGGACCTACCCCATCCGATACCCAAACCCGAAGAGCCGGGGAACGGCGAGACGCCCTCCGGCAGCCGCCTGCCTCTGTGGTCACGCACCCATAGGAACGCTTGAGAGGCCGATATGGAAGCGTCCACCAGAGAACGCCCCCTGCCCACGGGCTGCCTGGAAGCGGTTATCTTGGCGGGGCACGGGGATATGAACACAGCTGACGGATTTCTAACCGGCCTTTCTCTTTCAACCTTGGTCTTGGCCAGCCAGGCAGCCACTTCCATGGGGGCTTCGCAAGGTATCACCCGGTCTAGGAGGGACGGATACTTAACTTGGATAAGGCGGAGGACGGCCGGGCAAGCCGGCGATATAAAAGGCCCTTCGCCGGGCCTTTTCTTTATGTAATCTTTCATCATCTCCGAGCAGAGATCGGCGGCCACCGATACGTCAAACACCTCGTCAAAGCCGCCGGGCGCGAGGAGGGCGGCCCGGACTTCATCCGGACTTATGTCGGAAAAACTCCCGTAGAAAGAAGGTGGCACCAGGGCGATCTTGTAATCGAGGATTGAAAGCGCTTCCCATGAGTCACTCACCGCAGTCTTGGCCATGTTGGGACAGCGCCTTATGCACTCGCCGCAATCGATGCACCTATCTTCCAGGATAAACGCCTGGCCGTCCCGGACTCTTATGGCTTCGGTGGGGCAACCTTTGATGCAGTTGGTACACCCCTTGCACCGGGCGGGATCCAGGCGGACGGAGTGGAAGTATCCCGATGCCTGCAGGTCATCCGGTCCCGGAGATACGGTACAGACAATCTTGGTACCCTTCCCTACCTCAGATTCAATGTGGAACTTATCCGATGCCTTTCTGGCGTTTGGAAGCCCCATACCTGCCCCAAAGCCCATTTCGCGGATATGCTCGGGAGCGGTTGAGTAACCTTCTTTCATTGCGAGGGCTATATCGGGGATGCCGGGACCTGTGTCTTCTGCGGTTATCTCAACTTGTCCATCTTTCCAGAGGAGCCTCAAGAGGCCGTCTCTCGCGTGGATGATGATGTTCATCCCGAGTTCGTATGCGGCGATAAGGGCCCGTCTGGAGGCTTCTGCGGGAAATCCGATTCCCAACAGACTCCGCTTGAGTCCAGACGTCTCCTCACCTATTCTCGCGAACTCCCCGCGAGCGATGGAAACCTCGAATAGTACACGTGGCTCAGGATTGGACCTTACCATGTTTAAACCTCGCCAAAGCTTCGAGAACTATGGCGGCAACGACTGCGCCCCCCAAGGCCGTGAACAGCTGGGTAATCGTCAGTGAGGCATAGGCCGCAGGCGGGATGTTGGTGCCGGTAGAAAGCAAATACTTAACGCCCAGCGTCATCACTGCCCACTTGACCGCTGCGGCTAAAACCATGGCTACATACTTGTTGAGCCTGCTCCCATAGCCTGAGACAAGAGCCAAAGATGCGTTTCCGATCATAATCACCGGCACCGCAGGTGCGAGCTTCATGATCCCCGTCATCAAGGCCACCCAGGGTGTGATAAAACCTACAATCACACCGCTAAAGGGACCTACGAATATGGAAGCAACGTACAAGATCGTGTTGATGGCGGGCCCGGTGAATGCTTGTGGTAGTGTGCCGAGCTGGAACGCCACGGCTAGAGCGGCAAGTACTGCAGTGTAAACAAGTCTCCGGACTTCGAGTCTCATGGTTTCTCCATCCCTCTGTGACAGAGGATTCTGTATAGTTTGTGCTTGTGCGCACTATCCACATCATCTTAGCATACGCGGGTCAAAAGAACAACGGTAATGGCTCACAATGGCCCTGCCAATATGGGTTTTTTTGTGTTGTGACGACACAACCGGAATTGGGGTGCAACCACAGATTTTCGTCATGTTGGTTTGGACAATCCGTACCTACGATCCATAAATCCAAACTATTACCCATCCCAGAAAAGTACGGGGTACGATATAATGGTGGCAGCATTGTCCAAATGACTACATTGAGAAGAGCAGGTACTGAGCGGAATGAACGATACCATCCTTGAGCTCTATCAGATCGAGAAGAGCTTCGGAGATGTACGTGTCCTTAACGGTATAGATTTGAGCGTCCCAAAGGGCGAGTTCATCACACTATTGGGCCCGTCTGGATGCGGAAAGACTACTACGCTCCGTATTATTGCGGGGCTTGAGACACCTGACCGCGGCCGCGTATTTCTCGCCGGCAAAGACGTTACCGATCTTGAGCCCAACAAGCGAAACGTCAATACGGTATTTCAGAACTATGCCCTCTTCCCCCATATGAACGTGGAAGCCAACATCGCTTACAGCCTGAAGCTGAAGCGTATTGACAAGCAGACCATCTCCAAGACGGTTAAAGAAGCTTTGGATCTGGTACAGCTCGCCGGTTACGAGAAAAGGATGCCTGACGAGCTTTCGGGCGGGCAAAGGCAGCGAGTGGCCATAGCCAGGGCCATCGTGAATGAGCCTGCAGTGCTCTTGCTGGACGAACCCCTCGGAGCGCTGGACCTACAGCTCCGTCACCAGATGCAGATCGAACTCAAGAGGCTCCAGAAGCGTCTTGGGGTAACGTTTATCTACATCACCCACGACCAGGAAGAAGCGCTGAACATGTCGGACAGGATAGCGGTCATGCGGGACGGGAAGTTCGAGCAGATCGGGACACCGGCCCAAGTGTACGACCACCCCAGGACAAGTTATGTGGCCCGGTTCGTGGGCTCTGCCAACCTGATCTCAGGGACGGCCTACAACGTTGGCGAGGGACTGATCCGGCTCGATACTGAAGACGGTCCCGGATTGGTGAGAACACGGGGAGCGCGTATAATGGACGGACAGGCCATTACCGTCGCGGTCCGCCGCGAATCGGTTACCCTTGTCACCGGAGAAACAAACGATAATCTCGGGCTTCGGGCTGTCGTCAAGGAAAAGAACTACGCCGGAGGTGTGCTCCAGATCATCGTCTCTCTGTCTGACGGTCGAGAACTGGTATCCAGCAGGCAGGGCATAGATTCGCCGCTCAAGGCAGGCGATCATGTGCTGGTCACGTGGCTCCCTGACCAAGGAGTCATAGTGGACCTGGAGGAAGCAGGATGAACACCGAGATAAGGCGCGGTTCCCCGGCGGTTCTCATGACGGGCGGGGAACCCCGAAAGCGGAAGGCGTCCTTCCGAAGACTGTTCGACGCCGCCACGATCTCGGTTGTGCCGATCTACGTTTTCACGCTCTTGTTTGTGGTAGGCCCCCTCGTCTACATGGTCGTTTTGAGCTTCCTAAAGCGGGCCGAGACATGGGGAGTCCTGCGGGAGTTCACGTGGGCAAACTACTCGAACATCCTGAAACCCGTATACCTTAAGACCTTCTACGAGTCGCTGAAGCTCGCTTCTTTCACAACCTTGTTTGTTGCCCTGGTGGGCTATCCTTTCGGATATTTCATGGCTCGCCTCACGGCCGTGTGGAAGCGCAGGATGATGCTCCTCCTCATGATCCCCTTCTGGACCAGCTCGCTCATCAGGCTCTACGGGTGGATCATCATCTTCCGCGCCAACGGGACGCTAGACAATATACTCATGGGGATTGGGCTAACCAAAGCACCCTTGAAGCTCCTGTACACCTACTCGGCAGTGGTAGTAGGGATGATATACGCCCTGGTGCCTTTCATGATTTTCGCCGTGTACTCGAGCGCCGAAAAGCTCGACTGGCAGCTCGTCGAGGCGGCCCGAGACCTGGGAGCCACACCCTGGCAGGCGTTTATAACCGTTTCGTTCAGGCTCACCCTCCCCGGGCTTCTATCCGGGGTGGTGCTCACGTTCATCCCATCTATGGGGCTGTTTTTCATAGCAGATATCTTGGGAGGCAACAAGGTCATCCTGGTCGGGAACCTCATCCAGGAACAGCTCATGAAGGCACGCAACTGGCCTTTCGCGGCCGCGCTTTCAGTTGTCCTAATGATCCTTACAAGCATCATGATCGCCCTCTACCGCAAGGTGTCGGGGGTTAAGGACCTGGAGGGGCTGGTATGAAAAAGAAGAGCAAGCTTCCCGGCCTTTATCTGGGCTTCATACTGGCACTCATGTACATCCCCATACTGCTCGTCATTATCTACTCGTTTAATGAAAGCAGGATCAGTTCAGTGTGGGGCGGATGGTCCCTGAGGTGGTACCGCGACCTGTTCCGGGACAGGGACATCATGGAGGCCATGACAAACAGCCTGTTCCTGGCTACCGTGAGCAGCCTGTCGGCGGCCGTGATAGGCACTCTGGCGGCGGTTGGAATGCCCAAGACCAACCTGAGAGGCAAGGGGATTATTGAGTATCTATCCACGCTGCCCATAATGATCCCTGAAATCATCCTGGGGATGGTCTTCCTGGTATACTTCTCACTCATAAAGCTCCCTTTCGGCATGATCACGCTGGCAGTCGCCCACACCTCGTTCTGCATCCCCTATGTCTATATGCTGGTAAAAGCCCGACTTGTGGGAATTGACAAAAGTTATGCGGAAGCGGCCAAGGATTTGGGGGCCACCGAATGGAATGTATTCTGGGACATAACGCTACCGCTCATCCTGCCGGCCATAACGTCCGGCGTCCTCTTGGCCTTTGCCATGAGTTTGGATGATGTCGTGATAAGCGTGTTTGTCACGGGAGTGAACACCAACACGCTCCCGCTCAAGATCTATACCCAACTCAAGACGGGGGTCACCCCCAAGATAAACGCATTGTGCACTCTCATGTTCGTAAGTACAATGCTAATCGTCATTACATCAGCATGGTTCGCAAGGAAGAGCGTTAGTAGAACGGAGAGGAGGATTAACAGTGAAGAAGCTTCTGGGATTGGCGATAGTATTGGCCTTGTTCGTTAGCCTGGCCGCGGGGTGCCAGAAGACACCGGAGGCGCCGCCGGCGGCAGGAGAACCCCAAGACAAGGAGCTCAACCTGTTCACGTGGGAGGGCATGTTCCCCGAAGAAGTGCTCGCACGGTTTGAGGAAGAAACCGGCATCAAGGTGAACTACAGCAACTTCGACTACAACGAAACCATGCTTGCCAAACTCGAAGCGTCGGGCGGGGGGGACTACGACCTGGTCATCGCCGACGACTACATCCTCGAGGCAGTCATAGCCGGCGGGCTGGCGCAGAAGCTCGACCTTTCCAAGATACCCAACATCGAGCACGTGAACCCCATCTACCAGGGCCAGTTCTACGATCCCAACGATGAGTATACGGTACCCTACGGCGCGGGCGTCCAGACCATCGTCTACAATCCGGATGCCGTACAGAAAGACATCACCGGCTACTCGGACCTCTGGGATCCCTCTCTCAAAGACAGCGTCGGGACCATCGCCAACTACCGGGTTATTAACGGGATGGCCCTCAAGGTCTTGGGCGAGAGCTATAACACCGAGGACTTGGAAGTCATAGAAGCCGCCGGACAGAAGCTTCTGGAACTGGCGCCGAACATCAGGGTCATCAAGGACGACAACCTTCAGGATGACCTGCTCTCGGGCGAGGTAGACGTCGCGGTCATGTACACTTCCCAGGTGACCATGGCGAAGCTGGCGAACCCCGACCTCAAGGTCGTGTTCCCCACCGAGGGAATAGGCTTCGGGATAATGGCCAAGTTTATTCCGTCCAAGGCCCCTCATCCTGATGCAGCCCACAAGTTCATAAACTTCATCCTTGACCCCGAGGTCTCTGCGGAGTGCTTCGAGTGGCTGGGGTATTACTGCACCAACAAGGCCGCGGACGAGCTCATAAACCCCGAGTTCAGAGACTTCCTCACGCTGCCTGAGGGCTTCAATGAGGATATGGAGATGATCCGGGTAGTAGGCGCCGAGGCCGAGGAAGTCCACACCAGGATCTGGACTGAGTTCAAGGCGGCGTGCGGACAGAGCTAGGGATTGGCGTTGCCCCCGCCCCTCCCAAGTCGTGACGGCAAGGGGCACGGCAAGGCGCAGGTATCTTTAGGCAGCCCCGGGTGAGTGCGCCCGGGGCTTATAAACTCATTCTTGGCGCCGGCGTGGTGATGAGCACTCCACCGTTCATTGCTACAAGAAAGGATTTCGTGTCACAAGCTTTCTTAGCTGCTCCAGTCCGCCTTGACATACCCGGCGAATCGTATTACCCTCTTGGCTTTGGAATACAAGCAGTCGAGGAAATGGGGACACGGCAATGGAGACACTTAAGAGACGCAGCAAGAGTTTCGCTAAGCAGGTTCTCTGTAATCGACCGTTTGTAGGGATGACAGCTTTATATATTGTCGGGAAACTCACATCGAATCTCCTCTTGGGTGCTGGGCTGGCGACCGCTGTGCGCAGCGGGATCATTGGCCTGGCGATGTATGTGTTCGCCGCGCTCGTTATCCACCTGTTATCAGAGGACCGCGACAGCGCAGTCCGCGACGCGGCCGACCTTCACCCGGCCCTGATAGTGTTTGCTTTGGTTTTCACTGTTCTCACATGGAACGTTCTTTACCTTATTGGAGCAGTTGAAACGGGTGTTCCGGCATGGAGCCGGACCACTGCAGCCTGGGAAGCGTGGATAAGAGACTTGGCTGCAAAACGCACAAACCTTGAGGGAACCGGCCTGATCGGTCTTCCCTACCTGCTGTTGTACGTAGCCTTACCTGCTCTAGTATGGGCCGTCAGGCGACGACCCCTTCCGAAGATGGTGGGACTGAAGTCAGCAGTTCCGGCTCTCCCTTTTGTGGCTCTATACGCGGTGGCGTTTTGCGTCATCGGAGGGATCTCCGCGACAAGTCTTCTCACCCTCATGTTCGTACTGATGTGGCCCGCATTGGGAGAGGAATTCCTTTATAGGGGGATTCTCCAGAAATCCTTGGGCAGCGCATGGGGCAACGGAGTTACGGGGATTGTGGCTGCCTCATTCTTGTTCGCTCTAAGCCATATCCCATCGTATGTCCTGGCCGGAAGCGGACCGGCCGTCCTCAGGTGGTCTGGGCTCTTGCCGGTCATGCTGACGTCGTTCTTCTGGGGGTACGGATATCACCGTACCGGAGTGCTGTGGCCGTGGGTCTTCATCCACGCTGCCAGTAATCTCGTCAGGTTCTGACTCGCCTGGATAGAGAGTAGGAGGAACACGGCCGTGAGGACCGGCTGGGAAAAGCCTATCTTGTCCGCCTGCGGAGGCTCAAACCCAACGCCGCTATAGAGACAATGCCCAAGATCCACTCGAGATATCTGCCGAACGATAAGTAGTAACTCAGTGTGTTCTTTATCTCGATGTTCTTGGTTATGCTGCCCTTCTCGCCGTATCCAAGTTCTGCGATAATCCGGCCGTTGTGATCAACAATCTGAGATATTCCGTCCTCGTTTGCGACAACAATCGGAACCGCGCACTCCGCAGCCTTGATTACAGGAAAATAGCGATGAATATTGTGATAGACAAAGTCAAAGCCGCTGTCGTTGAAAGGCGCTAGAATTATCTGGGCCCCGTTCTGCTTGAGTCGCTCCACTGTGTTGGCGTTTATGTCGTAGCAGATCGATACCCCTATTTTCCCAAACCGGGTTTCATAAACATCGTAGTCTTTTCCCCTTGAGTAGTTCTTAGCCTCACCGAAAGGAACCAGGTTTCTCTTCCGGCTTATTCCTTCAATTTCCCCATCATTAAGGAGCAGGGCAGAGATAAACCTTTCATCCTTGCTTCTTGTAACACTGTTTCCTTCAGTGACAATGAACAGGGTGAGACCACCCAATTGTCTGGAAGCACCAACGATGTTCTGCCGGTATGCGTGATCGGCTTTGTTCTCGGTATCATAGATCCCCAGTTCGGTCTCAGGAAACACAATGATGTCCGCGTCTACGGATTCGGCGAGACCCATGTAGTGTTGAAACTTCTGGTTAACATAGTCTTCGTAATCGGCAGTTCCCGGCGGCGACTTATAGCTTCCCTGGATGCTTGCGACCGCCACTTCCTTCGATACCTCGGTGTCGGCCGATAAATCCATAGTGTTCGGCACCAAGATCAGTAGGGCGCACGCTGTAATGACGATGCCGCCCACTATGATGTTCTTAGAATCGGACACTACCCTTGCTGCCGCTGACAATAGCAGTGCAACAAGCAGCAAGACCACGCGGCCCCCAAAAACGGTAGCCGCTTTGATTACAAAACCATGGGTTGATAAGGGTGACAAGACAGGTATCATGTGGATGAAACTGATCGCCGGTATATTGTGGAATATGAAGTCAAATACAAAGAGGAACGCTGGTATTACAAGAAACGCATAGTCTTTTCCACTACAATGAACTAAGATTCGATACAAAATCCTTGCGAACAAGTCCCCTAGAAGAACAGCCAGTATGATCCCGAGATAATACGGAAATACAGTATTCCATATACTGATGGCGAGCGTAAGGAAGTACGGCGCCAAGAAACAGTAGATATTTGTCCTAGTGATATGCCCTCGCAAGACGAGTAGAGAAGCCGATATGAGCCCTATATAGAACAAGAACGCCGCCGAAGGCAGGATGTTTCCGGCTACGAGCATAACTCCCGAAATCAGATACAGGACAGGAACAAGTCTGCCATTCTTTTCGACATGCTGCTCAACTGACATATTCGTACCTCCGCCTTCCAATGGCTCTAGGCACACGGCGCGGGCTGTCTTGAAAACGACACAACTATTCTACTGACACCAATCGATGCGCGTTAGTACTTGATAAACCTATCCCCTGGCACACCGCAGATGGGGCATCTCTCGGGAACGGATTTCTCAATGTTCCCGCACACCGGGCACAGGTAGTAGAACACTTCTTCCGTCTGGTCGAGGTTCTCCAGCGCTTCCTTATAGAGCCTGGCATGGACCTCTTCCGCCTTCATTGCATGAGTGAAGGCGGTAAGAGCGGCTCTGTGTCCCTCGGCTTCGGCTGCCTTCACAAACTCGGGGTACATATCCTTGTACTCATAGGTCTCGCCTTCAATGCCATCTTTCAGGTTATCAGCGGTTGAGCCGATTTTCCCCGCGATCTCCAGCTGCCTCGAAGCATGTATCGCTTCAGCATCGGCTGCTACCCTGAACAACTTGGCGGCATTGAGCTTTCCTTCTTTTTCAGCCTTCTTAGCGTAAGCCACGTACTTTCTGTTGGCCTGAGATTCTCCTGCA
Organism: Candidatus Fermentithermobacillaceae bacterium UBA3951; assembly: GCA_002385465.1. Classification (GTDB taxonomy): domain Bacteria; phylum Bacillota; class Sulfobacillia; order Fermentithermobacillales; family Fermentithermobacillaceae; genus UBA3951. The sequence goes on from DGDN01000029.1 coordinate 67,554, forward strand.
AATGCCTTCATCAGATTGTCAAGGGTCTTGCTTTCGGCCATTGGCTTTCCTCCTCGTTCATATTGGAGACTCTCAATAGTCTTTCCACTGGTTCCCGGAGGAAACCTTTCGTCTTCGGTGCGCCGGCAATCCCGCTTGGGTGTCCGCTCGAGACAGCCGGTCCTCCTCGTGTCCTAGTACATGGAGCCGAAAATCCCGTCCACGAGCCCGATTCCGGCAACCCGGCCGTCTTTGACAAGATACACAACGCTCCTCGTGCTTTCCTCAGGGGCATAAACGTATCCATGGTCGTAATTCTCTCCGAACCAGTCCTCATCCTCGTGGCTGAGCCTATCCATCTTCCTTAGCTGCTCCGGCTGCCAGTGGTCCCAGAGCTTCTCCTCTGGATCTCCGACGGAGATACCCTTGTTGAAGTGGCCTTCCCTTGTGGTGCGGATGCAGTAGACGACATATACCCCTCTAAAATCATGGAGATATTTCAGCTGGAACCCGTCACTCTCAACTATGGTGACCTGGCCGAGGTCTTCGGCCTCGAAACTCTCGCGGCTCGTTCCGGTTAGGTCAACTCCAAACGGGAAATCAACCGGGTAGGCGCTCAGCGACAAGACGTCCCATGACCGAGGTCCGGGAATGCCGAGAGAAAAAGTGCTCCACCCAATTGGCCGGCTGAACAGTTCCTCAGCGAAGAGCGAGCCTTCGATGCGTTCGAGACTGCCGGCGCTCGGGGTAGGCCCAAAGACCTCCTTGATGAATTGAAGTGCCGCGTACTCGGGATCGAACCAAGACGTCTTGAGGTCAAATTGAGGGTCCTGACGCCGCGCGTCTTCTCCCGCTTGCAGGGCGGCGTAATACTCGCCGGAGGGCACTCCGTCAGCGTCGGGGAAGTACGGGTAGATGTTGCCGTACTGGTCGCGCCAGCGCTCCACGCACCAGATACCGCCTTCTCCCTGCTTCACGGGCTGGGAAAGGCAGAGCGTCCATACCTCATCTTTCTTCCCATTCACGACGTAGTACGGGTAGTACTTCATGAAGACATGTTCTCCGTCGTAGGTGTAGGTTCTGCCGAAGAACTCACTGTCGTCATAGGGAGTCAGACGATTGCGCTTTAGGAAGTCGCTCTCTATGAAATCCCTGAGAGACTCAAGTAGCTGCGCATATAACTCATAGTCATAGGCCTGCATGTCCGTGGGGAACATGAAACCGTAGTAATACCTATCATCCTTCGCGAAGAACCTAAGTCCGCTGCCGTCAGACGCCAGAAACTGCTCATATTGGGCTTCGGTATAGCGGACGATGCTGAAAAGAAGACCCATTCCCGGGTACTTCTCGTGAGTGGACTTCTCCTTGAGGGTTATGAGGATGCGCTCGTCATCGGCCTGAGCC
>DGDN01000003.1:0-9501 GCA_002385465.1 Candidatus Fermentithermobacillaceae bacterium UBA3951
TGCGAGTAGCCGGCAGCAAGACCGGCCTCGTACGTTGTCTTTGTGTACGGGCAGAACGGGCACAGAGAACGGCAGAAGGGTATATGAACGTAGACCGACACGGGGTTCGGGATCTTCACCTCATCCCAAAGCACTGGGCCAGGACTAAATCTGAACCTACCGCGCTTGCCGCATAGAAGCCGGTACAAGAGCTTATCGAGAGTTATCTCTTCCATAGGGCTCCTCTCAGGGGATACGTCGTTCCTCATTGTTCTCGCAGGTAAGCCGGAGCTCCTACGGAAGAGACGAACATCCTACTTACGCAAGCATCATTCATGTCCAGACTATGTCTCCATCGCCCGCCTGAAAACCTCGAGGTAGTCCTCTTTCGTCATAGGACGCGGGTTGCTCTCCGTAGATATGTTCCGGGCGGACATCTCGGCCAGCATATCCAGGTCAGACTCACGGATCCCGAGAGTATTGAGCGCGGGCAAGCCTACATCCCTACAGAGCGCCTGCACGGCAGCTATCGCCGAAGCGGCGTCTTCGCCTACTCCCATAGCCCGGGCAACCCTGGCGTACCTCTCAAGGCAGTATTCCATGTTGTACTCCATGACGTAAGGCAAGAGGATGGCGTTGCAAACTCCGTGGGGCAGGTCGTAGATACCACCCAAAGCCTCGGCCATGCAGTGGACCGAACCCACATCCGAATGGCTGAAGGCTATCCCCGCAAGGAGACTGCCCATCATCATCCCGTCTCGGGCCTCCGCGTTGCGGCCGTCGCCGACGGCGTCCCGCAGGCTCCTGGATATAAGGCTAATGGCCTGAAGGGCCACTGCGTCGCTTATGGGTTCCGAGCAAGTCACCGTATACGCCTCAATCGCATGAGTCAAGGCATCGACACCTGTGGAAGCGGTAACAAACGCCGGCACCGTGAAGGTCAACTCCGGGTCGACCAAGGCGACTTTCGCGGCCATGAGCGGGCTCTTCACGGTCATCTTGTACTTAGCCTCAGTATCGGTGATGACCGACGAGAAAGTGACCTCGCTGCCGGTACCCGCGGTGGTGGGGACCGCAATCCAAGGGAGGACAGGTCGGGTGACGGCGGTCTTCCCCTCGTATTTCTTGATCTTGTCGCCACCGTGAGAGACAAGGACTGCTATGGCTTTGGCGCAATCTATGGGACTTCCTCCGCCGAGCGCCACCAGCGCTTCCGCGCCGTACTCCCGCGCAATAGACGCGCCTTCCTCCACGTTTCTGTCCTTTGGATTCGGCTCAACTCCGTCGAAGACAAGCGCATCTGTTCCGGCCTCCTTGAGGGGACGGATAACAGCATCGTCCGCCAGGGCCTCCCGCACGCCCTCGTCAGTCACAACCATAACCTTTCGAACTCCGAGCCTCGAGACCTCGGCCGGGAGGTTCTTTACAACACCCATCCCGTACTCAATCCTTGTGGGCATCTCGAAACTGAAAGGTCTTGTTACGTTCATGCCAGGTTCTCCTCTCCCGTTCGTAGGGCTAATCAGCTGTACGTGCGTGAAATCGGAGGCGACCTGAAATATCGCCATTTGACGCGCCTCCCAGGTTAACTTGCATTCACGCCTGGAACCACATACCGGGAGATAGCTTCTAGCGGTCCCGGCCAATGTCCTGCGGTTACACGGCTTCGCATCTCCCTGAAGGATCATCGGGCCCTATGTAGAATCGGGTAAAATCTACTCATAAGGGCGCGCAATGCGCTCTCACTCATGGGGGCGAGACCAGTGAAGAAAATCTACAGCGGCAAGACAAAAGATGTGATGCTGCTTGAAGACGGAAACATCCTCCTCAAGTTCAAAGATACCGTGACCGGGACCGGAAATGTGATAGACGCCGGGGCAAACACGGTCATCGGAGAAGTGGCCGGTAAAGGCAACGCTTCGTTCCGTCTCACCATGTACTTCTTCGAGCTCTTGCAGAAGGCCGGCATGGAGACGCACTTCGTTTCCCCCGGTCCCGAAGAGAACACAATGATCGTGAGGCGCGCCCGCTCGTTCAACCTGGAAGTCGTCTGCCGGGAGAAGGCCTGGGGCAGCTTCATCCGTAGATACGGGCAGTACATAGAGCAGGGAGCTCCCCTTCCCTCTCTGGTGGAGTTCACGCTCAAGGACGACCAGCGAGGCGACCCCCTCATCACCGAGGATGCCCTCGTCGCCCTCGAGATCGTCACGCCCCAGGAGATCGGTTTCATGAAAGAAACCGCCAAGAAAGCTACGGCTATCCTGAAAGCCCACTTGGCCGAAAGGGGCCTGGACCTCATCGACATCAAGTACGAGTTCGGCGAGGTCGACGGCAAGACGATGATCATCGACGAGATATCCGGCGACGGGATGAGAGTCGTCCGTAACGGAGAGCTGCTGCTTCAGAAGGAGCTGGCCGCCGCTCTTCTAGGCGCGAACTGGGATAAGTAGACTGCTGTAATCCGAGAGGTCGAGTTACCGTTTGCGGGTGACTCGACCTCTACTATTTGCTTCTCGTCCAGGAGGTGAGCCCGAACAGTTACCGTGTGTCCCCAGACTACATCTCCGGCGACGCCCCGGAGGTCTCCCCCTGGGTCCCATCTCCGACGCTCGTTTTCCACTTCCCGCCGAGGTACTTCGCTCCTACTATGACCAACCGGGTAAATTGGTCGAGGTTTATCGCCCACCATATTCCAACAAGGCCGAACCGCCTACTGAGCAGGAAGGACAGGGGTATACGGCAGCCCCAGATTCCTACGCCGGCGGATATCATGGGAGTGACCGTGTCGCCGGCACCCCTCAGAGAACCGCTGAGTGTACCCGAAATCTGCTGGGGGACCTGGGATAGCCCCATAATCAAGAGGTACTGGGCGCCCAGGGCAATGACCACTTCATCGTTCGTGAGCATTCGCATGAGAACACGGGGACCAAAGACCAGTATCGCGGTTGTTACCGTGGTGAGAGCGATCCCCCACCTCACGATCTCACGGATGTACCGGTCCGCCAGACCCGGGTTCCGGGCTCCCAACGAGCGACCTACAAGCGCGGTTGCGGCTATAGCGAACCCTGCAGTCGGCATGTAGGAGATGCCTTCCGCCTGAAGCCCCAGCTGGTAGGCGGCGCCGGCCTCAGTACCGAACCCGTTGATGAGCCTAAAGAGGATGACGCTGGCCAGCTGCCAGAAAGCCATCTCCGCCGAGGAAGGAATACCGATGCTGAGAATCCGCTTTATGAGCGGGAAATCGTAGGAGAAGAAGCCTTGCAGTCCCATGTTAACTCCGGAACGGCTGCTCAGGAGGTATTTGACGGCAATCGCCGCGCCTACGGCCTGCCCTATGATGGTTGAGACAGCCGGTCCTCTGAACCCCAGGGCAGGGAGCCCAAAGCGTCCGAAAATAAGCAGCGAGTTCAGGGCGACGTTCACTATATTCGTAACCACGGCGATCTGCATAGGGACCCTCGTGTTGCCGGTTCCCCGCAAGATGGCGCTGATCCCCATGAACAAAACCTGGAAAGGCATGCTGAACACAAGGAGCCGGAGATATGCGGTTCCTATCGGTAGGGCCTCAGGCGTTGCTTTGAAAACCAGGAGCAGCGGCGGAGCAAAGGTGAAGACCGCAAACCCCACCACTCCTATGAGTGAAACCGCCAGTAGGAGCCCTTGCTGCGCCACACGGCGTACGCGTTGGGGATCGCCAGCTCCGACGGCCCGGGCAATAAGCACCGTGGTACCCGTCCCGATAGCGTTGAAGATAATCCATACGAACATGCCGACTCTGCCGGAAAGACCCACTGCCAGGATGGTAGCCGCTCCGAGCCTTCCCACCATGGCGGTGTTCACGAATCCTATGAGGAACTGCAGGACATTCTCTGCTGCGACAGGCCAGACCATGTTCAATATGTTGCGTCTTATTTCGCGCATGGACGGTTCGGCGGCCGCCGTGGCGACGTCCGGTGCTACGGACATTGGATCATCCCTCCGCGAAGGCTTTTCGATTACGGCTCAGATACAAGTCTCCTGCTTCGTCTTTCTCTGGTGGACTCTCTTAACCAGGGTGTCTCTCCAAGTATGAGCCAGGTTTACAGCCTGTGACAAGAGAGATACCATAAATAGTAGGAAACATAAGGATAATAGCAGTACAGGCACTCTGGATAGAGATAGGGGGCAGTCAGATCTTCAAACAGGCAAAAGAGAACTACCTTAGACAAATGTACAAAACAAACGCGGAAACAGACGGCTTCATCATAGAGGTATCGGTTAACAGCTACAACGAGATATTCAACGGTTGGGACCCTTCTCCGGTGAAAAGGCGGGACCTGGACCCGGAGGTCATGCAGTTCATCGAAAGCTGCGCCACCGACATCCCGCTCCGGTATCCTCTTGAGCTTCATTTCTACCTACCCGCGGAAAACCGGGATGAAGAAAAGGAGCGCCTGTCCGAGGAGGGCATCAGGAACAACTTCTCCTACTCGATCGCGCTCATAAGGAGGTCCCTCGCGGACATAAGGAAGAAGACCATGGTCTACGCGGTCGCTGCATTCGCGTTTCTGACGGTGCGTTATATGTCAAGGCCCATCGTGCCCGCCAACCTCCTTACGACGATCCTCACCGAGGGGCTATCGATCGGGGGCTGGGTGTTCCTGTGGGAGGCCTTCTCCTTGTTCTTCTTCGCGGGACAGGAGACAAGCCACCAGCTGAAGAGGTTCCTCAGACTGCTGCACGCAAAGATCCTGTTCAAGTACCGGTAGGAGCCTCCCGCCTAGCCGTTCCTCCTGAGTTCCGCCGGGACCTCTGGTCCGTCCTCAGTTAGGTGCACGAACTCGCCTCCAAGGACCGTTGCGACCACCTTCACCTTGAGGAGTTCCTCCGGATCGGCGTCAAGGATGTCCCTGTCGAGGATGGCGATGTCTGCCAGGTAACCCGGGGCCAGGACGCCGCACTCCTTATCCCTGTAGGCGAGGTAGGCACCACCTGCGCTAAAGCAGCGCAATGCCTCTCTCACGGTCAGGGCTTCGGAATTACCGAAATCCAGCCCGGCCATGGTCTTCCTCGCCACCGCGCCGTAGAGGGTCACGAACGGGTCGTACGGCCCCGAGGCAACGTCGGTATTCATGGCGACCTTGATCCCCCTGGACAGATAGGTCCTGGCAGGTTTGAAGCCGGCCAAGAGGCTTTCGTCGATGTTGTCCGGGTAGATGTCGCCTTCTACATATATAAATCCCGGCTGGAGCGAGACGCCAATGTCATACTCGGCCATGACATCCAGGGCGTATTCGGTCGGATAGTAGCCGTGGACGATATGGTGCCTCTGGTGAGGCAAGGCCTTCTTCTTGGAAAGCGCGTCGACCATGTGGGAGAGAGCGATATCTTGCGCCAGGTCTCCGCAGCAGTGTATGCCTACGCCCCAGCCCAAAGCGTGGGCGTCGGAGATGTAAGCGCCGAGCCTGTTCATATCCAGCCTGGCAGGCACGGTAGACCGGGAACTGTCCCTGAATGGCGCGTGCATCATGGCGGTCTTGGAGCCAAGCCCCCCGTCTATGGCCATCTTGAGGTTGCCTACCCTGAACCACTCGTCACCGACTCCGGGCTGGAGTCCGGCCTCCACTGCCGGGCTAACATAGTCGGGACTGGAGATGGAGGAAATCCCATGCCATCCGGGCATCGCGCTCACCCTGAGAGGGAGCGATTTTGTTGCCCAAAGCTTCGTATAGGCGCGCATGGTGTCGCCCGTGACGCCTGGATCCAGCACGGACGTGGTACCGTACTTCAGAAGCTCATTGAGAGCCAGGACGATCCTCCGTTCCGTTTCTTCCCCACCTGACGCTTTTCTACCTGGGCCACCTGCACGAGAGAGACCGGCGCCCCGGCCGGCGCTCATAGCCCTGCGGATATAGCCTGACGCTCCTTCCCGCAGTATGCCGGTGGGTTCACCTGACGGAGCTAGATCCACCCTGCCCATTTCTGGGATGAAACCGTGGCCGATGCCGGCAAGCTCCAGAGCTTTGGAGTTCGCCACTACCATGCCAAAGAGCCTCGTAAGGCACACGGGGTTATCCGGAGCCGCTTCGTCCAGGTCCCATCTGGTTGGTAAGCGCCGCTCGGCGAACTGGGACTCAATCCAGCCCGCCCCCAGAATCCACTCGCCCGGGGCAGCCTTCGCGGCTTTGGCGGCCACTGCCGCTTTCAGTTCGTCTAGCGTCCTGAGACCAAAACAGTTCACGCCCTCAAGGAGCGTCGCGGCAGACAAGACATGGTTGTGGGAATCGACAAATCCGGGGATGGCGGTGCGCCCGCCCAGATCGACCACCAAAGCAGATTGGGACTCGCGCCCGCCGATCATCTCCAGTATCCTGGAATCGCTTCCGACCTCGCAGATCTTCCCGTCTTCGTACAAGAGGGCTTGGGCCTCTCCTTGACCGTCAACACCCGTAAATATCTTCCCGTTCACAAGGGCAACCCGCTTCATCTCGCGACCTCCTAAGTACGTACTCCGTCTGGGTCTCGTCCATTTCAATTACTCTGAAACGCCTGAGCATACCTTCCAGTTTGGGAAAATCAAGTGAGACACGTACCAGTGAGGTGTATACTCATGTCAGGAGCTTGCCGGAGGAGGTGCCGTGAGGAATGTCATTTGACGTAAGCCTGAGTAAGCCCGTCTTCATCCTTTATACAGGGCTTACGGCGTCGGGATATGACCTGGCTGAGAAGTACGCCCCACCGGAAGGGATGCTCAAGACGCTTATCCAAGACATCCGTGACCAAGAGTGGCCGGAGGATGCGCTGGACTACTTCAGACACGCGCGTCTCGAAGGCCGTGGCGTAAACCCCTACTGGCCGCGAGCAGCCATGCTCCTCAAGGCGGCCTTTCACCTGGCGATAAAGGAGCCCGGAAAACCGGCAGAATACGACGATGAAACGGAAGTCCGGGTATCTATCTACCGTTTTCCGACCGAACCTGATAACAAGGCGGCAGACACGGTCGAGTGGGTCGTACAGTACCCCCGGTTCCACAGTCTTATTGAGGAATCCCCGGCTCTCGAAGCCCTATGGCGCCGCTTCTCCGGGTGGATGACGCCGGAAGAGCTGGAGCCATTCCGCTCAGCGGCTCAGGAGGCCGTCGTCTGGCTAGAGTCAGAACTCGGCATCGCGCCGGAGGATATCCCGGACTTCACCGTGGTCCCCAACCCGCTTCAGGCTGTTCAAATCGCCGACTTCGTGAGGAAAGACGTAAGGCTCTACGCGGTGTTGGCGAAAGCGAGACCGCAGTCGATAGCCCACGAGCTCCTCCATAGCGTGTTCGAGATGGCCATCGCCCGACAAAAAGCAGCCATCGCCGGACCTCACACCGAGCTCCTCAAGAAGCCAGTGGCAGAAGCCATGATCAGGATGCAGTACGCCTGGGACGACGGGCCCGAATCGTGGCTGAGGGTTTTCGAAGAGACCCTGGTCAGAGCGGCCACCATATGGATGGCCCACCGCGATAACCCGGATGAAGGTGACAATTTGGCAATGGACGAGTCCGGGGACGGGTTCGTCTATGTCCCGGCGATACTCCGGGCCTTCAGAGAAGACTGGAAAGGCCCGGGCGAGATCGACGCCTTTGTACTGAAATGCCTTGAGAGAACGAAACAAGTAGCGATCTAGGCGTCCAATCTAGTCGGGAAGATCCCTTCCGCAAGACGGGCAGAACCTGTAGTCTTCTGCCACCGCTTGACCGCAGTAAGGGCAGAACCTGTTTCCTTTCGGGCGCTCAGGGGTTCTCTCGCCGCCTGCTCCGGCCCTCACCAAGTCGCTCGCTGACTCGCTTTCGCTTGACGCATCCCCGTCTGAGAGCGAACGTCTCCCGTATTTTTCGTTCAGCGGGTCCGGCTCCGACTCCGAATAGGTGATATCCATCATCGAGTACCTCTCCGGCGAAGTTGCGTTCCTGAAGTGGTAGATGGCGTTGACGATGCCCGCCACAATGAACAGGATCCCGAAAAGGGGGAAAATGGAGCCGATCCCGCCCGGCGCGCCCGCGCTTATCTGCACGGCCATCGCAGTCCAGATAATGCCGAAGATGATGGATATAACGGAACCGACGCCGCCCATGAACGACGGTCCCCGGCCCGGTTTCAAGCTCTTGTATCCGCGCGACATCATCCGGTCTCCCCTCAGTGATCTTTTCGCGAAACCCTTCAATACTACGTTATCTTATCACACACGTCTGGTGCCAAAGGGAGCCTTATACAGCAATAACTGCTATCATTATGTTTTTTAGCCTTAAAAGGAATTTCTTTCTAATCCAACGAATCTACATTATACGCAAGAACTACTTTGAGGAGGAGGCGTCAAGTAAGAGCAATGAGAGTTTTCTCGCGTTTGGCTCTTTGCGTGATCCTGATTTCGGTAATGCTCGCAGGATGCGCGAAACCGGCCGCTCCGCAGGAGCCCAGTGGTCCGGCACCGTCGACGGCCCCGACCTTCAAGGTCGGCATCATGACCGGCACGGTTTCCCAGGGTGAGGACGAATACAGAGCCGCCGAACAGATGAAAGCTAGATACGGCGACAGGATCGTCCACGTGACATACCCTGACAACTTCATGCAGGAGCAGGAGACCACCATCAGCCAGCTGACCGGCCTGGCAGCCGATCCGGATGTAAAGGCCATCGTCGTCTGCCAGGCCGTACCCGGTACCTCGGCCGCCATTGACAAGATCCGCGAGTCCAGGCCTGACCTTCCGATCGTGGTCGTCGTCCCGCACGAGGACGTGAAGATGATGGAGGGCAAGGCCGATCTCATGTTCGAGACCAACAACCTCGAGCGCGGAAACACCATAGTGCAGCTGGCCAAGGAAATGGGCGCAACTCACTTCCTGCACTACTCCTTCCCGAGGCACATGTCCATGGAGCTACTCGCCCAGCGTAGGGCCATGATGGAGGAGAAGTGCAAGGAACTCGGCATTGAGTTCGTCTTCGTAACCGCGCCCGACCCGATGGGACCCGACGGCATCCCCGGAGCGCAGAGGTTCATCCTCGAAGACGTGCCGAGGCAGGTCGCCCAGTACGGCAAGGATATCTGCGTGTTCAGCACAAACTGCGGCATGCAGGAGCCACTCATCAAGGCAGCCCTCCAGGAAGGCGCCATCTTTGCCGAGCAGTGCTGCCCGAGCCCGACTCACGGGTACCCGAACGCCCTGGGGTTGGATGTTGAGGGCATAGCGGGCGATATGCCGAAGATCCTCGAGGCCATTGAGGCGAAGATCGTCGAGGAAGGCGGCGCCGGGAGGTTCGCGTCCTGGCCGGTGCCCATCAACATGGTCTTCCTCCGCGCCGGTGTCGAGCTGGCCATGCAGGCAGTGGAAGGCAAGATCCAGCTGAACGATGAAGCCGCCATCAAAGCAGCTCTGGAGGCCGAAGCCGGGGTGTCGATGCAGCTTAACAAGTACAGCGAAGAGGGCAACTTCTGGCTTGCGGTCATGGATTCGGTGATATTCGGTAAGTAGAGTCTGATGCGAAAGGGGAGCCCTCTGGCGCCAACT
>DGDN01000003.1:9694-10119 GCA_002385465.1 Candidatus Fermentithermobacillaceae bacterium UBA3951
AAGGGGAGCCCTCTGGCGCCAACTTGGGCAGCGAAGCATGCTCTGAAAGAACGCCTACGGGCAGTCTCGTGACACTCCAGAGCGTGTTTCGCCTTACGCCCGAGCGGCCTAGGAGCTCCCCTCTTATTGCGGAGGGACTGCCCATGGCTCAGGAATACGTCTTGGAAATGAGAGGGGTCTCCAAGGAATATTACGGCAACTACGTTCTTAAAGGAGTTGACCTCAAGGTAAGAGCCGGGGAAATCCACGGATTGGTCGGCGAGAACGGAGCAGGCAAGAGCACTCTAATGAACATCCTGTTCGGTATGCCCGTGATCCACGCGACCGGAGGATACGAGGGTGAAGTTAGGCTCGAAGGAAAAACCGTACGCTTCGGTACACCCGGCGAAGCCCTCGCGGCGGGCATAGGCATGGTCCACCAGGAA
>DGDN01000059.1 GCA_002385465.1 Candidatus Fermentithermobacillaceae bacterium UBA3951
ATGGTCCTTAACGCCATACCGGCCGACGATTTCCCCAGATGGCCGGTATGGCGTTAAGGACCATCTCTGAAGTCCCGGCTTTAACCGTCAGTGCCCAAGCGGATTCATCCAGCGAAAGAGTCACTTCCGGAGTGGAAATCGTCCTCACTACATCTTCCAGAATCTTGGCTGATACAACCAGGGAACCGGAAGAACGTACGTCTGCCTCCGATGAAACCCTTACTCCCCAGTCTAAGTTTGTCCCCGAAAGGACGAGACTGTCGGACGTGCACTCCAAGAGGCACCCTCTGATCGATGAGAAAGTGGTCCTTGAAGGAATCGGTCTGGACGCAGTCTGAACGAGCCATTGGAGACGGTCTTTGGAGATGGTTACGTTCATGAAAGGTTCCCCTTTCCATATCTATTTCTACATGTGTATATATCTCAAACAGCAGTAGCAGAAGGCGCTGTTGAATTGTTGATAACTCCTATTCGTGCAGGTAAAGGCAATTCCCTCCATCCTGACTGAGTTGTGGATGGTTTGTGGACGGGTGTGGACAAAGACCTCCGGAGAGATCTTCACGTCTACCTGTTCACAAGTTGTCAACAAGAAGATAAGTGTCCGTCCACAAGCTTTTCCACAAGAAGGTTGAAAGCTCCCTAGCCTTCTTTGATCTTGGCTATAAGCATGTTCAGTGTATCGTCGAGAGCCGGGTTTGCCTTTCGTTCGGCGTCGACCTTGTCGCACGCGTGTAGGACGGTGGTATGGTCGCGCCCGCCGAACTGCTCACCTATCCTCGGCAAAGAGGCGTCTGTGAGCTGCCGGCACAAATACATGGCAACTTGCCTCGGAAAGGCCACATTGCGGGTGCGCCTCTTGGCCGAAAAGTCGCTGAGGTCAAGGGAGTAGTGCTCCGCGACCACTTTCTTGATCATGTCGATGGTGATGGGGACGGGTTTTCTGCTGGGAAGAAGGTCGTGAAGCACCTCTTTGGCGACCTCGAGCGTCACCGGTTTTTTCTGGAGACCTGTAAACGCCAAGACGCGGATGAGGGCCCCTTCCAATTCCCTGATATTCGAGGGGATCCGCTCGGCTATGTACTGGCAGACTTCTATGGGGACTTCCCTGCCTTCGATCTCGGCCTTCTTTCGAAGGATGGCCATCCTCGTCTCGATGTCCGGAGGCTGGATGTCGCAGATGAGTCCCCATTCGAACCTGGTCCTTAACCTTTCTTCCAGAGTGGATATTTCCTTCGGGGGCCTGTCCGAGGAAATGATTATCTGCTTTGTGGCCTGATGGAGAGCGTCAAATGTATGGAAGAACTCTTCCTGGGTAGCGTCCTTGCCCGCAACGAACTGTATGTCGTCGATAAGGAGCACGTCTACTCCCCTGTAGCGGTTCCTGAACTCGGCGGTCGTGCCTTCCTGGATGGCCAGGATCAGTTCGTTGGTGAAAGTCTCAGACGAGACGTAGCAAACCTTGAGCCCGGGGTGATGGTCCAGGACGTAATGGGCGATTGCCTGCATGAGGTGGGTCTTGCCCAGCCCCACTCCTCCGTATATGAAAAGAGGGTTGTAGACCTTGGAAGGGGCTTCCGATACCGCCAGGGCGGCAGCGTGGGCAAACCTATTGGAGGCTCCCACGATGAAATTCTCAAAGACATATCGCGGATTGAGACCTCTTAAGTACTGTGAAATGTCTTCCGAACTCCTGCGCTTCCTCTCCCGGGGAAGAGTCGCCTCGGCCGGGAAGAGCGCGCTCGCCACCACCTTTTCCTGCGCCACGACGGTGAACTTGAGGTCACACGACGAGCCCCAGGTCTCTTTCCATGCTCTTGTGAGTTCTTCTTTGTAGTGAGATTCGATCCAGTTCCTTGCGAACTCCGAAGGTACCGTCACCGTCAGGGTGTTGGCCTTGAGAGTTGCCGGTCGGGTGTCCTTCAGCCAGCTGAAGCTGGGAGTAGACAGCCTGGCCGCAGCACGGGTAAGAGTGTCTGCCCAGGCTTGTTCCAGATTGCGCGACATAGCCTATACCACCGTTTCATTCTTGTCTAGTGATGCGTGATTCCGCTTTGATTGAAGGAATTCCTCTGCCGAGGACCCGAAAGAGGGCGTTATTCAGTTATGTATAGACGCCTCTTGTTCCCGATACCCACTGGATGCTTGGGCGCTTCGTCAGCTAGACGGCGAATCCTAAGGTACTTCGCTTTCGCATATTAAACCCACAGGTTATACACAAAGATATCAACAGGTGTGGATAAAGTCCTGGGGATTTCGCAGCCACATGCAGGTTTGGCCACGAAGCCCTCTTGCTTGACAACTATATCAGGGGTGAAACGGAGGGGCAATTGAAACGGGTGTACGTTCGGTAGGCGAAAACGCGGCACTTTTCGCGTGTTAGCAGGGAAGTTCAGGCCTCAGGCGACTCTTGGCTTAATTGACACTCGAACTTTTCGCAGGATATAATCTCTCGTACCATTGGAGAGGCCGCAGGAATTCTAGGAGGATGTCTTCCATGAAACGCACATACCAGCCCAAGAGGCGCAAGAGAGCCCGCACTCACGGGTTTTTGAGCAGGATGAAAACTGCCGGTGGGCGGAAGGTTATTGCCCGGCGGAGGGCGAAGGGCAGGAAACGTCTGTCGGCGTAGACAAAGTGAGGCTATCCTGTGTCGAGAGGAAGGATACCTGCTCCCCATTATCGTAGAGTATTTAAGGAAGGGCGTTCCGTAGCGAACAGGTATCTAGTGCTGTACTTCTTGCCGGACGATGCTGTGAAGATGGGTGTAAGCGTATCGGCTCGATTGGGCAAGGCGACCGTGAGGAACAAGATCCGCCGTCGAGTCAAAGAGGCATTCCGGCTCATGGGGCCGTCCGCCACAGGCGGAGGCCAGTTTGCGTTTATTGCGCGGAAGAAGGCTTTAGATGCGACATATAAGGAGATCGAGGGCGCTGTGAGAGACCTGGTAAAGAGGATGAATCCTTGAGATGGTGAGGAAAGCCCTGGCCTCATTGATACGGCTGTACCAGGTGTATATCTCACCACTCCACAGACCTTCTTGCAGGTACTACCCGACCTGTTCTGAATACGCAAGGCAGGCTATTCTCATCCACGGCCCGATCCGGGGGATACTCATGGCCTCCTTACGGATTCTGAGGTGCAATCCTTTTTCAGCCGGTGGTTACGACCCGGTTCCTCCCGCACGAGAACGACTTAGAGAGGCCGAGGGGGTCAATTAATGCAGTACGTAGTGGGATTTCTGAGCGGTATCATCGACAGGCTCGCAGGGCTTACCGGGAATTACGGGCTGGCCGTCATAGGACTTACCGTTGCCTTCCGGTTGGTCCTCTTGCCCGTGACAATAATCCAAGCCAGGTCGCTTCAGGCGATTAATATACTAAAGCCTGAGGAAGAGAAGATAAGAAAGAAGTACAAGGACGATCCGGAAAGGCTTCAACTGGAAATAATGGATCTCTACCGGAGGCACAAGGTGAACCCGGCCAGCAGCTGTATAGTGCTCGCGATACAGATGCCCCTCCTAATGGCTATGATCCAAGCCTTGGGCGCCAATGAAGCTCTCAAGGGAGCGGCGTTCGCCGGCCTCACTCTCGGCCAGCCCGGAGGGTGGGTTATGGCCATCGTAGCGGCGTTGACGACCTACTTGAGCACCAAGTTCTCCCCCACCATGGGAGCTGCGGGCCAGCAAGGCCAGGCTCAAAACGTCATGACCATTTTCATGGTGGGCCTCATGTTTTACTTGGGTTGGAAATTCGCGGCAGCCGTGTCGCTGTATATAATCACCGCCAACTTGTTGGGCCTTGTCGAGAAGTTCGTGGTACCGCAGCCTCAGATCGGGCCGGAAGGATTGAGACCTAGTGAGAAGCGTTGAAAAGACCGGGCGGACGGTAGACGAGGCAGTCCTCTCAGCCCTCAACGAATTGGGAGTTCCGAGGAGCGATTGCCGGATCGAGGTGTTGTCAGAGCCTTCCAGGGGGTTTTTGGGAATATTAGGGAACAAGGAAGCCAGAGTCAGGGTTACGGTCAAAGAAAGCCGTGCTGAACTGGCTAAAGCTTTCATAGCAGGTGTCCTTGAACTGATGAACACCGAAGCGGCCATTGAGGTAAGGCCGAGGGGAGATACCCTGCACCTGGATATAGTCGGCAGGGATATGGGGCTCCTCATAGGTCGCAGGGGAGATACCCTGCGGGCGCTTGAGTTCCTCACGAATTTGGCTTCTTCAAAAGGCAGTGGAGGGGCCTTGAGGGTTGTCGTGGATGTCTCAGGTTACAGGAAGAGGCGCGAACGCGATCTCGAGGAGATGGCCAGGAGCCTCGCCAGGCGCGCGATACGTACCGGCCAGAGAGTCATCACCGAGCCTTTGGAGGCCAGAGATCGCCGCATAATACACCTGGCGCTCCAAGACAGCAAGAAGGTCACCACCCACAGCGAGGGAGAGGAACCGTTCAGGCGCGTCGTAATCTCTCTAAAGGATCGACCGGGGCCTGAGAGGACGGAATACTGAAGAGGCCTGAGAAGAATATGAGCCCCGGCAACGGGGCTTTTATTGTTGGGCGGAGGGCTTACGAATGAGAGAGGACACCATAGCTGCCATAGCGACACCACCGGGAACAGGGGGCATATCGATCGTGCGCGTGAGCGGCCCGGACGCCGTTTCGGTGGCCGGGAAGGCGGTGAAACTTAAGTCGGGTGCCGCCCTTTCATCGCTAAAGCCTTGGACCGTGAGGCTTGCTTCGGTCGCGGACAAAGACGGCGCTCAGATCGATGAGGCGCTGGTCTTCATCATGAAAGCTCCCCGGTCATACACAGGAGAAGACCTAGTCGAAGTCCAGTGCCACGGTGGAAGTCTTGTGAGCCAGAAGGTCCTCGCCGCCTTGCTGGAGGGGGGAGCCCGGCATGCGGAGCCCGGGGAATTCACGCGGAGGGCGTTCCTTAACGAGAGGATAACCCTTGAAGAAGCCGAAGCGGTGTTGGATGTGGTGGAGGCTCCCACCGAATACGCCTTGTCTCAGGCCGGGAGAAGGCTCAGGGGAGAGCTGGGAGACAAGGTGCGGAGATGGGAAGGAACCCTCTATTCGGCCCTGGCGGCTTTTCAGGCAGGCATTGACTTTCCCGAGGATGTGGACCACGGGTCGTGCCGGGCGATCGAAGAGATGGCCGCCGTCCACAAGGAAGTAGCCGGGCTGCTCGATAGGGCGCCGCTCGGGTTGGCCCTCACTTCCGGGATAGAGGTCTGCCTCGTAGGGCCCCCCAACGCCGGAAAATCATCTCTCTTCAACGCGCTGCTTGCTGCCGACCGGGCGATTGTCACTGAAGTCCCCGGCACGACGAGAGATATCCTGAGGGAGAGGACCGAGTGGAACGGGCTCCCGGTTCTCTTGCTGGATACAGCGGGGTTGCGCGAGACTTCAGATATAGTGGAGACGATCGGCGTGGAAAGGGCCGAGCGGGCTGCGTCCGAATCGGAAGTTATCGTATACGTGGTGGACAGCACAGTAGGCCTTACGGGCGGCGACAAAGAATGGATTAAGAAGTGGCTTAAGCAGGGGAGAAGGGTACTGCTGGTCGCTTCAAAGATCGACGCCACCCCCCGGAGATTGACGGAGGGCGAGCTCTCGGAAGCAGCCGGAGGGTCTTATGTGATGGCCTCGGCTAAGACCGGGGCGGGTTTGGAAGAGATTAGGAAAAGGGTGACCGGTTGGTTCAGCCGCGGCGGCGACCTTGATCTCTTAGCGCCCGGTTCGGCCCGTCAGGTTGACTGCCTGAGACGGGCTTCTTCGTCGCTGGGCGAAGCGCTTTCCAGACACGCCGAAGGTTGGACCGAGGATGTTGTGGTCATGTGTCTGGAAGAAGCCCTTAAGGCGCTGGCGGAACTCACGGGGAAGAATGTCACCGAAGAAACACTTGAACAGGTCTTTTCGAGGTTCTGTATTGGGAAATGACTGAAAGGGCCAAGGAATACGACATATTGGTTGTGGGCAGCGGTCACGCCGCAGTGGAGGCGGCGCTCTCCGGGGCGAGGCTCGGCCATTCGGTCGCCATTGTGACCTTGAACCCTCCGAACATCGCCGGGATGCCCTGCAATCCCGCGATAGGAGGCCCCGGAAAAGCCCAGATAGTGAGCGAAATTGATGCCTTGGGCGGCGAGATGGCCCTTGCAGTGGATTCGTCCACCATAGAACTCCGCGTGCTGAACGCATCGAAGGGGCCTGCGGTCCAGTCTCTCAGGGCGCAGGTTGATAAGAAGCTTTATGCCGGTCATATGAGAGTGGCCCTTCGTGAGGCAGGCGTTACGATTCGGCAGGGCATGGTCACCGGTCTCCGGGTTAAATCCGGAGCCGTATGTGGGGTTGTGCTGGATAGCGGCGAATACGTGGGAGCCTTAAGGGTCGTCCTGTGCCCGGGGGTGTACCTCGAGAGCCGCATCATCATTGGAGATGTTGTGAGAGAGTCGGGCCCGCTTGGAGAGCCTGCGGCCAAGGGGCTTTCTGAGTCCCTCCGGAGGCTCGGGATATCTATGGGGCGCTTCAAGACCGGAACATCGCCGCGGATAGCCGCCGATTCGATACGTTGGGATGAGCTGAAACGGGAGACCGGCGCTCTTACGCCACTGGCTTTTTCGTTCCTCTCCGAACCGCGTGTTTACAATAACGACGTCTGTTACTCGACCTACACCAACGAGCTCACGCACAAGATAATCTGCGACAATCTCCACCGGTCCCCCTTGTTCGACGGCACCATCGAGGGTACCGGTCCCAGGTACTGCCCATCTATCGAGGACAAGGTGTACAGGTTCCCGGAAAGGGAGCGGCACCAGATCTTCCTTGAGATGGAGGCCAAAGACTCGGAAGAAGTGTACATACTCGGACTGTCCACGAGCCTGCCGGTAGACGTCCAGCTCGAGATGGTGCACAGCCTGCCGGGGCTAAGAGAAGCGAGGATAGTGAAACCAGGGTACGCCATCGAATATGACCGCATCCTCCCGAACCAGATAAAGCCCTCCCTAGAGGTGGTGGGCGTCGATGGCCTATTCTCGGCCGGCCAGATAAACGGAACGTCGGGATATGAGGAAGCGGCCGCCCAGGGACTAATGGCCGGGATAAACGCGGTCCTTTCGCTCGAAGGAAGGACTCCCGTGGTGCTGGAGCGGAGCCAGGCCTACATAGGAGTCCTAATCGACGACATCGTGGGCAACGTCATTGACGAGCCGTACCGCATGCTGACGTCAAGGTGCGAGTACAGGCTGCTCCTCAGGCAACAAAACGCGGACCAGAGACTAACGCCCATAGGGAGAAGGATAGGCCTTGTATCCGATAAGAGGTGGCGGGTGTTTGAAGAGAAGAAAGCCATGCTTGAGAAGGGCCGGGAGCTTCTCCGGGTGAAAGTGGGCGGAAGCGAGGTGCGGGACCGCCTTAGGACACCTAATACGAGCCTTGCGGACTTCTTCGAGCTGCTGCCCGAACTTGCGGATCTACCCGAAGAGGTGAGGGCCGAGATCGAGCTTGAGGCCAAGTACAGCGGTTTTATCGAGCGGCAGGAGAGAGAGGCGCTCCGGCTGCGCCGGTACGCGGGGAAGAGGATCCCGCCCGGGCTCAGCGCGTCTCAAGTGCCCGGCCTCTCGAGGGAGGCGAGAGACAAGCTCGAGAAGTATGCTCCGCCGACCATAGGGAGGGCCCTTGAGACGGGTGTTTCCCCGCAAGATGCGCTCATCCTGCTCGCTTACATGAAGAATTGGGGCGCCAAGGGAGGATCAGAGGGAGATGGAGAATGAGACCGGCTCTTTCGTGAGCTCGGGCGTAGACGCCGTCTCATCGGCGCTCGTGGAGATGGGGATTTCCGCAGGAAGAGAAGCTCTCGAGCTGGTGGAAGGGTGGCTCCGCTTCTACGAAGGCTGGGCCGGCCGCCGCGTTGTAGGCTTTGGTGATGTCGGAGATATTGCCGTAAAGCTCATTGCAGACTCATTTGCCGTGGAAAAGGCCTTAGCAGGAGTTTCATCTCAGGGAGAGGGGCTCAGGGCCATCGACCTGGGCAGCGGAAACGGGTGGCCGGGGTTGGCAGTGAAGGCCCTTATGTCCGGCTTGAGCCTGGTGCTGCTCGATTCCAGGTTGGGAGCGTGCCGCTTTCTTCGTAAGTACCTGGAGGAAGCCGGTATACCGGGCGTTGCCGTAGTGCCCGAAAGGGCGGAAAAGTCGGCGAAAAATCCGGAACACGCGGGCAAATACCACTTGGTGACCACGAGGGCCATGGCACGCCCCGGAGTGTCCCTGGAACTGTCGGCGCCCTATTGTGCTCCTCAAGGCAAAGTAGCCCTCTGGCTGGGGCCGGAATACGAATCAAAGGTGGAGGGCAAGACGGAGATACCGGAATTGGGTATCCGCCTCGCCTGTCTCTACAAGTACGTCCTTCCAGGTGGCAGGGGACGGCGCTCCTTGGCCGTCTACATACGTACGGGTGGATTTGCCCGAGGTTATCCACGGTCTCTCTCCAGCATGAGAGCAAAACCCCTCCTGTAGCACGCAGGAAAAGTTTACCTGAAAAGAGAACCTTCTCCGATGGGGGTGGGAGTATGTCTCAGGCGCTCACGTTGGACAAGTTCCAGCCTTCTGAAGTCACGGTTGATGAGATTGCTTTGCGTCCGGGCTCGATGGTGCCCGGCGGTACTGATCTGATATCCAGAAAGCTCCTGCAGAATTTGGTGCGGGGGACTTCCGAACCGATCCTTGCCAGGCGTTTAGGCGACAGACTGGAGATCGTGGCAGGCGACCTTGAGTACTTGGTGGCGGTTAAGAGAGGCTCCAAGTCGGTGAAGGTAATGGTTGCCGAGCTGGATGACAGAGAGGCCCTCCTCATGCGTCTCACAGAAGGCCCTCGCAGGGGAGATGTTAACCCCATTGAAGAAGCGGAGATAATCCAGACGCTCAACAAGGAATATGGAATGACCCAGCAGGAAATCGCCATGCGCTGTGGCAGGGTCCAGTCCACCATAGCCAATAAAATGAGGCTTCTCAGATTGCCTCAGGAAATCGTGTCTGCGATCCGCACCGGAGAGATAGGCGAGAGGCACGCGAGGGCCCTTCTCAAAGTTGGCGATCCAGAGAAGCAAATTGAGATATTCAAGAGAGGCCTTAGGACCCGCGCATCGGCCCAGGAAATGGAGACCATGTGTTCTTTGGCTTCCGGGCCTGGTAAAAGGAATAGGGGACGGAAGAAGTCCGGTCTCGGTGTGGTGAAGGACATCCGTATATACCAGAACGGGCTCAGGAGAGTCGTAAGGGAGATGCTCAAGGCAGGACTGAGTGTGGCATACGAAGAAGAAAATGTCGAAAACGGTTGGGAGTTCAGGGTTTTGGTCAAACCGGAAGGAGAGTCCTGCCGCTAGGAATGTCAAGAGCCATCGCAGTTGCTAACCAGAAAGGCGGGGTGGGGAAGACCACTACCGCCGTAAATCTAGGAGCTTGTTTGGGAGACTTAGGCCGCTCCGTACTCCTCGTTGATCTAGATCCCCAAGGTAACGCCACCAGTGGACTGGGAGTCGACCGGAGGGCGATGAATGTCTCCATATATGATTGCCTGGTGAACGATGTGGACCCGGTAAAGGCCCTGCGCGCAACCGAGTTTAGGGGGCTTTGGCTCCTTCCCTCGTCGCTCAATTTGGCCGGGGCGGAGATAGAACTCGTACCAATGATGGCTCGGGAGACCAGGTTGCGAAGGTGTATCGGCAAGATCAGGGACAACTACGACTATGTCCTCATTGACTGCCCGCCCTCACTGGGCCTTCTCACAGTGAACGCCCTGACGGCTGCCGACTCGGTCCTCATACCCATCCAGTGTGAGTACTACGCATTGGAAGGGCTATCCCAATTACTGAACATAATCAAACTGGTCCGGAACCGTCTCAATTCAACCTTGGACCTGGAGGGCGTGCTGCTCACTATGTTCGACGCCCGGACAAACCTTTCGCTCCAGGTTGCTGAGGATGTGAAAAGATTCTTCAGAGATAAGGTCTACCGGACGATTATCCCACGAAATGTACGCCTGTCCGAGGCGCCTTCTCACGGTAAGCCGATTACCATCTACGATTCCAGGTCCAGAGGCGCCGAGGTATACAGAGAGCTCGCGGAGGAGGTTGTGAGGCGTGTCGAAGAAGGGATTGGGTAGGGGCATAGAAGCGTTGATACCGGCCGACCTCCGGTCGCAGGAGACTCCTATAGTTGAGCTTGATCCTACCGAGATCAAACCCGACCCGTTGCAGCCCAGGCAAGTCTTTGACGAGGCGAAGATAGACGAGCTGGCTGCCTCGCTGAAGGAACACGGGGTGATCCAGCCGCTTATTGTCAGGCGGGTAGGGAGTACATACAGGCTGGTCGCAGGAGAAAGACGCCTCCGCGCCGCTCTTAAAGCCGGGATTGACAAAGTGCCGGTTGTACTTAGGGACATGGACGACAGGAAGGCCATGGAAGTCTCGCTTGTCGAGAACCTCCAGAGGGAAGAGCTGGGGCCCCTCGAGCAAGCCGACGCTTTCCAACGGCTAATCGACGAATTTGGTTTGACCCAAGAAGAGGTGGCGGCGAGAGTGGGGAAGAGCCGCCCCGAGGTAGCCAATACGGTAAGGCTCCTAAAGCTTGAGCCCGAAGTCAAGCAGCTGATCGCCGACGGCAAGCTCACCGGGGGGCACGGCAGGGCCCTCGTAGGCTTAAGCCGGGCCGAGCAGATCAAAGCGGCGAATAGTGTGGTCGCCAAGGGCCTGTCGGTCCGGAAGACCGAAGAGTTGGTGGCAGGCCTCTCAAAGGGCAAGAAGGCAAGAAGCAACCCGCCCGTCCCCGTAAGGCGCCGGGACGCCGAGGACATCCTCTCGCAAGCGCTCGGCACGCCGGTCCAGGTCAGGGTGCAAGGCGCAAGAGGGACCATCAACATAGCCTTTTTCGGGGAAGAAGACCTGGAGCGCATAGTTGAGTTGATTGAGAAAGGGAGCAAGTCATAGACAGGCTCCTGCAAGTGTTTCACGTGAAACAGTGGCAAAATAGCAGCATAGCACATGTATTTGCGCCTCGGCACCGGGGCGCGTTGCACGAGGAGGATACCTTATGACACCCGCACGCCTACTGAGGCCTGTCTGGGCCGACGTGGATCTGGCCGCATTCCGCGCCAACGTTCAGGCAATAGCCGACCTCATACCAAGAGAGACGCGCGTAATGCCGGTCATAAAGGCCAATGGGTACGGCATCGGAGCGACCATGGCCGCAAGAGCGGTCCGCGACCTTCCTTCGGTAGTCGGGTTTGCCGTGGCTACCCCCGAAGAGGCGATTAGGCTTCGTTCCGACGGCATCGAGGAAACCATTCTGGTGCTCGGACCCGTTACCGCGGACGCAGTCGAGGAGCTGGTGAGAGCAGGGGTGTCTGTTGCGGTCGCCTCGGTCCAAGGCTTGAGGGACGCTGTTTCTGCCGGAAGAAAGACGGGGCTGACGCCGAAGATCCACCTCAAGATAGAGACGGGCATGGGTAGAGTCGGGCTTCAGCCGGGGCAAGAGCTGGAGATGGCCCTGGATGTCCTTGGACAAGGAGGAGCAGAGTTTGAAGGTGTCTTCACCCACTTCTCCGTGGCGGACGTGGACAGAGAATACACCTTGAGGCAGCTCTCGGTTTTCCGGGATTCACTCCGTTCACTAGAGGCGCGGAACCTCAGGCCGAAATACAGGCATACTTCCAACTCGGCCGGGATCATCGGCTTCCCCGAGTCCCACCTTGACTTGGTGAGGCCGGGCATCGTGATCTACGGCTCTTTCCCAGACAAATCCCTCGAGGGAAGGGCGCCTATAAGACCGGTCTTGTCCCTGCACGCCCGCGTGTCGCACGTGAAGCGGGTGCCGGCGGGGACCGACATAGGGTACGGCCGGACCTATACCACGGCCGAACCGACCACCATAGCCACCATCCCCATAGGGTACGCCGATGGGTATCCGCGGCTCCTTTCAGGCAAAGGCTCTGTCCTGATCAGGGGAAAACGTTACCGGTTGGCCGGCCGGGTCTGTATGGACCAGACCATGATAGATGTCGGTTCCGACGACGTTGCCGTGGGAGACCTGGTCACTCTCATAGGTACCCAGGGCGCAAGCACCATAACCGTCGATGAGGTGGCCGAAGCGGCCCAGACAATAGCGCACGAAATCCTGACTGGCCTTACCGAGAGAGTCCCAAGGGTCTACAAGACCTAGGCAAGAAGCAGGGACACGGGCCAAGCAGGATTTTCAAAGGCGGCGTCGAACCCACTTTCGACTGGATGAATGTGGCTAAGTGCGCGGGTTATTGGAGGCGCTGTGTTCGGAACGCTTGACGGGGTAATACTGAGGAACAGGCTACGCGCAAAACGGGGGAAGAGTTCGCAAAAGCGACGCTTCACCCTGTTCCTCGTTTCTTCCCACGGCGAAAGCCGCTCCTTGAGCTTCGGCGCGCAGACGCCCAAGATCGTGCTCGCCTGTATAGGTATCGCGATCATCGCCCTTCTTCTATTAGTCAGGAGCTACCGTCTGAATGCCCACGAGCTCCGTGAACTGCGCCATATGAGGGATGTGGCTGAATCTCAGCGCAGGCTCATAACCGAGCTCGAGGAGCAATTCTCAGACCTCAATAATCGCCTTAGACAGGCCGAAAGCCTCGGTTCTGAGATCCGCGAGCTGCTTGACCGTGAGGGAGTTGTGCCCCAGGCCTTTTCGCCTGCCCTTGGGTTGGGCGCTCCTCCCCGTGTCCTGAGGACTACGAGCAGGGCCCAGGGTGCGACCATTCGCGAACTGTCCCCCGTCGACATGGGCAGGACCCTGTACCTTCTCAAAGAAGTCGCGGACAAGCTTCAGGGTGAGACCGAGGAAGTATTGGAGGAAACCCGCTCCCTCTACGAGATGGCCACCCTGTTGGTGGCCAAGCTGAGGGCGACTCCGAGTATTTGGCCCGTAAGAGGTAGCGTGACATCCGAATACGGTTGGAGGACGCATCCTGTCACTCGTACGAGAGAGTTCCATGACGGGATTGACATCGCAGCCTCGTCGTGGACTCCCATAGTGGCTACTGCCGACGGACGTGTGAGCTTTTCAGGTTATAAGTACGGGTACGGGTGGACGGTAGTTGTCGCTCACGACTACGGATTTGAAACCCTTTATGCCCATTGTGTGCGACTCGCGGCCGGTGTGGG
>DGDN01000118.1:0-13077 GCA_002385465.1 Candidatus Fermentithermobacillaceae bacterium UBA3951
TATTCCCGCATATTCGCAAAGATCCACATAGTCGAGCGCCTTGATGCCCTCAAAGAAGCCGCTATCGAGGATGCCCTTGCTGGGCGAGAAGCCATCGGTGGCCTTCGGTCGGCCGAAGCATCCGGCGCTAGTTAGGGATAATGCAGCGATAAGGATAGCAATCAGTATGGTTTTCGATGTTCTCATGGTCTCGCCCCTCAATCTCGGTCATCTAGATGACCTGGGTATCCGCGAAATCGCAGACGCGTCTAGGATGTATTCCTGCCCGGGGTCGCAAATGCCTTCCTTACTGTACATGACGGGGCGATGGAAAAAAGTGAACGTTTAGTGAACGGGGCCCGCACGATCCTCTCCGGAACGAGGTTTTCGCCGGCACGAGATCCTCTCGGCGCGAGATCCTCCATGCACGACATCCTCGCCTGGAGGTATGAGTAGTACGGTGACAGAATAGACATCCAAATCGCGGAGCGGTGGAGCGACCAAGGGTTCGATTCAATTTCCCTAAGGAGTCACTGTGATAGAAACTAAAGCCCTAGTGCGGGGGCGTATTGACCGGGAATTCGAGGCTATCCTTAACTACCCGATGACCGTCGTAGCGGCGCCAATGGGGTATGGGAAGACCACGGTTGAATATGTGCAGCGACTGACCATGCAAAGGTGCAAATAGCGAAGGATCAGTGTGATCGCGCAGGCCATGAAAGCTGCTGAACCGGCACTCTGGATTGGGAATTACACAACACCGTCGGTAATTTCCCTAAAAACAGTTGGTGCCGGAGGTGGGAGTCGAACCCACACGCGGGGCTACCGCACACGATTTTGAGTCGTGCATGACTGCCAGTTCCATCACTCCGGCACGAAGCGATCTTTATTTTAGCACGAAGGTCTGCGTTCCCACAAGGAAATGTACCTTCCGTCCGCGACCCGCCCCGATTCCAGCTCCACCTACCCCGCCGCCACACTGTTCCCCACAAACTGGCTGTTGTACAACTCCGCGTAGAACCCTTTCTTCTCCAGGAGCTCCCGGTGAGTCCCCTGCTCCACGATATCGCCCTCATCCATGACCAGGATGTGGTCTGCATCGCGGATGGTCGAGAGGCGGTGGGCTATCACGAAACTGGTCCGCCCTCGCATCAGGTTCTTCATGGCCCTCTGTATTTGCACCTCGGTGCGGGTGTCCACACTGCTGGTCGCCTCGTCCAGGATGAGAATGGCAGGGTCGGCCAGCACCGCGCGGGCGATGGTGAGGAGCTGCATCTGCCCCTGCGAGAGGTTGGACGCGTCTTCTTTCAGCACCGTATCGTAGCCGTCGGGCAGGGTCCGGATGAAGCGGTCGGCCAACGCCGTCCTAGCGGCCCGGACGATCTCCTCCTCCGAAGCGCCGGGCTTTCCGTATGCAATGTTCTCACGGATGGTCCCGCTGAACAGCCAGGCATCCTGAAGCACCATCCCGAACAGGGTCCTTAGGTGGCCTCGCTTCATATCGCGGATGTCCACTCCGTCAACGGTGATCTTGCCGCCGTCCACCTCATAGAACCGCATGAGCAAATTGACCAGCGTGGTCTTCCCGGCGCCGGTGGGACCGACGATGGCCACGGTCTGGCCTTCCTTTACGTCGATGTTCATGTCGTACATGAGAACGGTATCCGGCGAGTAGCCGAAGCGTACGTGCTCCACCTTGACCTCACCCCGGGGCTCCTCCAACACGGCGACATCTTCCGGATCAGGCCGTTCCTCTTCTTCGTCGAGCACCTCAAAGACTCGTTCCGCAGCGGCCACTGTCGACTGGATGATGTTGGCGATACTCGCGACCTGCACGATGGGCTGTGTGAACTGGCGGGAGTATGTCATGAACGCCTGGACATCTCCAATCTCCAGCGCCCTCCTGGCGACGAAGAGACCTCCTACAACGCACACCCCGACGTAACCGATGTTGTTGACCAGCGCCATCAGGGGCATCATGATGCCCGAGACGAACTGGGCCCGCCACCCGTAACTCGTCAGTTCTTCGTTGATCTCCCTGAATTGATCGATGGACGCCCGCTCACGTCCGAAAGCCTTTACAATACGATGTCCCGTGTACATCTCCTCGACGTGTCCATTGAGCTGTCCGAGCGCCCTCTGCTGTCCGGCAAAGTAACGCTGCGAACGTCTGGTTATCTGCGCCGTTATCACCACCGAAAGGGGCATCGTGGCCAGGGTGATGAGGGTCATGACGGGACTTATGGTGATCATCATTGCCAGCACGCTTATTAGTGCGATCAGCGAGGACATGGCCCTTGCCAGGCTCTCCTGAAGTGTTGAGCTCACCGTATCCACGTCGTTGGTGACCCTACTCAGGATCTCGCCGTGTGTCCTCGAGTCGAAGTACTTGAGGGGTAGCCGGGCAAGCTTGGCCTGAACCCTTTTCCGCATGTCATACACTGTTTTCTGGGCCACTCTCGCCATCGTGATTTGCTGGACGAACACAAACAGGGAGCTGACGACATACAAACCCGCCAGTGTCGCTAAGATGCGCCCAACCGCCGCGAAGTCGATTCCCGGGCTCGGGGCGCCCGACATCTTGCGCATCATCCCGTTGAACACCTCAGTCGTGGCCCGACCCATCACTCGCGGAGTAAAGGCATTCAGCACGGTGCTGAGGATAGCGAACACCGTGGCCAGCACGAGCGTCCACTTCTGTGGCCCGAGGTAGGCTATTAGGCGCGTCAAGGTACCCCGGAAATCTCTTGCCTTTTCCACGGGCCGGGCGAAAGCCGGGCCGTGTCCGGGGCCTCTCGGACTGCGCCGGGACCCTGCCGGTCCTCCGGGACCTGGTGGAGTCTTGGCGGACCCTTCCGCCGTTCCCCCCGGCCCGCGATGGGCTCCGGCAAGTGCTCCCTGAGCACCACTAGGTTGGGCAGATCCTACGGGGCCGGCGCCGGCACGGGCTTCGGTGGTCTCCGCCTCTCGCCCGGCGGCGTGAGCCACAGTTCGGGAAGACTCTTCTCCACGCGTGGCGCTCATGCTATCTCCTCCTCCGACATCTGGGACAGGACGATTTCCCTGTACACGGGGTTGGTCTTGAGGAGCTCCCTGTGAGTCCCGTTCCCCACGATGCGTCCCCCGTCGAGGACCAGGATGCGGTCCGCGTCCATGATGGTGCTCACTCGCTGGGCCACAATGATGACGGTGGCGCCTTGGGTTTCTTTTCTGAGAGCTGTCCTCAGCCTGGCATCGGTCCTGAAGTCCAGGGCGCTGAAGCTGTCGTCGAAGATGTAGATGGCAGGCTTCCTCACAATGGCTCTGGCTATGGAGAGGCGTTGCTTTTGTCCTCCTGAGAAGTTGGTGCCTCCTTGCGCCACCGCGGACTCGAATCCTTCGGGCATCTCGGTCACGAAGTCTGCCGCCTGGGCGATCCGGCAAGCGTGGACAATTTCGTCAAGAGTTGCGTCTTCCTTGCCGTAACGGATGTTTTCGGCGATTGTCCCGCTGAAGAGCACAGCCCTCTGAGGGACCAGCCCGATAAGGCTCCGGAGGTCCTCTTGCTTCATTTTGCGGATGTCGGTCCCGTCCACCAGAACGGCTCCCTCGTCTACGTCGTAGAAGCGGGGGATCAGGTTGATGAGTGTGGATTTTCCTGAGCCCGTGCCTCCGATGATTGCCGTGACTTCGCCCGGCTCGGCTGTGAAGGTGATATTCCTCAAGGCCGGTTCTTCGGCTCCCGGATAGCTGAAGGTGACATCCCTGAATTCGACACGCCCTCGACCGGGGAGAGAGGGGTCTTCCGGCGAGCCTATCTCAGATGCTTCGGGCAAATCTGCGGCTCTGCCCGGTGGAGGGGATGATGCGAGAGGCGCAGCTCCCGGTTCAAGAGACGTGGTGTCCGGCCCGAGGGACGCAGTGCATGGTTCAATAGGCGCCTCTGCTGGTGGAATGCGTATAGACTCTGGTTCACGGGATGGATTGGGTTCAGCCGGGGTAGCAGTCGGCCTATCGGAGGTGTAGTCGGATCCGGCCGGCGCAGCGTCCGCCCCACATGGCGGATCGACTATCTCAGGCACGCTGTCCAAGACCTCGACGACCCTGTCGGCAGACGCGGCTGCTCGCGGGAACATGACAAACATGAATGAGATGTTGAGCAGGGAGAACAGTATCCTCATTGCGTACTGGACGAAGGCCATGAGCCCGCCCACTTCGAGGTTGCCGGCTTCGACTCTGTGGCTTCCTATCCATATGAGGCCGATCATCGTGAAGTTGATGGTCAACATGATGAGAGGCATCATTGACGCCATGATCCGGCTCACTCTGAGATGGGTTTCGACCAAGTCCTTGTTGGCCGCGTCAAACCGCTCCGCCTCGTGCTCCTCACGGTTGAAGGCCCGCACGACCCGGATTCCGGTTAGGTTCTCGCGCAGGACCAGGTTGAGCCTGTCGATTTTGGCCTGGATGGCCCTGAAGAGGGGCATCCCCCTGCGTATTCCCCAGGTCATAAAGAGGGCGAGGAAGGGGAGGGCCCATATAAGCGTAAGGGACAGGTCGGGGTCCATGGACACCGCCATTATGACCCCGCCCACCGCCATGATGGGGGCGCTCACAACCATCCTGAGAGTCATCAGGACGACCATCTGGACCTGGGTTATGTCGTTGGTGGTTCTGGTGATGAGGGAGGCGGTGCCAAACTTATCGAATTCACGTAGGGAGAAAGACTCCACCCGTGAGAAGACCCTGTCGCGCATGTCCTTGCCGAAGCCTGTGGAGATCCTCGAAGACAAGTACCCGGCTCCGATGGCGCAAGTCATCCCAATGAAAGCGACTAAGAGCATCCGGCAGCCGGTTAGAAGAATGTACTGCGTATCGCCTGCGGGAATCCCCAAGTCGACGATGTTCGCCATGAGCGTCGGCAGAGACAGCTCTGAAAGAGACTGAAGGAGAACGAGAGACAAGCATACTGCTATACGGGCCGAATAAGGACCCAGATGACTGAACAGTCGACGCACCGATCACCAACTCCCCTTGATCGAGAAACCGACAGTTTTCTTGGGAACTGAAGCCTTACGCGAACGAAGTCTTACGCGAACTGAACCTTACACGGCTCCAAGGCTCACAGCGTTCATCGTAGTCACTCTTGCGGACCTTCCTGGACTGCCATCTTCAGGGCTTCGAGGGATTCAATAATCAAATCCAGTTGCTCATCAGGCAATCCAGAGATGGCCGCCGAAACGCTCTTAAGCACCTCATTCAGCATCCTATGAAAATGGGCCTTCGCCTTGTCGGTGGCAAAGAGGCGGCTCAAACGCTGGTCCGAGGGGTCGGACCGCTTTTCGACGAACCCCATCTCTACAAGTGTCTCAACCGCCTTGGAAACGTTGGATTTGGCGAGGCCCGTAATCCGCGAGAGCCCGCTTACGGTAACGCCGGGATGGTGATCGACTTCTCGCATCACGATGGCAGCGGGCCTTGCCAACCCGTGTTCATGCCATGCCGTCCGGGCCAGGTCATGAAGGGCCTTGTTCACATCCTTCAAGAGAGTGAGGAGCCTTTCGGCGCGCTCCGTTCCCGGGAGGCTGCAATGTCTCTCAGCCTGGCTCGTCTTCACGGCTTCCCCTCCTTTTCCTTGTACATCTTGCTTGCACATCGGATCCAGGCACTCGGACGCCTGGCACCCCGCTCCACCGTCTGACATTGTGCGAAATAACGTCCCGGAGAGAACGTTCTCTTCAGAACGAATTGAGTATGGCACAAGAGGAGTGGGTACGCAATATGTTCGGAGAGGGAAGGAAATTCGTGAAAAAGCGGGCATCCTTTGCCAGAAAGAGGTATAATACATACAAGGCTGAGTTTAAGGGGAAACGCTCTTGGTTATTTGGGCCGCAAACGAGAACCGGGGGACGAACCTAGGATAACCGGCCGGTAAAGAAAGGATAGTGGTAGAGTGACCAAGAGACTGTATTTCGGAAACCTCAGCTGGGACGTGACTGATGACGATTTGACTAACGCAGTCGCGCAGTACGGCCGGGTCATTTCGGCGCGGGTAGTTACCGACCGTGAGACGGGTAGGTCGCGCGGATTTGGCTTTGTCGAGGTTGATGAAGCCGATGCCCAGAAGGTCATCGACTCGATGAACGGCATGAGCTGGTATGGACGGAACCTCACTGTGAACGAGGCCCGCGAGAGAGAGCAGCGGCCGTTCGGCGGCCCCAGAGGTGACAGGAGAAGGTACTAGGCACCAGGATCGGCATTGAACGATACCGAGAGTACCGAGAACCGAGAGTACCAAGAACGATGCCATGACTGGTACCAAGACTGTTGCCAAGACTGGTACTAAGATTGTTACGAAGACTCGTACTAGGATCGGTATCAAAAGGTGCCGCGAGCGGTGTCAAAGGCGCTGCTGGGAACGCTCTTAGCGTTTAGGGAGCGTTGAACGGATATCGGATATGGAAGCCGGAATGGGGAACCCAAACCGGCTTTTCCATTTCCGCGCGAATCTGATGCGCCCGGTTGCTTGGCGCCCGTAGTCCGGCCGTTCCGGCATGAGACATTCTTACTTAGCTCATCCTTGCCGGAGACCGCTATCAGTGCCGCGGATTCTTCTCCCGGTCGGTCCCGACCTGACTATGGAAGATTCTCTCCCGAGAGCTTTCTTTGCTTTTCTTGCCCTCTTGCCTTCCTTGTTCCCCTCGTCTTTCTCGACTCCTTGGCTGAGGACCTTCACCCGACTGTGGACTTCTGTGACTCCTCTGGCCTTTGAAGCCGCTTCCTTGGCTGCGTCAACTTCCGCAGGGTCGTCAGTGTTCCCGACCAGAGTGACGACACCCCTATCAACCTTGGCGCCGATGTTTTCCGTGCTTACATCGGGGTGAGACTCAAGCTCCTCTGAGACTTCGAATGCGACTCCTTTGTCCGTTATGGGACCGTCCGTGCTGACGGCAATAGATGCGTCTACCTTCGCAATGCCGGGGATGCTGCGTGCCAGCTCTTCCGCACGCCGCTTTTCCGAGAGGGAGTCGACAATTCCCTGGATCTGAGCCTCCCGCTCCACAACATCGGCCCGCAATCCATAGGCCCCCAGGTTTGGGTCCGAATCAAGGACGTTTCTCAGTTGTTCCTTGAGTTGGTCATCCACCAGGTCCGGGCTGAGCCCCTTGGCTCCTCTCACGGTGCTCGGGACCCCTTGGTTTCCGGTATCGATGTGAGCCGCCCTGAATGCCCTGGTATCCCTGCTATCCCCTGCACCGCCGGCGTCCTTGGCAGATGTGGTACTTCGCGCATCCGCGGTGTCCCTGGCAACACTGGCATCGTGGGCGTTCCTGATAACCGTGGCGTGCCTGCCG
Organism: Candidatus Fermentithermobacillaceae bacterium UBA3951; assembly: GCA_002385465.1. Classification (GTDB taxonomy): domain Bacteria; phylum Bacillota; class Sulfobacillia; order Fermentithermobacillales; family Fermentithermobacillaceae; genus UBA3951. The sequence goes on from DGDN01000118.1 coordinate 7,314, forward strand.
TCTCTGCCTTCCCTGTTGTCTATCCGAGAGATCCGGTTCCCTTTACCTTGTCCGTCCTGCGTGTTATCTGGACCGCCACCATCATCTGAACCCATTTGTACCGGATGCCGGCCAATATCCGGGTCAGGCATCATGCGTTCCCCCTTCTCTTTAGTTATCTTTGAGGGTTCGCCCGTATATTCACCTGTGGCTGACCAATGAGCCGGGGTGTCCCGGCTGGAACCAATTGGACCGCTTGACCCGCCTGTCAGAACTGACCAAGGGTCCCCCGTACTCGCGCCACCCGCTCAAGAACCGCGAACACCGCATAGCCGAAAGCGGGGAGGACGATGGCCGATATGCCCAGTATCCAAGCCTCCGTCGACGGCGGGACTACGGTCGGATACCCTGAGACTGACCACCTGAGGAGGTCCAGTCCGTGGGTAAGCGGGATGGCCAGACTGACCTTCCGCAAGACAGGAGGGAGCACCGATACTGAGAATGTGCTTCCCGCCAAGAGGGGCAGCAAGCAATCCCACGCGTAACTGAAGAACGCCGACCTGAAAACCACAAGCGCTCCGGCGAGCACAAGCCCGTAACCGTACACGACCAGAAGGTCCAGGGCAAAGATGGCCAGGGTGCGTGGCCAGTTGGGCCCGAGGAAGCCCGAGACGCCGAAAAACACGATCCCAAAGGTGATTGTGGCGACGGCATTCATGGTGGACCGGATGAACTGGTAAAGAGCATTACCGGTGAGGAATGCCCACCGGGATGCCGGAGTGATGAGGACCGCTTCGGCTGTCCCGCGCCTCATCTCGGATTCAATGCTGAACCCCAGGCTGAGCTGGCCTTCAATGTAGGTCCAGAGGACCGTCGATACGAGGAGGAATGAACGGAAGTCAGAAGCGGCATCCGTGACCGCCCCGCCGGATGCAATCGTCTGAGCAGTAGCCGAAACGGAGACGGCCGGCCCCGCGGCGACGGTTGAGAACGCCTTGGCCATGAACATCACCACGGCGAGTGAGGCCAGTGGCGATATTGGCCACATATAGAACGCCGCCGGGTAGCTCTTCCAAGATATCCACCTCTGTCGGACGACGGCCCCTACGATTCTGAGCTCTGCCCAAAGCCGTCTCAAGGCAGTACCCGAGTTAGCACCCAAGTTGGCACCCGAGTTATCGCCCAGGTTAGGACCCGAGTGAGCACCCGAGTTAGTTCCGGAGTTAGTGCCCGAGTCAGTACGGAAGTCAGTACCCACTGAGAGCCCCCCTTTTCCTGGTGAGTGTCTCGAAGATCCTGAACACGAAGTAGCCAAACAGGGGGAAGCCCACCGCCATGACAGAAAGGACGGTCAGCTCAAGCTTAAGATCGCCCCACGTGCTGCCGCTAATCATGACAGACCGGAGAGAGGTCAAGACCCAGGATAGGGGCGTCACCCTGGCCATCCCTCTCAACCAGACAGGAAGGACCGACAGCGGGAACGTCACCCCGGCGAGTATCATGACGGCTCGATTGACCAGGTCCACCAGATGCGTCGCGTCCCGGAGGAACATGACAAGCCCTGCGTAGACGAATCCAAGACCATACATGGAGATCCAGGACAGTGCGGCTACCGTGACGAGGAGTGGCCAGTTCACGCTCAGGGGCAGTCCGAAAAACAGGTGGACCAGCAAGAGGACTGAAAGCGCCATGGTCAGGTTGATCAGCGAGTTCGCGGCTGCGTTGCCCAAGGCGAGAAGCCAACGGGGGGCAGGCGTCAGCCAGAGTTGCTCAAAAGAGCCCTCTTCCTGTTCGTCCCTGAAGGAGAACCCGACTTCCCATAGGAGATTCGTGACCCAGTCCCAAAGGCACGCGCCGATGGCGATAAAGGCGATGTACTCGGTCGTACCTGCCCAGCGGCTGAACGCTTCCGCTCCTTGGGTTCCGGGACCCGAGAAAAACCGCGCTTGGTAGATGTAGGGCAGTATGCCGAGGAACGGAGTGACAAACCAGTGAGCGAACTGGAGACCGTAGGCGGCTTCCTGCAAGAGCTTCTTCCGGGCGAGCGCAAGAGCCATGCGGAGGTGAGCGGCTAAGAACAGTCCGCCGTGCTTACCCATCTGCCGTCGCCTCCTCGTCCGCGGTGATCTCCACGAAGATGTCCTCAAGGTTCGGTTGCTTGACGGCGCACTCCACCATCTCCCAACCGTGCTCAAAGAGCGCGGCGGTAAGCCGGGGGATGTAGGAAGCTGCCCGTGGCCCCTTGGATGTCACTGTCCAATCTCCGCCGTTGGCGGCGCCTTCGACACTGATCCCGCAACCCACCAAGAGCCCCCGGATTAGGGGGACGGGAGATCTCTCGGGGCGGGTGTCGTCGGAGACTGCGGCTGCTGCCTTCTCATGCGGCGCTCCGGCGGCCGGCAAACGGCATCGGATTTCCACGATATCGGCGGCGCCGCTTCGCTTTCTCAGGCCGTCCGGCGAGTCGACCGCCACAAGCTTTCCTTTGTGAATGATGGCGACGCGGGAGCACAGGTCTTGGGCCTCTTGCAGGTTGTGCGTCGTGAGGAGGACGGTATGGCCTAGCGACGCCAGTTCCTTCACAAGGCTCCTCAGGGACCGCGCGGAGTGGACGTCCAGACCTCCGGTCGGTTCATCCAGAAACAAGACCGGCGGATTGTGGAGGAGCGCCCTTGCCAGCGCCAATCGCTGCCGCATCCCCGTGGAGTAGTTCTCAACCCGCTCATCGGCCCTGTCGGACAGGGAGACGATTTCGAGCACCTCAGGTATCCTGGTTTTCTCGCGCCTGGGATCCACACCGTACATGGCGGCGAAGAAGCGCAAGTTCTCCCTTGCGGTCAGTTTCCAATAGTGGTTTCGCTCGCCGGGCAAAACACACCCGATGCTGGCGCGAACCGCGGTAGGTTGTCGAGCCACATCAAAGCCCGCCACCGAGGCGCGCCCCGACGTAGGCTCAATCAAGGTGCTCAACATGCGGATGGTTGTGGTCTTTCCGGCGCCGTTTCTGCCCAGCAGCCCGAACAGCTCGCCCGGCTCGATGTCCAGGTTGAGGCGGTCGACGGCAACCAGTTCCTTCCTGGACGCTTTCGCTCCTTCGCCCGAAGTCGACCGGACGCGGAACACACGTGTTAGATCCTTGGTCACGATGCCCTGGCTCGTTTGTAGGTTGGACAACTAAAGTCACCTCCAGATTGCTCCGGAGAGACTTGCCGTGACGATCGGGTCGCTATGGCTAGATCCTCATGGCGCGGGGCTCCTGCCTTTGCAGGCGGTCCTCCTCGAGCTGAGCTGTTCTTGTCGCCAGCTCCACCTTGCGCAGTGGCTTCTTGATCATTTGTCCCTGCTAGTGGACCAGACGGCAGGCGCTCCTACTTTGGTTGCTGCTATGTGGGCATCGGATGGTGTTTGTTGAGTATGGCCGCATCTGCGCCGTCAGCGCTGGGTTTGTTGTCCGGGCTGATAGAGCCCCGGGCTGCCTCTCCGGATTTTGGGTGTTAGCGCTCAAAGACGGTGGAGAGGAGCATCCCGGCACCTCCTTGCCCGTTGTTTTCTGGTTTCTTGATCTCCTGGTTTCCTGGCTTCTTGGCGAATCGCTCCGCAGGAGGCTCGCCAAGCGTCACGCCAACCATTATATGGGTTCAGGCCCGAGCATTCAAGATAGGTCTTACCGCTGCCGGTTCCGCCTAGACTACGTTTTCGGTGAGACGCCCGAAGGTTCTCTCTCGTCTGTGACCGGGATCCAATCATGTACTTTTTGACGGTGATCCGACTTCGAACACCTACCTTTTGTCGCCTATCCGAGTCCGGTTGTCGCCAATCCGATTTCCAACACCCTCACTCAACAAGCCATTGTGCTCCCATCACAAATGAATTCATCCACCATCAAGAATGTACATAGGACGCCTGCGTAGTATTTTGCGACAGGAGCCCATTGGTTTTGACAACTCCACACGAGGGAGGTTGTGCCTTGGAGACAGAAAGATCGTCATGCAAGTCAAGGATCGAAGACCACCCCATTCTGGATTTCCCGGCAAGGAAGGAAGTGACCTTCACCTGGGAAGGTCAAGAACTCAGGGGCTACGAGGGTGAGCCGATTGCGGCCGCTCTGCATGCCGCAGGGATTAAGGTCCTGCATACTAGCCACAAGTCTAAGAGGCCCCGCGGGTTCTTCTGCGCCATTGGCAACTGTTCGTCCTGCTTGGTGGTGGTTAACGGAGTCCCCAACGTCCGTGCGTGCACAGAGAAACTGAGAGAAGGGATGCGTGTCCAAAGGCAGGAAGGCACGGGTCCCGCTCCCAGGTCGAGGGAGTGATGGCGGTGAGGACGACGGAACTGGTAATCATTGGCGCCGGCCCTGCCGGCATCTGTGCTGCGCTTGAGGCAGCTTCTCACGGGGTTAAGACAACCCTTGTGGACCGCGGGGAAGAGCTTGGGGGTCAACTCATCAAACAGACTCACAAGTTTTTCGGATGGCATAAGAAATCCGCGGGTACCCGGGGGGTCCTCATAGCCAAAAAGCTTGCCGAAGAGGTCCTCAACAATGAGAACATCACCCTCCTAAACTCGACCGAAGCACTCGGCTACTACGACGACGGAACCCTGCTTGTTGAGACGCCCCGGGGGATCGACCGCGTTCTCGGCGACAGGCTGATCGTAGCGACAGGTGCCTCAGAGAGGATGCTCCTCTTCCCGGGCAATGACCTTCCCGGGGTTTACGGAGCAGGCGCTGTCCAGACGCTCATGAACGTCCACGGCGTGAGGCCCGGTGACTCGGTCTTGATGATAGGTTCAGGGAACATCGGGCTCATAGTAAGCTACCAGCTTCTCCAGGCTGGTGTCCGCGTTGCGGCTGTGGTCGAAGCCATGCCTACTATCGGTGGTTACGCCGTGCATGCCTCCAAGATCAGGAGGCTCGGAGTCCCGATCATGACCAGGCACACCATCAAGGAAGCCTACGGCAAAGAACAGGTCGAGGGGGCCGTCATCTGGGAACTGGACGAAAACTGGAACGGCATCCCAGGCACGGAGAAAGACCTCGAGGTTGATGTGGTCTGCCTCGCCATCGGGCTTACTCCCTTGGCCGAGCTCCTGTGGCAGTGCGGGGCGGAGATGGCCTACATCCCCGAACTGGGCGGGTTCGTGCCCCTCTACGACGAGACCATGGAGACCACCCGGAAGGGTGTTTTTGTCGCGGGCGACGTAGCGGGTATCGAGGAAGCGTCGACGGCCATGGCCGCGGGTAGGATGGCCGGACTGTCGGCGGCGCGTAGCCTGGGCAAGGTGTCGGATCTCGACTACTCCAGGCTGAGGAACGAGATAGCAGGTGAACTGGAAGGGCTCCGTTCTGGGCCGGCGAGCGCCAAGATCCTGAGCGGCATAGCCAAAATGAGGGCGATGCTGCAGTCGGTGAAAGAAGCGGCTGCAGTATCTGAAGCAGAACCGGCGAATCAGCCGGCGAATCAGCCAGCGGATCAGCCGGCGAATCGGCCGGCGAAGCAAGCAGCGAGTGAACCGGCCGAAGCAGGGGACCTCCCGAAGGCGGGAGCCCGAGACTCCGAAGCGCAGGGGAACAACGGTTCAAAGTCAGAGGAGGCGGTGGGAGCATGAGCACGCTTGTTACGACAGGAGTACCTTCGGCCCAGGATATCGCCGGAGTGACCCCGCCCGAGGAAAGGCGGGCCAGAGGCCCCTATGCGACCATTGAGTGCTTCCAGCCTATTCCTTGCGATCCGTGCCACCACAGCTGCCGATTTGGGGCCATCCAGGAGTTCGAGGACATAAACGA
>DGDN01000118.1:13308-15136 GCA_002385465.1 Candidatus Fermentithermobacillaceae bacterium UBA3951
TGCCTGATCGCCATGCCTTACGAGTTTGTGCCTCTTCCCGAAAAGGGGCAGCCGGTCCGGCTCACCGACAGGGCGGGCATCGTTGTCGCAGATGGCACTGTGCAGCGCGTCGTGGCAGGGAAGAAACCTTCGGGAACCCCGGTTGTCTGGGTGAGCGCGCCCAAGAGGTTGGCTACGGTTGTCCGCGGCTTTGTTCCGCGAAAGGAGGGCTAGGGCCATGTCCAGGACAGATGACGACATCATCGTCTGCAGGTGTGAAGATGTGACTCTCGGAGAAATCCGGCGTGCTATATCCGAAGGCGCGACTACCATGGACGAGATCCGCCGCATCACGCGCGCGGGGATGGGTCCCTGTCAAGGCCGGACCTGTCGCCAGCTCATAGCCTCGGAACTGGCCCGGAAGACTGGCAAGCCGGTGGCAGAAGTTATGCCTTCCACCATCAGGCCTCCCATGAAACCCGTTGCAATGGGCAGCCTTGCCAAGATAGGAGAGGAGGATGAGGAATGAGACGTACTGCCGATGCCGTAGTGATCGGAGGCGGTGTTATTGGTGCCGCCGTGGCATACAACCTCCTCAAGCTTGGTATGAGGGACGTCGTCCTATGTGAAAAGGCGACCTTCTGTAACGGTTCCACCGGCCGCTGCGGGGCCGGCGTCCGCGAGCAGTGGGGTTCGGAAGGAAACTGCCTCCTGGCCAAAGCGTCTATCGACATGTTCGAAGTGCTGGCAGACGAACTGAACTACCCGCATGACCTCGAGTTCAAACAGAAGGGTTACTTGATGCTCGCCCACACCGAGAAGGAATGGGCTCAGTTCCAGAAGAACGTCGGGCTCCAGAATTCTCTGGGCATAGGCTCGAGGCTCTGCACTCCCGAAGAAGCCCGCGAGATAGTCCCTGCGCTCAATACTGATGGTATGCTGGGGGCTACCTTCAACGCCCGTGACGGGCACGCCAACCCGTTCCATGTGACCAGGGCGTACCTTACCACCGCCGAGAGGTTGGGGGGAGACATCAATTACTTCACCGAGGTCGCGGGGATTGAAGTTGCCGGGGGCAAGGTGAAGGCAGCGGTCACGAGCAAAGGAGTCATCGAGACTCCCATCGTGATAAACGCCGCAGGACCCTGGGCAAAGCCGGTGGCAGAGATGGTTGGCGTGACTCTACCTCTCTTTACCCAGCGTCACCAGATCCTCGTCACAGAGCCAGTCGGGTGGCTGCTCGACCCGATGATCATGTCGTTCTCCATCGGCATCTACTGCCAGCAGACTCCCCACGGTTCTCTCATAATGGGGATCGGAGACCCCCACGAGCCCAAGGGCTACGACATAGGTCACTCCTGGGAGTTCCTGAGGGACATGTCCAGGATAATCACCAGGCTATTGCCCGCCCTCAAGGATGTAAGGGTGGTGCGGCAGTGGTCCGGGTTGTACACCGTGACTCCGGATGCGCATCCGATCCTTGGAGGAGTTCCGGGGGTTGATGGATACCTTCAGGCGGTAGGCTTCAGCGGGCACGGCTTCATGTTGGCGCCGGCGGTGGGGAGGATCATAGCCGAGATGGCCTTCGGAAGAGAGACCTTCCTCGATGTGAGAAACCTTGATGCCGGAAGGTTTGAGCGAGGAGAGTACAACGTAGAGCCCTCGGTGGTTTAGTGCAGAGGGTAACGAGCTGGTAAGCAGACGGCAACGCTTGAGTAACGAGATAGTAACCAGTGAGTAGCGAGACAGCAACAAGGCCGGGTACCAACCGGCGAGTGGGGCGGTAATGGGTCAGCCGTCCGTCACGGTTTGCGCCCGGCACTTGTCATTGGATACCTGCTGCGCCTGA
>DGDN01000118.1:15323-28046 GCA_002385465.1 Candidatus Fermentithermobacillaceae bacterium UBA3951
GTGGAGGTTCGCGCGGCACTTTTCGTTGGATACCTGCTGCGCCTGACCCCCCGCGCATGGGAGGTTCGTACCTGCATTTGTTATTTGATACTGCGCTTCTACCGGCCTCAAGTGGAGGAATCCCATTACGGGGCAGCGAAGTCAGAACCAATAGGGAAGACCTGTTCGGCGTAGGAGGGGATTCGGTGGAGGTTCAGGCGATAATCGACGACTTGGCCAGGACTATCGGGCGACCAATAACCCTTGAAGACGCCGGAGGTCGTTTAGTGGCGTATTCAGCCCACGACCAGCCGGTTGATTCCGTAAGAGTAGAAACCCTTCTCCGGAGGGGCGCGTCCGAGGCGACGCTGAAGGCGCTCAAAGAGCGAGGCGTCTATGCTTCTGTGGAAAGAAACCCAGGCGTAGCTTTTGTAAACGGCATTCCCGAGATTGGTTTCTCTCCCAGGGTTGCCCTTGCGATAAAAGTCGGAAATACCGTCCTCGGATATCTCTGGGTCATAAACGGACAAGTCCCCTTAACCGCCCAGGCGGAGGAAGCGCTTCTCCGGGCCCGGCAGCAGCTCATACAGGCCCTAGAAAGGCGTGGCGCTACACAAGACCTAAGGCAGAAACAGCGGGAAGATATCATTGCCGACTTGGTGCGCGGTGGCCAGAGGGATATGGATGGACTCCAGTCCGCGCTCAAGGCGATCGGATGGTACGGAGAACCGCCCTTTGAGGTCATGTTGGTGCGTGATAGGAGAGGGGACCGTTCCCAGCAGGTTTTCAAGGAGACCGATCCCCTGTTAAGAGAAGCCGCGCCGGCCTCTTTGAGGGGTATTTTCAGGGATGACGTGGTCGTCATATTGGCAGGCGCAGATACCCAAGGCGCAGCCCAAGTGGCCCGCGCAATCGCAGACCGTTACTCCAGGATGGGCCGGGACGTGGCAGTTGGGCTGGGTGGCCCGTGCGAGGAATTGTCGCTCCTTAAGCGAAGTTACTCCGAGGCGTCGGAGGCCATTTCCTTAGGTGCAAGGTTCCGCTTCCAGTCGGGGTTTTTCGACTACCGTGCCCTGGCTCCGTATGACCTCCTCTCATGCCTGGCTGGCTGCAAGAACCACTCTACCTTTGGGAGGGACGCCGTCTCCAAGCTGATAACCTACGACGAGCTCCACAAGTCCCAGCTCTTTGATACCCTAGAGACATATCTGGACCTCTACGGCAGGCGCAAGATGGCTGCCGAGAGGTTGAACATACACCCCAACACGCTTGACTATAGGATACGCAAAGTCAAGGAGCTCACCGGAATGGATCCCGACGACCCCGATTCCAGGCTAATACTCCATGTTTGGACAAAAGCGCTGCATTTCGCTCGCGACACCGCCCTGGGAGAGACGTAGACGGAGAGCGGGGCTTCCTTGAACATCGACCGGAGCAAGCCTCCTAGGTACCTGGTTTGGGCTTCCCAAGACAGCCCGAGATCCTTACTTTTTGAAAGCGGGGTTTTTCAGCATGACAGTTGAGTTCAATTCCAGCACTCAACAAGAGATACGGCCGGACCTTTCCGGGGAGGACAGCCTGGATAGAGAGCCCGGTCAAGTTGGCGAGACGGGTGAGCCGGTTTCGTCTGCTGACGAAGAGAACCACGGGCAGCCTGCTCGGGAGGATCTAGAGGTCTCACCGGCCGTAGAGCCCCTGTCTTCCCGGGAAGGTAGCCCTGACCGGCAAGTGCAAGAGTTTCGTGAGTTTGACGCGAAATGTGCCGATCTCTACTGCAGACTGACATCAAGCCGCATGTACGAAGAAGAGGCCGTTATCCCGGGACTCGGCCAAAGAGATTGGGAGAAATCCCGGTGGGAGGGGCTACTTAAGGAAGCGGAAGCCCTTGAGCCGGCCAGTCCTGTCCAGTCGCTGCTTAAGGACCATTTTCTCGAGTTCTTGTCGGCGCGGATTTCAGGCGTGGACACGAACTACAGGCATCCTGCGCGGTTCATGAGAGCCCAGACTTATTTCATTGACCGCCTGTTCAGGCAAGACTCCCGTTCTGCCGGTGAACGTTTCCGCGTGTTTAAGAAGCGGTTCCGTCAAATCGACGAGGTCTTTGGAGGGATTACGTCCATCCTGGGGACCGTGGACCCTGTGAAGAGGCGCGAAGTAGCCGTGGCCTGTGGCGTTATGCGCAAGGTAGCTTCCAGACTTGCAGACCAAGCCCCTCAGTATTTCCCCGGTCTACCCGAGCGTGAGGCGCAGGACTTAAGGGATATGCTGAAGAGGCTTTCGGCCAAGGCCATAGGATGGGAAGCGGCGGTAAGCAGGGGGCGCTTCCCGGGCTCACCGGGTTCCTCGAGCCGAGACGCCGGACCGGGGGCCCACCGTTCGCCGGAAGAAATGAGGGCAGCATACGAAAAGGTTCTAAGAGACGAACTGGGCGTTGACCTCAACGAGCTTTTGAGATGGCATGAGTCGGAGATCGAGAAAACCAGGCATGAAATGCTGGAGTTTGGCGCGAAGGTGGATGACGGCGTCCGTACGCCGGGAGACGTTTCGGCGATGCTTCACAGAGTCGCAGGGCCGGCAGATACCGTAGAGGAAATGTTCCGCCGGATGGAAGAGTACGTGGCCATTGCCAAAGAAGCCTCAAGACAGGGATACGTTGATCTTCCCGAAGAGACATGCCTGGTAAGGCCCACGCCTGAGCAGACCAGGGATGATTATCCTTGGGGAGGCTACGCAGGAGGCTGCCGCCTGAGGCGACCACTTGTGGGCGAATGCTTCCTGAATGATACGAACTTCCGCGCGGTGACAGATGGCTGGCTCAAGATGATGGCCATTCATGAGTGCTATCCGGGCCACCATGTCCAGTTCGTGAGGTCGGTCCTGGATCCTCTGCCTGCAACGGTGGCCTTGGGGGCGAGGTCGGTACCTCTCACGGAAGGGGCAGCCCACAGGTCTGAGAAGCTTCTTGAAGGCATCTTCCCGGAACCGGCTTTTCCTGCTTTTGTCCGGCTCCGCAGGCACCATACTGCGGTCAGGATCAAAGCCGACCTCTATCTCCACTACTTCGGAAAGCCTGTGGAGGACGCCGTGCAGCTTTACGTAGACGAGCTTGGATTCGACTGGGCGACGGCCAGAGGCCAGGTGTTGTACCAGGAACGAAACCCCGGATACATGACTGCATATTACTACGGGATGAAGCGGTTGGAGGACCTACAGGCCAGGTACATGCCTGACGACAAGGAGTTCACGCGGACTCTGTTCTCAGTCGGACGGCTGAGCCTCAAGAGCTTCGAGAAGTTCTTGGAGCTCCAGCCCTCTCAGAGACTTGAGTTCCAGACCGAGTACAGCAGCCTGCTGGGCCAGGGGGGGTAATGGACCAGGGGTAATGGACTAGGGTGATGGACTAGGGGGCGCTCCGGCCTTATCCTGTCGCCTTGGCTGTGAACCAGCACTCGTCCGAGTACAGCTCCGGTTTCGGGTCTTCGATGAAACCGTGGTTTTTGACGAGCTTCAGAAATCCGTCCAGGAAAGGTTCTTTACCTAAGGGCGGCGCGTAGGCCGTCTTTATCCCCGAGATCTCATACCCAGCCTCCTCGAGCCAGAGGAGGACGTCGTCGGGTGCTGCGCAAGGTCCCCAGGCGGGACGGGGATAGGTGGGAGGCGGCGCGGTAAGGAGAAGCGGTAGAAGCCGCGAAAGGGCCCAGGCGTTTCGGACGCACGCAAGGAGCACTCCGCCTTCCGTGAGAAGGTGCCGGAGCCGCTTGAGATAGCCGACCGGATTAGTAAGGCACTCAAGATGCCAGATGGCGATGATGAGGTCGTAGGGACGGTGGGCCGAGGCTTCCTTGAGGCTCCTCAGAATGCCAAGAGCCGTTCCGTTGAGCGTTTCCGATGAAGAAAGCGAGGCATCCGAACGCCCTGCGTCCCGACCGGGCGGAGATCCGCAGTAGCTTGCTGCAACCGCTCTTAGCCGGGGGTCTTCTTCTATTCCATAAGCCGAGCGGGCACCGCGGGCGGCGCACTCAAGGAGCGTTGCCCCGGTCCGTGCCCGCACGTCGAGGATCCGCTTCCCGGCGACTTCCACGAGCCCGAGGACGTCTCTACGCGGGTGGGCGGCCATTGGGTCGTCCAGACCCCATTTGGTGCACATCCGCCTTGCCTCTCCGTCCAGGATGCGCACGCGTTCGGGTTCACCTTGAAGGGGATGTCTAGGGCCCAGTCTGTGGATGTACACGTCACCGGCGATGTACGCTTCTCTGCCCGAGTGGGCAAGGCGGAGGCAGAAATCGTCATCGGCAAAGCCTTCGGATCCGAACCGCTCATCGAAGCCGCCGACCTCAATGAACGTGTCCCTCCTGACCAACATGGGAGCGATAGCTATCCTCACCGAAGGGCGCCACTTTGAAGGGTCCGGGGCGAGGACGGCGCCCGGTGTCACGGCCGGCGCGTTTTGTAGGCCGGTCGCCATGTTGCAGAGTGGACCGACGGCTCCGGCTCCTGTACCTTCGGCGCAGGCAATCAGTCTTTCCAGCCAACCGGGGCAGAGGACCGTATCTGCCGTCAGAAAGATGAGGTACTCCCCTCGGGCGGACGAGGCTGCCCGGTTGAACGCTTCCGGCAGGGTGAGGGGCCTTCCCCGCGGGCTCTTGAGAGGTGCTTCCAGGATCTCGTGAGCTTCCAAGGTCACCGATTCTAGGGACTTGACGCATTGGGTGAGTTGCTCGTTTCCGTCGAACGAAAACACGATGATGCTTACCATATGTTATCCCTCTCAAGGAGCGTTCTGCGTCTTGCCCTCCGCGAGGCCTAAGGACCACACCATTCTATGAACCCCTACCCGAGGCCGTGACGGCGTCTTGACTCCATTTTGATTTCACTTCGCGACCAAAACGTGGTATATTCTTCGAAAGCCGATGACGGGACAGTAGACGCAGGGACCGGGCTCAGAGAGCTGCCGGGCGGTGAAAGGCAGTGCCGGGCTTGCGGCCGAACAGCACCCTGAGGCGTGAGGAACAAAGGGATGTGTGTGGCACACTACTTGTGCCGTGCTCTTTCCGAGTATTCCTCACCGGGAGTCTCCGTTAAAGGACATAGAGGTCGCCTTAACGGGCGGCGAAACAGGGTGGCACCACGAGAGCAGGCGCGTCTCGTCCTTGAGACGACCTGCTCCTTCATTTCAGGGGGGCTTGGTATGTTCGACATAGAGATTCTGAGAACCAACAGGGCTGCAGTAGAAGAAATGCTGAAGAAACGCTCGACCGAAGCGCCTCTCGACCGGATACTGGAACTGGACCGGAAGCGCATAGATCTGGTACGGACAGTGAATGTCCTGCGTGAGGAGAGGAACAGGCTTTCGGGGGAGATCAAAGGCATCAAGGACGCGGCCAAGCGCAACGAGCTTATAGAGCGCACTCGGGGGATCCGCGACCGGATCTCGTCTGTAGAGAGCGACCTCGCTAGGGTAGAGAAGGACCTCCGCGATCTCGTCATCTGGATGCCCAATATGCTGGCTCCCGAAGTGCCCTTTGGCGAGGACGAGTCGGGCAATGTGGTCGTGAGGACGTGGGGCAAGCCCCGCGAGTTTCCTTTCAAGCCAAAAGACCACGTTGCAATCGGCGAAAGCCTCGGGCTCATCGACATTTCGAGAGCGGCCAAGGTATGGGGCACCCGGTCCTATTTCCTTAAGGGCGATGCCGTTTTCCTGGAGTTTGCTCTCATTAGATATGCCATGGATATCCTCACATCCGAGGGGTTCATCCCGGTTGTGACCCCCATCATAGTGAAGACCGAGATGCTCGAAGGCACCCGCCATTACCCGTTTTTCAAAGAGCAGATCTACCGGATCGAGGGTGAAGATTTGGGCCTCGTAGGTACTTCCGAGATCCCCCTGGGAGCGATGCATGCCGGAGAAATCCTGGAGGAAAAAGACCTGCCCCTGAAATATGCCGGCTTCTCGTCGTGCTACCGCACAGAAGTCGGTTCCGGCGGGCGCGACGTCCGCGGCCTCATAAGGACCCACCACTTTGACAAGGTGGAGATGTTCGTATTCGACAAGCCGGAGAACTCCGACAAGACCCACGAGTACATGGTCTCGATCGAAGAGCGCTTCTACCGAGACCTAGGTATTCCTTACAGAGTCGTGATGATGTGCTCGGGAGACCTTGGGCCCGTAGCGTATAAGAAGTACGACGTGGAGTTCTGGCACCCGTCGGAATCCAAGTACAGAGAGATAACGTCTTGCTCCAACTGCACCGACTTCCAGGCGCGAGGGCTCAATACGAGGTATAGGCCGGCAGGCGGCGGTAGGCCCGAGTTTGTCCACACGCTGAACGGGACCGCCATCGCAATCGGCAGGACGCTGGTGGCCATACTTGAGAACTACCAAGAAGAAGACGGCGGCGTGACCGTCCCCGAAGTGCTTCGCGAGTACATGCCCGGCGGCCTCTCCAAGCTGAGGCCCGTTGGGGGAAACGTATAAGGCGAGCACTCTGATCTCGGAAGGTGAGCTCGACCGTGCTTACGGTCGGGTTTTCCTCTATTATGCATATAACCCGTATTGTAGCCGGGCAGGAAATGAGGCTCATCGAGAGAATGAGTAGGAGTGACCCCCGATGAAAGGACGTGCGTGTCTTGAACGTTGCCATTCCCGTCCACATGAGGAGAGGGCTCTTTGGCAAGGCCCCCTACATAATCATGGTTGGAACGGATAGGACGGCCTTTATCCCTATCGACAAGAAGCTTTACGAGAGAATTATGGTCCCTTACAAACAGGCCACCTATCTCGACAGGTTGTCGGGGACAATGCACGCCTTTTCCGAGTACGCTGACACGGTTGCCAAGGACCCTCTGGACCAGGTGATCTCGCGTTATCCGGGGAGCTTTGCCGTAAGTAATGGGGAAGTCGTGTCCTTTGTCTTGTACATCGGCCGCGACGAACATACGGGGCGCCCCGAAGACCACTATAGTTTCGAGATCCGCTGCCTTCGCGGGAAATACCGGGGAAGCGTCGACAAAGGAATGAGTACCGCGGGAAAGGTCGAGTTCCTGAGGGACGTCTTCGGAGAGCGGTTTAGGATGGACTGACCCTCGTGTCTCGGCCGAACGTGAGGCTGTTCTACCCGGCCATTATACCCACGAAAAATAAGAGGCCCTGCGTCCTTTTGGAGCAGGGCCTTCGGTTTTCTAGTGCCTTTTCGTCTTAAGGTTCCATAGTGCCTTTTTGCCTTAAGGTTCTATACCTCCTGAGCGGCCCTTGTGCCTTTGGATACCTCGCTTCTTAGAACCCAAAGAGCGTTATCTTGGCGATGAGGGGCCCGAAGAGGCTTGCGCTCAGGCACATTACCGTGATGAGCGTGTTCAGAGACGGCCCGGCGGTGTCCTTGAACGGGTCTCCCACAGTGTCGCCGACGACCGCGGCTTTGTGTGCCTCGGAACCTTTGCCGCCGTGGGCGCCGTCTTCAATGAACTTTTTGGCGTTGTCCCAGAGCCCGCCCGAGTTCGCCATAAAGAGGGCGAAGATGATGCCTGAGATGATGGAGCCTGCCAGGAATCCTCCCAGGGCGTGAGGCCCGAGGACAATTCCAACCGCAACCGGAGCGGCGAAACTCAATATGCCCGGGACCAGAAGTTCCTTGAGCGCTCCCCTGGTGGCTATGTCAACGCAGCGGTCCGAATCCGGCTTGACCTTGCCTTCGATAAGGCCGGGGATCTCCCTGAACTGCCGCCTTATCTCTTCGACCATGACAAAGGCGTTCTTGCCGACCGAGAGTATGGTGAGGGCCGCGAAGAGCGGCGGCATGATCGAGCCCAGGAGCACGCCTGCCACAACTCCCGGAGTGCGGAGGTCGATCTGCTTGATGCCGACAGTCTCGGAGTACGCCGCGAACAGAGCCAGGACGGTAAGGGCCGCAGCGCCGATGGCGAAGCCCTTGGTGATGGCCTTAGCGGTGTTTCCTGCGGCGTCCAGGCGGTCACAGACTCTGATCGTTTCCTCCGACTCGCCGCCTGCTTCCGCGCATCCCTTGGCGTTGTCGACGATGGGCCCGTAGGCATCGGCCGAGACGATCATCCCTGTGATGGAGAGCATTCCTACCGCCGCGATCGACACACCGTATGTGCCATGAATTCCAAAGTGTTCGGCTCCGAACCAAGCGACGAGCATGGCGACGACGATGCCGATGATCGAAGGCACGGCGCTCACAAGCCCGTAGGAGAAACCTCTCAGGATCAAGATGGCCGGTCCGGTCACCGCGCTGTCTGCTGTGCTCTGGACGGCGTAGTTGTCAATGTCGGTGTAGTGATCTGACGTGAAACCTATGACGATGCCGGCGAGGAGCCCGGCGATGGTCGGTACGATCAATCCCCAGGGATTGGGTATCCCGATCAGAAACGTGATGCCTGTAGCCAGTATGGCAAATGTGATGGTGGTGGCGATGGTGCCGGTGTTGAGAGCCTTGTTGGGATCGTTGCTTTCTCCCGGCCGGACAAACAGCATCCCGATGAGTGAAGATATGATTCCGATTCCACCCAAGAGCAGCGGGAACACCACGTACTGCTCGGTGTAGAGGGCCGCGCCCAAGAGCATTACAGCGACCACGCTCGCTACGTAGGAGTCAAATATGTCGGCTCCTACCCCGGCGATGTCGCCCACGTTGTCGCCTACGTTGTCGGCGATGACGGCGGGGTTCCGGGGGTCGTCCTCATCGAGGTTGAACTCGACTTTGCCTACAAGGTCGGCTCCGATGTCAGCAGTCTTGGTGTATATGCCTCCACCTGCTTTGGCGAGCAGGGCCAATGAGCTGGCGCCGAAGCTGAAGCCCAGGACCACCGAGGAATCCTTGAAGATCATATAAAGGACCGTCATTCCGACCAAGGCCAGCCCGACGACTGAAAGCCCCATGACGCTCCCTGCGAAAAAACCTACGGGAAATGCCCTGGCCAAGCTCGTCCTTGCCGCCCAGGCGACTCTTGCATTCGCCCTGGTTGCCACATACATACCCGTGTAGGCCGCCGCAGCCGAAGAAACTGCGCCGAGCAGGTAGGCCAAAGCGTCGTCCCAGCCAAGCGTAGCGAAGATGACAATGGCCACAATGAACGAGAGTCCGCCCAAGGCTTGGAAAAGCCTCTTAAGATAGGCGGCCGCGCCACTCTGGATTGCCTCCGAGAACTCAGCCATCCTCTTGTTCTCGTTGGCTTGAGACATCACCCACTTGTAAAGAAGAAGCGCCGCAATGATAGAGATTGCGCCCGTTACGAGGGCTGTGAGTTCCCAGACCATATTCGGCCTCCTGAGGTTTAGAGTTGGCAATTGATCGAAAACCTGTTTCCAATACTACTTGACGGGCAAATGTATGTCAAAATGGGAGTGAAATGATCTATTGGACCTCTATGTGGGCGGCGCCGGTGGGTAAAGCGGCGCCAAATGGACGGAGGAATGACCAAATGGCTTGGAGAGGCGTCATTGAAGAGTACCGCCGGTATATGCCGCTTGAGCGCACCGCCCGGGCAGTCACGCTCCTCGAGGGAGGGACACCTCTTGTTAGGGCCGGTAACTTGGAGAAACTCCTTCCGGGCATTACGGTGTACCTGAAATGCGACGGCCTGAACCCCACCGGATCGTTCAAGGACCGGGGGATGACCATGGCCGTGACGGCCGCAGTTCAGTCGGGGGCACGGGCCGTGATCTGCGCCTCAACCGGTAATACGTCGGCGTCGGCGGCCGCATATGCTGCACGTGCGGGGCTCGACTGCGTGGTCATCATCCCCGATGGAAAGATAGCCATGGGAAAGCTGGCGCAGGCGATCGTGTACGGCGCCAAGATCCTCGCTATCCAGGGGAATTTCGACGACGCCCTGGAGATGGTCAAGAAGGTGTCGGATAAGCACGGGCTTACCATCGTCAACTCGATAAACCCGTATCGCATAGAAGGTCAGAAGTCCGCTGCCTTTGAGATATGCGATTGTCTGGGACATGCCCCCGATTACCTCTCGATCCCCGTGGGCAACGCAGGCAACATCACAGCCTACTGGAAAGGTTTCAAAGAGTACAGGGAGGCGGGGCGGATATCCTCGCTCCCGAGGCTCCTCGGCTTCCAGGCCGAGGGCGCGGCGCCAATCGTTGAGAACAGGGTGTTCCCTAACCCTGAGACAATCGCCACGGCCATACGGATCGGCAACCCGGCAAGCTGGAAGCCCGCGGTCTCTGCCCTCAAGGAGTCAAGCGGCGCAATCGACAAGATAAGTGACCGGGAGATCCTCAAGGCATACGGGCTTCTCGCCAGTACCGAGGGAGTGTTTGCCGAGCCGGCCTCGTGTATCTCGATTGCCGGGCTTTTCAAGGCCTATGGGGAGGGAAAGGTCCCGGAGGGAAGCACGGTCGTCTGCGTCCTTACGGGAAACGGTCTCAAAGATCCCGATACCGCCGTGGAGCTCCGGGGCGACGTAAAGAGAGTGCCTTGCGAGCTTCCCGAGATTGAGAAGGCGATCAGAGCAGAATAGCCGGAATACGTGGGATGCCGCGGTTTGCGGCCCGAGTGGAGCCTGAAGAAGGCCAGGTTAGAGAACCTTAAGGAGCTTTGTAGGTGCGTCCTATCGAGAGGAGGCATTCCCCGGCATGAGCCTCAAGGTGAAGGTCAGAGTCCCTGCTACCACTGCCAATATGGGTCCCGGTTTTGACTGCCTCGGGATGGCCCTTGCCCTATACAACGAAGTGGAGTTCGAGGTTGAGGTCCATCGCGCTGTTGAGAGCGGGAGAGGCCCGTCCCTCTGGCCCTCGAGTTCCTCGCAAAGCCGCCATCTTTTGACTCCGGAGAGTTCTGCGGACTCCGTAGCCGCGCCCGAGTCCAAGAACCTGATCTACAGGTCTTTCGTAACGACGCTTTCGAGGCTCGGGGTGATCCCGAAATCCGTAAGGCACAGGATGCTCAAGACCACCATCCCGGTGGCAAGAGGACTGGGAAGCAGCGCCGCGTGTATAGTCGCCGGGGTCTTGGCCGCGCGGGAAGCCGCGGCGCGTTTTGGCGCCCGCGAGATGAGCCTTTCTGATGCGATTGACCTCGCAACGGAGATCGAAGGTCATCCGGACAACGTGGTGCCTGCCGCTTTGGGGGGACTTACGGTTGCCGTGTGGAGAGTGGATGCGAGTGCGGCATCGGGAGACCGTGCGGCAGGTAGCCTAGGCCCTTCCGAGGAAGGTCTCGGAGATGGTCCGCCTTCCGGTGAGCCCCGCCGCCGTGTGGTTTATTGCCGGCTGGATCCTCCCAAAGACCTCACCCTGGCGGCCTTCGTTCCCGACTTCCGGTTGTCTACCGAACAAGCAAGAGCCGCGCTCCCTGCTGCATACAGCCGGGAAGACGCGGTCTTCAACATAGGCAGGGCTGCCCTCCTTACCGCCTGTCTGGCTTCCGGAGACTTGGGGCCCCTTAGGACGGCGGTTGATGATCGCGTCCACCAGCCATATAGATTGCCGCTCATAGCGCATTCTAAAGATGTGATCGCGGCTGCCAGGGCAGCAGGTTCCGAAGCCGAGTTTGTGAGCGGGTCGGGGCCCACCATTATGGCTTTGGTGAGAGGAGACGGTAACGGCTTCGCCCGCGAGGTCTCTCCCAAGCTGGCCGCTATTCCGGGGGGTTGGGTTCTCCAACTGTTTAGGCCCGACGGTCGTGGAGCGATAGCCTGGGTGGAGTAGGATAGAGGCTCGCTCTGGAAATGAACGAGAGCCGTCCGAAGGCTCCGGATCGCTCGATGTTTCGGGTACAGGAGGAAATGGTTCCTGCCCGGGCGAAACTAAGATAAGCATATTTGGGCCTCCAGGGCAGATAGCTATTTGAGATTTTAGAAAGCCTTGAGAAAGGCCTGAGAAGGGGGTTTTCCCGTGGACGATCTGGTAAAGCAGATAGAGGAGCTCAAGAGACAACAACAGAGCCTCGGACACGTTTTCGCCTCGCTTCACAAAGCCATCGACAACCTCATGTGGTACCAGGTGATGCAGGATGTAGCCGTGGTCGATAAGGTAGTCTACTGCGGTCCGCCTCCTGCCAACACGTTTGCCCAGTCGGCTCAGGACAGGGGCAACCCGCTCAAGATCCACGCATATACCTTCGTGCCGAAGCACATAGACCGGAGCAAGAAGCACCCGCTCTTGGTGTTTGTCCATGGCGGGGTGCACTCCAACTTCAGCACAGGTTCCGCCCACATCATCAAGGAGATGGTGACCCAGGGGTACATAGTCATCTCCAGCGACTATCGAGGCAGCACGGGATACGGCGAGCAGTTCTACAAGTTCATCGACTACGGCGGGCTCGAGGTAGAGGACGTTTATGAGGGCAGGAACTTCATGATCGAGAACGAGCCCCTGGTCGACCCCGACCGGGTTGGGATCATCGGCTGGAGCCACGGAGGCCTCATAAGCCTCATGAACATCTTTAGGTACCCCGAGGCCTACAAAGCCGCTTATGCCGGAGTGCCCGTCTCCGACCTGGTGGCCAGGATGGGCTATAAGGGAGAGCGTTACCACGCCCTCTTCTCCGCGCCCTACCACATCGGTAAGTCGGCCGTTGAAGACCCGTGGGAGTACAAGCGCCGCTCGCCTGCGTGGCATGCCGAGAAGCTCCAGACGCCGCTTCTTATCCACACCACCACCAACGACGAAGACGTGAACGTCCTTGAGGTGGAGCACCTCATCAAGGCGCTGAAAGCCGCAGGCAAGGACTTCGAGTACAAGATCTACGACAACGCGCCCGGAGCGCA
>DGDN01000118.1:28259-36979 GCA_002385465.1 Candidatus Fermentithermobacillaceae bacterium UBA3951
TACCTGAAGCCGGACTTCCCGGTGGAGTAGCTGCAGGATTGGACTAACCGAATCAACCAGACTTAGCAATCATGTGAGGCCGTGTGAAGCAGCACACGGCCTTCTTAAGTCAACTTCACTCTGCATACGGGTATTATGCGTCCGTCACCCGCACGAACACCGGGTTGGTCCACACCTCGGACGGCCTTCGTCCGCCGGGACTTGCGAAGTCAAATCTCGCCACGTAGAACGTGCTCGTTCGGGGGCACCGCGCCTGAAGCCGGACCGGTGTACCGGGTCTTCCGGGTCTCAACACGGTCTGACCTCCATCGCCAGAAAAAATCGTAATCTTCCTGCATCTTCTCCCTCCGGACGGATGGCACTCTAAGGTGAACGAAAGCGTTGAACCTGCGTGTGCGTGGGCGATTTCCCCGATCCCGGCGCCGTTTAGAGTGAAAAAACCCAAGTCCTTGGAGCCCGAGAGAGCGGCGCGGCCTTCCCTCAGGGTCTTCCAGACGGTCTCCCGAGTGAGCGGAGCGCGTTTAGAGGAAGTGTCGTGGCCCGTACCCAGTGAGACCGGCTTGATCCACGTGAACCCTCTTCCGCCCGGCTCCATGAGGTTGTGGCAGTCGGAATTGGCGACTCCCACTACGAACTCGCCGGTCCTCAGTGTCCTGGAAAGGTCGCGACGGAGGAACTCAAACCACTTGGCCACGGCTTCAGGCCTTGACTTCCTGGACCGGTTGATTATCTCCATTCCGGCTAGGTTTCGAACGGACCAGTCCCGCCATCTCTCTCTTCGTTCGAACGGGTGAGCCACTATGCCGTATGACAGCGGCCGGTTGTGCTCTTCTATTTTGTCAAGGAGCACCTTTGCTTCGAACATGCGGTTAGAGGGCGCCGACGCTTCGGTTTCATCCATATAGTAGGCCAGGCAGTGGCCGCCTCCGGATGCCCCTATCTCCACTCCCGGGAGGATGGGGATACCGTACTCATCCTCGGCCGCCCGGCACTGGGAGCAGTACCCCTGGGCCCCGCCCCACCTCTCGCCGATGCCGTCCTCGTGATCGGTGATGATGATATAGCCAAACCCGTTGTCCCGAGCGCAGCGCGCGCGCTGGGCAAGAGGGAGGAGGATTACGTCGGGGCTCCACTGCGTGTGGACGTGGCCGTCTCCACCGTACCATCCGGGCACCTCCGGAAGAGTTGTAACGTGGAGCGGTAACCGGACGATCTCTCGCGTCCGGCGGCCGGAGAGGACGGCGTCGACCGTAACGGTGACGAAAGATGTGCTTCCGTTTTCCAGGGGGAGTCCACCCACGTTCAGGGCGACGTGCCGGTAGGCCACTCGCTTGGAGACTTGAGCTACCGTCTCGGCATCGCCTGCGTCAAGCCCGGCTCTTACTTCTTCCGGGGAAAGACTGAGCGCCGCGAGAGGGAGAACGGCCCTGGTTTCGGATGTCTTCTCAAATGCCGACACGCTCAAGGATGTCACCATTCCGTCGGCCAGGCGTGAGGCGACTATCACAGGGACCGTGACGGCATCTGCGGGGAGTCTGTTTATCTCTATCTCATCGGGTACGAAAACGGCCAAGTCGCTGCGGCGCATTGCGGCACCTCCTGTGGGATGTGTCTGCAAGTTCGGCGTTTCGACGGCTTCGACCGCACCGGTGGGCCTGGCCCAGGGTGAGTCCCGGTGTCGCCGAAGGAGAAACAGAGCGGGTATCTGTTTTCGGGGGACCTCATTATAAGAAAAGGAAAACCCCCGGCTGCGTTCCGCCGGGGGATCTTATGCGCGAGCGAAGGAGAGCGATACGGTCTCCGGACTCGTTACTTCTTCTGGTCGCTCCTCAACACGCCTGCGGTGGCGAAGTTGTCGAAGGACATGTCGCGGATGATTATGCGGACCGCCTCCGGAGGAGCGTTTAGCGTCCTGCAGATGGCATCGGTCACTTCCTTGACCATCGCCCTTTTCTGTTCAACTGTCCTTCCTTCAAGCATCTCTATCTGTACGATTGGCATATTCCAAACCTCCCTGCATGTATCTGCGCCTAGCCCGTTTACTTAGTCCGTTCACCTAGTCCGTTTCGCATGCTATTTCCCGCTTATCGCCATCTTGGCGACCCTGAATGACGGCGTTCCCATGCTCATCCACTTGAGGTCAGAAGCTACGGCGTCGATCCCCAGCAGCATGTCCTTCAGGTTGCCGGCTATGGTGACTTCCCGTACCGGCCCGACAAACCGTCCGCCGGTGATCCACCTTCCGGCCGCCCCTACTGAAAGATCTCCCGAAACCTGGTTGAGACCTCCGGTACCTATACCGGACACGTTCATAACCAGGAATCCGTTCTTTGTGGACGCTACAACTTCCTCCAGGGAGGCCGTCCCCGGTTTCAAGTACAGGTTACAGGGGGCGGTCGAGACCGCGGATTGAACCCTCCTGTGTGCGTGGCCGGTGGATTTCACTCCGTCCTTGGCTGCCGAATAACTGTCGTACATGAACGCTTTCAAGACGCCGTCCTCGATGAGGGCCAATCTCTTTCTGGGTACTCCTTCGGCGTCGAATGGAGAAGCCCCCGGGCCTTCCACGGCAAAGGGATCGTCGATGAGCGACACAAGTTCGGAAGCAACCTTATGGCCGAGCTTCCCCGCAAACATCGACCGTTTCTTCTGCACGGATTCGCCCGTTAGGGTGGCGGCAAGCATCTGCCATATGATCGCCGATACCTCCGGGGCGAAAATAACGGACGCGTCTTGCGACTCAACCGGCTTCCCGCCCAAGAGATTGAGGGCATTCCGGACGGCTTCATCGACCACTTTCTCCGGATCGAGGCCCGAGAACGACCGGGAGAACTGGTTGCCGAAGCCCGTCTGCATCACTTCATTATCCGCTGCAAGGACCTGGCATGAGATCTGCGCGCCGCCAGACTTGAACGAAACGTTGACTCCCTTTGAGTTCACCACGGTGACCGAGCGGGAATTGGTCGCTATACCTGTCCCGAGGACCTTCCGAATCCGGGGATCCTTTTGCTTTGCCATGGCCTCCATGTCCAGGGCCATGCGGATCTTGGTCTCGGCCGGCGTGTCCTGGATATCCTGGCTCCAGGTCTC
The DNA here is from genome assembly GCA_002385465.1 of Candidatus Fermentithermobacillaceae bacterium UBA3951. GTDB lineage: Bacteria > Bacillota > Sulfobacillia > Fermentithermobacillales > Fermentithermobacillaceae > UBA3951. Next base: position 31,350 of record DGDN01000118.1, read on the forward strand.
TACACTCGGGTATCCGCCTTCGGGGGCATAGAAGGACCGCAATTCGTCGGGAGCGGAGATCTTCGCGTTTTCGGCCGCTCTCCTAACGGCTTCCCGGGCGGTCCCTTCCGAGACGTCGCTGGTATATGCGATGCCGAGCGCCTTGTCAACGATGACCCTGACGCCCAGACCTCTTCCCTGGGACGCCTGGAGGTTTTCGACCTCCCCTTGGTAGACCCGGCAGCTCCAGCTGCTACTTTCCTCCAGGTAGAATTCGGTCTCCCCTACGCCTAGGGATGCAGCGTAAGCAAGTAAAGACTTGAGATCGACCACGTTTAGCCCCTCCTTTCGGCGGAACGTCTTTGGGTGCCGCCAACCGTTATCCGGCGTATCCTGAGGGCCGGTTGGCCGCATGCCGCGGGAACGCTCTGGCCGCCTTTGCCGCAGTTGCCCGGACCGAAGTCCAGGTCGCCCGCCACGGCGTCGATCTCTCCGAGAGTCGTGAGGCCGTTCCCGATAAGGGTGGCGCCCCTCACCGCATCGCCCAGCTTCCCGTTCTTGATAAGGTACGCCTCAGATACTGTGAAGACGAAGTCTCCCGTCGCCGGGTTGACCTGGCCACCCCTCAGCCCCTTGGCATAGAGGCCGTCCGAAGTGTCGGCAATGATGTCTTCCGCCTTGCTGTTGTGAGGAGCGATGAAGGTGTTGGTCATCCTCGGGATGGCTATGTAGCGGTACGATTGCCTCCTGCCGTTTCCTGTGAACTCATGCTTCCCCTTGATGGCGTTCTTCCGGTCGTACATGTAGCTTGTCAGAATCCCGTTTTCGATAAGGACGGTCCTCTTGCCGGGATTCCCTTCGTCGTCGACCCCAAAGCTACCCCACTCGTTGGGGATAGTCGGGTCATCCACCGCCGTCACACATTCGCGGGCCACTCTCTGACCGATCTTGCCTGCGAAAACCGACGATCCTCTGAGGATACTGTCGGCCTCAAGGCTGTGGCCGCACGCTTCGTGGAACAGGACGCCACCCCAGCCGTTGGTCATGACTACTGTCATCGGCCCTGAGGGGGCAGGCAGCGCGTGTACGTTCACAATGGCCTGCCGGGCGGCGTCTTTTCCTAGGTCTTCGGGGGTCCTGATGTCAAGGATCTCCAAGCCGCGGGTTTTTCCTATCGTGGCCGACCCGGTCTGCATGATACCGTTCTTGGCGGCCAGGGCACTAACCGTGAACCTCGAGCGAGTCACCGAATCCGCAGCCAAGACGCCCTCGGAGTTGGCCACGGTCGTGTTCCTCACGATCTCGAGGAGGGCGGCAGTCACCTGGCGGATGAGCGGGTCGTAGGCCCTCGCCGTCCGGTCTGCCCTATGTAGAAGTTCGGCTTTCGCGGCTTTTGTCGTCTCCCACGGGTACTTGGCAACGGGGCTAATCACCGGGACTTCGCTTCGCGTTAGGTCGATGATGTATTCTCCGCGCGCGCCCGACATGGCCCCGGCGGCAGTCCGGGCTGCTTCAATCAGGTCTCTTTCCTCGAGACTGTCTGTGAAGCAGTAAGACGATGTCTCGCCCTTCACGACTCTTACGCCGGCTCCCCTGTCCCGGCCTGAGTTTACGTTTTCGATCCGCCCGTCTTCCATCGTGATTGTCTCGGTGGACGTATCCTCTACGAACACCTCTGCGAAGTCGGCGCCTGTCATCATTGCCGCCTTCAGCACTTTTGTGAGGACTTCCTGCGGAACGATGCACTGTGCTTGACCTGCGCTCAATGACCAAACCTCCCTCCGGTAATCGTTAACTTCCCCGACTCATTTTGGCATGCGAAATTTCTCTGTAGGGGAGCCGTATTCCTCCGGAGGGGCGGCCATTAGCCGGCTACTTCTACCAGGCAGTGAACCCGCCGTCTATGTACAGGTTCTGGCCCGTCACAAACCTGGATGCGTCACTGGCAAAGTAGACTACCGCGCCCGCGACCTCTTCGGGAGTGCCGAATCTCTTGAGAGCGTGGCGGTCCCGGAGCAGCCTGTAGAGCTCGGGAGCTTCTTCGATGGACTTCGTCATCTCGGTCTTTATGAACCCGGGGCCGATTGCGTTCACAAGGATGCCGTACTTCGCCCACTCGCATGCCAGAGCCCTGGTCAAGACAACGATGCCTCCCTTGGAGGCATGGTAGACGCTGGCGCCGATTTCGCTTCCGACCCTTCCGAATATGCTGCCTATGTTGATGATCCGCCCGCCGCGCTTGGCCTCAATCATTGCCTTGCCCGCCGCCTGGCACATGAAAAACAGGCCTCTCAGGTTGACGGCCATGACGCGGTCGTACTCTTCGACCGGTGTATCTTCGGCGGGTTCCACAGTCGCGGTACCTGCGTTGTTTACGAGGATGTCCAGCCTACCAAATTCCTTTACGGCCGTGGCCACGGCGTTTTTCGAGTCTTCAGGATTGGAGACATCGCACCTTACGAAGATCGACTTCCTTCCCATCCTGTTGATCTCATCGACTGTCGCCTGATTTCCGGAGCTTATCCCGGTTACAACCACGTCGGCTCCGTACTGAGCAAGGGCGATACATGCGGCCTTGCCGATCCCCCTGGACCCGCCGGTAACAAGCGCGACGCGTCCGGAAAGGTCAAACATGTCATTACATCTTGCCTTGGTCATGGTTACCCCTCCAACACCCTGTTTGGCATAGTGTTTCACCGGGCCGGCGGCTCATGCCGAGTGAGGCCGGCGTAGAGTGCCGAACGAGGCAGGTGTAGAGCGCCGGAGCCACCACGAGTCTCTCGAGTGGCGTCCACGCCAAGTGCGGGTTCGATCTGTTTGGGCGGGGTAGGGTCTGGCACCTCAGCCACATTGCAGCGAGGCGCGGGTTCAAATCAATGTGTGTCGGGCAGAGGTTCAACGATTACCTCTGCCACGTTGTCGCGGAGATGCAGGGTATCAGCTTGTGTCGGGCAGGCCGGCCACTGATCCTAAGACCTCATCCCAGATCGCCTTGATGCTCTCTGCGGCCCGTCCACCCCTGCTGGTAACGGGGATTCCTAGGGCCATGGATCTCGGGACTTCTTCGTCAAAGGGTATACGACCTATGACTCTAAATCGCTCACCGGATAGGTCTTCGATCTGTTTCGAGTTGTCTTCGTGGATGTCGTATTTGTTAATAACGCAATACGCGGGCACGCCGAATTGCTCACACACAGACAGGACCCTGTTTAGGTCGTGAATGGCGGTGAGTGACGGTTCGGCGACAAGTACCGCCGCCTTAGCGCTTGAAAGGGAGGCGATCACCGGGCACCCGATCCCCGGAGGGCCGTCAGTTATGATGAGGCGGCGAGCCTCGTTTTTCGCAATTTCTCTAGCCTTTTGTCTGACGAGGGCCACGAGCCTTCCCGAGTTCCCTTCTCCCGGCTCCAGCCGGGCGTGGACGAGCGGCCCTTTCTCTGTTGAGGATATGAACCACTGGCCTGAGACAACGGGTTTCATCTCAATGGCGCCCGGTGGACATACTCTGGAGCAGAGGCCGCACCCCTCGCAGGAAAGCTCGTCTATCTTCCCCGGACGAGCGGCGTCAAAGCGGCACAGTTCTTTGCAGAGACCGCACTCGACACACTTGGACGGGTCGACAAAGGCCTTCGTTGAGGCGATGAAAGGGTGTCTCTCCAGCTCCTCCGGGCTGAGGACCAGGCTAAGGTTTGCCGCGTCCACATCGGCGTCGCAGAAGACGGCGTCCGCCGAAAGGTCGGCGAACGCGGCCGCCACCGACGTCTTGCCGGTTCCTCCTTTGCCGCTCAATACTACGATTTCAGCAGGCTCGGTCATTGCTCAAGGGCCTCCTTCCGCGGCGTCTGTGTTTCTTTTCTTCCCGGTCTCTCCGACCTCTCCGGACTTCCCGATCTCTGCGATCTCTCCGAACCTTCCGGTCTCACCGATCTCTCCGATCCCTCCGGTTCCTCCGAACCCTCCGGTCCCTCCGATTCCTCCGACCTCACCGAGCTCTCCGATCCCTTTGATTTCTCCAAGACCAGATCGACGACGCTGTCGAGGATCTCTGAGAACAAAGACCGGTAAGTCGGCAGCACTTCTGCGGCTACATAACCTGCTGCAGAGAGGCGAGCCATCTCCCTGTCCAAGGGAATCTCGGCGAGGAGCGGGATATCGTTGGATTCACAAAATCGAGTGATCCGGCCGTCTCCGATCCCGGCGCGGTTCACTATCACGGCAGAAGGTATTCCGAGCTTTTTCACGGCGTCGTAAGCCAGCCGGAGGTCGTTTAGTCCGAAGGGTGTGGGTTCGGTCACCAAGAGGCACAAGTCGCTTGCCTTCACAGACGCCATCATTGTACAGGAAGTACCGGGTGGCGAGTCTATGATTACGAGTCCATCTGGACCTGCCTCTCCTCGGACGCGTTTCGCCAAGGGAGCTGCCAATGCCTCGCCGGGGTTTAGGATCCCGTGGACTAAAGCAATATCCCTGTATGAGCCGGGAAACCGCGCCGAACCGCTTTCTAACACTCCGACCTTCCTAGGAGTCTCTCTAATACACTTTTCGGGGCAAAGGTGTGCGCAGGCCCCGCATCCGTGGCAGAGCTCGGGAAATACAAGCACTCTCTTGCCGGGCAGAATGGCGTGGAAGGCGCAGACTTCACCGCACAATCCGCACCTTGTGCACCGGGATTCGTCTACCTGGGGCACCGGTATCTCAACGTCCACGGACTGAGTTAGTTCCGGACGGAGGTAGATATGACAATTGGGCTCCTCTACGTCGCAATCGAGGATCTGGATTTTTGTTTCACCGGTAGTATCGCCGGGCCTACGGTCTGCCGCGGCATCTTGGACTCGTGGGCCGGAGGCAGGGCCGGTTGAACGTCTTGCCGCCACGGCAGCTAGGTTGACTGCCACAGTGGTCTTGCCCGTACCGCCTTTCCCACTTGCTATGGATATCTGCACCTCTATACCCCCGTTCAATGCGCCCGCCTAGCCGGCACCTATGGTCTCAGGCTCGTTTATGCCCGGTGGACGAGGCCGAGCGGCGGCATCTACAGCGCGTCGCCCGGCCCTCGTCTCACTCTCGTGGTCGTATGAGGACAACCCCAAGGCTCTCACTCGGGGTTCTTCGCTACTCTTCCTTGTCTTCGCCTTCGCTCTTGTCGGCGGCGTCCTCGTTTTGCTTCCGGGTCTCCTCGATCTCCCGGAGCCTTTCTTTTATGGCTTCCAGCTCGTCTTTCAGGAATCTCTCCTCATACTCGAGGGCCTCTGCCGGAGGCTCATAGCCCCACAGCATTGCCCCGTAAGCGTAGGGCGGGGGGACCATTGCGTTGGGATAGGCGTAACCACGACCGAATCCCATTCCGCGCCCTGGGCCCCTCCAAGGACCTGTCCAGTATCCAAATGCCCTTCCGAAGCCCATTCCTCTTGCGTAGCCACGCCGTCTGCCTGCACCCATTCCGTATCCGAGACCGCGTCCGTAACCCATGCCCCTTGCAAATCCGGGGTTCGCGTATCCGGGGACACCGTAACCTGCGCAGAACCCCATGCCTCTACCTGTCATAGGTCCCTGGCCCCAGGGACCGCGTCCGTCTCCTCTTGGCATTTCACTTTCCTCCCTCTAGATGATGTTGATTTGTTGCCTGACTGTTGATGGCTTCTAAGACCACC
>DGDN01000118.1:37084-38113 GCA_002385465.1 Candidatus Fermentithermobacillaceae bacterium UBA3951
GACTAGAACCGTCTGACTAGAACCATCCCGCTAGAACCGTCCTGCTAGAACCACCTGGCTAGAACCATCTGGCGAACCTGCTGGTCCCTTTGCGTGACTGCAAGTACCTGTTGCGCCGACCGTTTCTTGCACCGTACCTTGCGCCTGAGAGGCCACCGAAAAAGCGGCGCGCGATGCCGCTGGCCGAAGTTCCGATGAAGTACCACAAGCCTCCGCTTCGTCCCCAGAAGCCTGCGGGGCAGATGCCCATCTTTCTACCGGTTCCCGGACCGGCACCCTGAGGTCCTGTGCCGTCAAATCGCGGCAACACATTCACCTCCTTCTCGGTTTCCTTTCCGGCCGCAAGCGGCCGTCTTTCGCTCGATTTAGGCTCAAGCTAGTTTCCTTTACTCTCTACGGCCCGAGGACAGCCCGCGGTGTGAACGTACCGTTGCACCAGAATGTTTGCTGAGTCGCCCCTCTTTGTATGCCGCCAATGCGTCCTTGACCGTGTCTCCCTCGGGTGAGTAAACAACTATGCCGGCAGCCGACAGAGATGAGTCTGCGTTCGGTCCGATGTTGCGAGCGAGTACTGCTTCTACTCCTTGGGACATCAGGAATTGGACTGTCGCGACAGCAGCCCCGTGAGCCGACGAAGACGATGGGTTGGGGAAAGATTGAGTATCACCCGTATCAGTATCGAAGACTATTAGGTGACTTGAGCGCCCGAACCTTGGATCGATTTTCGATTCCAGCGAATCACCTTGAGAACAGACAGCGACCTTCATCGAAAACACCTCACACTCGGTTTGGTCTCGGTAATAATGGGTAAGTACCCAAAACCATTTTATCTAGTTATGAATATATGTCAATAACTACGAAAGAAAACATGGAGATTTTGGAGGGTGATTCTGAGGCGACGAAGGCTGGCAGTACGTCTTTAGCCTGCGGGATGGTGGAGCGCTCGCGGTGGCGTTGGAGCGATAATGGCTGAAATCGGATGGTCTGCTGGGCGATTGATCGATAAAACCGGATGGTCCTGAGTTGATA
>DGDN01000118.1:38369-40819 GCA_002385465.1 Candidatus Fermentithermobacillaceae bacterium UBA3951
GATGGGCCGGTCAAATCGGATGGTCCACAGTAGATAGGCCGACAAAACCGGACGGTCCATGACGATAGTCGTCCCGAATCGTCCGGTCTGACGAGGATTGACGGACTCCCTTGGCTATAGATGGTCTGTGCCAGCCAACTCAGTCGTGTTCGCAGGTGCTTTTCCCGAGATTGAGAGAGCCTTCTAGATATTTGGAGACGACTTCGTCGGTATCTCCTTCGGCTCCGAGCACTACCTTCACGTTGTTCTGCTCAAAGAGCTCCACGGCTCTCGGGCCCATGCCACCGGCGATGATGCAGTTCACACCGTGGGACGCAAGATAATCGGGCAGGAAACCCGGCTGGTGTCCCGGGTTAGCCAGCGACGACGAATCGCTGATCTTGCCATCCACAACGTCATACAGTCTGTATTCTTGGCAGTGGCCGAAGTGTGCCGAAACCTTCCCGTTATCGCATGCAACGGCTATCCTCATGGCTTTCCACCCCTCTCCAGTTCTCGTGCTGTTTGTTCTTGTCTTGCCGCCGGGTTTCCGGAGGATGACATGTGGACCAGGCCTGCAGTCTGGTTTTCATCAACCAAGTCAACGTCAGGCTTTCTAATTCCGATGCTTTCCAATCCCGATGTTTTCCGATCCCGATGTTTTCCAATTCCGAGCCTTCTGATTTCGATGCTTTCAGATCTCAAAAAGATGACGAGTTAGCCCCACATCCGGGATCTCTAGGTCGGTTTCACTTTCTCAAGCAACAAGTCGACGATTGTCGCCAGTGTCTCCGGTTTGTACTCGTCGATACGTCCTTGGTCTCCGAGTTCTGAGACCAAAGGATCCAAAGGCAAAGAACCCAAGTAGTCGATTTCCATTTGGGCTGCCATCTTCTCCGCCTTTCTGGGTCCAAACGGCTCCAGCCTCTCCCCGCACTTCGGGCAGACCAGCCATCCCATATTTTCAACGAGACCGGCAATGGGCACATCCATCATCTTGACCATGTTTACGGCTTTCTTGACCACCATGGCTGATAGGTCTTGAGGCGTGGAGACGATTACAACCGAATCTACCGGCAGGGATTGAAGAACGGTGAGAGGGACATCACCCGTGCCGGGAGGCAGGTCTACGATCATGTAGTCCACATCGCCCCAAAGAACGTCAGACCAGAACTGTTTCACAGCGGCGGCGATAAGGGGCCCGCGCCATATGACGGGTTCGTCTTCCCTCTCCATGAGGAGGTTCAAGGACATGACGCGTATTCCCGAACGGCTGCTTTCCGGGATGAGCTGGTTCCCGAGCGTGGCAGGGGTACCGGCTACGCCAAGCATTTTGGGGATGGACGGACCTGTGATGTCTGCGTCCAGTAGGGCCACCGAGAAGTCACGGCGGGCGAGCTCAGTTGCCAGAAGGGAAGCTACCGATGATTTCCCTACACCTCCCTTGCCGCTCATCACGGCGACCACGCGCTTTATGTTGCTGTTGGCCGGCTGGGACAGTTTCTCGATTCCGGCTGTCTGACTTTCGGGGCTGGCAGTTGCTGCTTCCGGCATCTGAATGTCACTCCTATATTGTTCTGTTTCCTGGACCGTTCCCGTGTCCATGTCTGTGTCTTGCTCCCATGCGCCGTCCGCGCCCCCTTCCGGGGCCTCCGAAGGGACCACCGCCGGGACCTAATGCATGGAATTTGTCTGGCTGGCCGCGGGTACTGGCGACGTCCTTACTCCCGCATTCTGGGCATTCGGGCTCGCTCAGGTACCGGTCTTCGTTTCTCCAGTGAGAACCGCACCTTCCGCAGGTGAAAAAGAGGGGGGAGATCAGGTAGTTCCCGCCTTCAACCCTGAGAGCCTTCCCCTCAATGAGGGCCGATGCGACCTTGTTTCTCGCAGTGGTCAAGACCCTTTGAAAGGTGCTCTGGGCGATCCCCATACGCTCGGCGCACTGTTCCTGCTCGAGGCCAATTAGGTCTTTAAGGCGGAGAGCTTCGACCTCGTCTACGCCCAATATCACTTCCTCCAAGTCGCGCATGCGGATGCCTGCCGGTTTGAAGTAGGTTACACCCGGGCTGAATTCCACCCAACGGGGCTTAACAGGTCTGGCCATTATAACCCTCCAATCCTCGAATTCCGTGTGGTCACTTGTCCATTTAGTCTATAGGTAAAGGGCGTAAACCCATTCTGAATATATACCCATATCAATCTACACCCGGGCGATATGGGTGTCAACAGGAGGCTTGGCCAACAGCACTGTGAAAGGAACACGGGCGAGAGCGGTTTCCTCACCTTAGGTTCCGGAGCGCCTTAGGGCAATTGCAGGGTGATTAAGACGCCGGTAGAGCGCCAGAATCGGGCGTGTTGCGGTGAGGGCTCGGTCAAACGACCGGTCTTGTGTGTTGGGTCGTTTAGACCCCTGGCAACGACGGCGGAGTAAGCCATCGGGTCAGGCATCGAATCAGCCATTTAGATCCAAT
>DGDN01000010.1 GCA_002385465.1 Candidatus Fermentithermobacillaceae bacterium UBA3951
GGTTCCACCCTAGTTCAGCCGCTTGATGGGGCCTCGTCGTACTCCCGCTCGAACCCAGTTCGAGTCCTAGGGAAGTTGTACGATACCTAGCTGGAGTCCTTCTGGACCCCTCTTTCGCAGGGCCTTCCGGACAGCGGCTCTCTCCAGGCTTTATCGCGCCTTGGTTCTCGCCGGAGTTATCCGGATGCCGGAGTTCCCGCGAATGCCCGCCCGACGTATAGGGCAGAGCGTACTGCACCGGGTACCGGAATCCTCCGGAGGCTCCGAGGTGGTGTTTCCCGCGTTCGCCGGGGCGGCTTGCAGCCTTCGGCCAATCCCTCTCTTGTCGGCGATTCCGCAGTACGTTCCTCTTCACAGCCTGAGATATAGGTTTTCAGGATTATACTCCCTCCGGAAGGCGGGATCAAGTGGTAGTGGGGGTTTGAGCCGGCCCATTCTCAAGCGAACATCCCGGACACAGCGCGACGTTATCCTCAAATAGGTCATGTATTAGGTCATAGCAGGGAGAATTGTCCTTGGACCCGTGCCACACGACTCTCTCTGGGGCCAGGGTTACGACGGCGCTGACTATTACATCGTCGACGCCGAGGTCCATACCGTCAGGCGGGTTGGCCAAGAAACTTCCGACCTCTCCCTCGAAAGGCTTCATTTTGTCGTCGTAGAGGGCGTAGCCTTCGCCAAGGCGGACCACATTGACCTCGCGCGCTTTGTTCTTCTGCCTCATCATGAAATGCCTGAGGAGTCGCAAGAATTCCCGGTACTCACGATCCGTGAGGTAGTCCTCTGCGATCTCCTCCACCGTGTCGTAGAGGTCCTCCAGGTACTCCTTGAGCCTGAAGGTGATGAACCCTTCCAGGACGATCTCGTTCTCCTTCTCAAGGTACTCGGCAAGCCGCGCCCACACTCTGCTTTTCCGGCGGCTTCGCTCCACGCCGTCCTGCAAGTCGGAAGCCCTGCCCGCTCTTCCGTCCAGCGCGAAGGCGACCTTTCGCTTGATGATGTCGCGGTCTCTCGAAGACAAATAGGCGTAGTTCTCATCGACCAGACGGCTCACGAGGAACTTCTCGTACTCGTCAATGATGATGTGGGAGAGCTCGTTTGCCAGCGAATCCTTGATCTCTCGGAGCACCTCTTGTCTCACCGAGTCGCGGGCCCCGTGGATTTCACAGTGGAAAACCAAGAGTTCGCCTTTCTGCGATTCTCTGACCGACACTCTTACACCTTTGCCGGCCCAAGCTTCAATCTCCCGCTCGAGCAAGTGCCGTATTGCATCTGGTGTCTTGGATGAGGCTACCGATAGAACGTTCAGTGGCGGCACCTCCGAGAGGTAGTATGCCAGCGCCGATCTCAGGGAAATTCCAGGTAATACAGGGGAAATCGCTTGTCCGATATAGGCTTTGGGGCAATCGGCAAGGGAAAACGCCTCTCGGTCCAGACAGAACTTACCTTATGGCGGAGCCTGCAGGTGATCTCTCAGCTCGTTGTAGACTGCCGCCGCCGGAGACACATAGCCGATATAGGGCGACCGGGCGGAAAGCGGCCACGTTGCGGCAAGAAAACCGATAATGCGCCCGTTCTGGACAACGGGAACCCCGCTCATGCCGTTGGTTATTTTCCGCGGACTGCTCACAACCAGGTACGGTCTACCTTCCCGCATCGTCCAGCCTGCAATATCCACGTCAAAAGGCTCGGTTCGGGGGGTGAGGCAGGTGGCGGTTTCCCCGATGGAGACATCCCGGGCATTTCCCAGCGGCAATTCTTGACGCTCGGCGGGCGGCTCGAGTGGCCTCACCGCGAACCCCCAAGGAGTATCTTCCATGAGGATAACCTCGCCTTCTACTCGTTCATCATTGAGAAGGGTATAGACATCCAAGACCCCCGGAGACAAACCGCATTTGTGGGCCGCAACAACCGCGGCGCCGTTTTTGTAGAAACAGACGGTAGCCGTGATGACCTGCCCGGGTGAGATCTTAGTGCTGAAGACGTCTCCTCCCGGAACAACCGAGATGGCGACTTCGGGCAGCGCGACCTCAGGCAATTCTCCGGCCTCCCTGAGGAGCACGCGCGCCCCGTTCAGGCCGATCGAAACAACCTGCACCACGATGATGAGGCCAATGAAGATGAGGCGTCTCTTCAGCGCAAGGAAAGCGGTACTTGCGAGCGACAGGCAGAAGGCGATGGCCGGAAGCCTAGATCCGGGGTAAGCGGATGAAATTACAGCCGGCAGGCAGACCAATATACATATGCCCGCCCGCACCTCCGCTTTCGTTTCTCCAAAAAGAAACTTGAGGACTCTCAAGGCCGTCCTGCTCAACACCTTCCTGAGCTCTTTCCACAACAATCGTTCGGGCTGTGGCGGGATTAGTCCTTCCTCTGCATTCTGCGGGCTCGGATCTGCCTTGCCTCCTTCCCTGCCCTAACCCAGCTGACTATGTCGTGGATCAGGTTGGAACCGCCCGCCATTACCAAAGCCGTCAGCACGTAACCCACGCACGGCCAGCGAAACTCAATGTTGAAGACCTGAAAGAAGTCCAGTGCAGTGCCCATTGCTATGGTGAGAGACAGAACAAATGCCAAGAGGACAGGCACCTCGACGCCCAGAAGTCTTCTCCTGTGTATACCCGGGACAACATTGACTATGATTTCCACAAACCGCTCAACCGCAAAGGCTAAGAAAAACCAAAGGATCACCAGATCATGCCTTACCGACAATGTTTCCTACCTCCCTTAAGCGGGCACAGAATGGAGACGAGTCCTGAGTCATGATATGTCTGTCGTTCTACCCGTGCGCCGCCCGGCGCGCCGGCACCCGGCCCGGTAGACGCGCGATCCATGTCGCCGCTCCTCCCCTTTGGCGCCGGGCCGTGACAAGTTCCGAACAAATTCTGTTTTGAATGGCAGGATTTTCCATCCCGGCGACGAATAAGGTGTCTACAAACGAAAGAGGTGGTTGAAACGCGCGAAGAAGAGAAAACCGCAACGATGTGGACAACCTTGCCCCAGATCCGGCAGCTTCTTGGCTTGGGGTGGCACAGGCACCTCCCGGCAGAAGCCGGAGTGACGTTTACCTCAATAGCCATCTTGACCTGGTCGGGCTGCAAAGGGGAAGAAATGTGGAAGTGGCTCGAAACATGGCACACGGAGGCCGAGAGTTGCGCCCTGGACCCGAGGCAGGCTTGCGCCAAGGAGGACGTCGAGCGCCGGTTCAAGGAAGAGTACGGGAAACCCTACGAGCAAAGCCTCCGGGGGATGGTCGACTTGCTCATTGACCTGGGCCTCATCCATAGGGACACGCAAGACGGCGAAGAGGTGCTGAAAATCCCGAGCCTCCTACCCCTTCCCGAAGACTGTCTGAGAATCAGCCCGGCGGAAAGAGCCTTCCTGGAGATAATCCGAGAGCAATGCCCATTCTGCGAGGGGAACTGCTGAGGCTGGCTGAAAGCGGCTAAAGCGCAAGGGAGCCCAAGGCGACTCGCGACTCACGGTGGTTCATGGCATGGTGGCTCATGGCACGGTAGCTCACGGTGGCTCATGGTTGTCATAGTGGCTCAGGGCGGCTCGCGCCGGCTACCGCTACTTTGACATTCGACTTTCGACCACCTTGCCGTCTACCAGCGTGAGGATTGCACCTGCTCCTTCGACGACCCCTTCTTTATGGGACACAACCAGGACGGTCTTCCGGGATGCGTACTCATCCACCGATTGACGGATAAGGGCTTCCGACTCGGCATCAACCGACGATGTGGGCTCATCCAATAACAAGAGGTCGGCGTCTTTAAGAAACGCCCTGGCAAGGCAAATCCGCTGTTTCTGCCCGCCGGAGAGGTTGCCTCCCCGTTCATCCAACACGGTGTCATATCTTTCGGGCAGGGCGGCGATGAAATCGTGGGCGTTGGCGAGCTTCGCGGCGGCGATTATCTGGTCCAGCGACGCCGCTTCGTTTCCCATAGCGATGTTCTCACGGACCGTTCCGGGGAATATGAAAGGCTCCTGGGAAACAAGGCCTACCTGGGCCCTGAGCTCTCTGAGCGGCATGCGGGAAATATCCTTCCCCCGGAGCCGTATGGTCCCTCCCCAGGGTTCGTAGAACCTCTGGATGAGCCGGAGGACCGACGTCTTGCCGCCTCCGCTCGGGCCCACGAGCGCCGCTTTCTCTCGCTCTTTGACCCGGAAGCAGGCTCCGTCCAGGACGGTCTTCGGCGGCTCATACCCGAAAGTCACGGAGTCGAATTCGAGCACGCAGTCCCGGGCTTCAGGTCGGGGCTCTAAACCGGTGTCAGAAGACGGCAGGGAGACCGCGTCTTCTGCATCACGCTCCACCGGTATCTGCAATGAGGCCACGAGCCGCCTGCCGGCAGCTAGGTTCTGCTGGATCGCCGCCCAGCTCTGGCCGAGCGAACCGAACACGGCGATGGGAAGGGACGCGAGTTGCATAACGCCTATGGCCTGCCCGACGGTCATCCGGCCCCTTAGAGTCAAGGACGCGGCCACCACGAATACTCCCGCAGAGGAAAGACCGCGGGTTATGAAGTCGGCCCCTGTCTGGAGGCCCAGCAGCCTCCCTCTCTTCCTGGCGACCTCATACAGCCGGTCAATCGTCCGCCGGACCCGCCCGAGAGCGACCGGTTCCGCATTAAGCGATTTGACCACTACGATCCCGCTCAAAAGCTCCGTGGCAGCAGAAGCGGTATTGGCTGTCTCCAACTGGTACTCATCGCTCACCTTCCCAACCGGCGCGGCGAAACGGGCTCCCACGTGAAGACACAGGCCGGCTACGGCAAAGAGGGCCAGGGCTGTGCCGGGCCCCCAGGCGATGAGGGTTGCGACGCACGACAGGATGAGTCCGACATTGCCGATGAGGCCGTAAAGCACACTTAAGCCCTGCTTGGCAGTCTCGGTATCATTGACGAGCAACGATACGGCGGCCCCCGTCTTCTTGGTGTGCCAGTAGGAAAGCTCCGCCCTCAGCGCCCTGGACATCACTCTCCTCCGGATGTTTAGCGCCAGGGCCTCCAACGTCCAACTGGATAGGTAGTGAGACAACCCGGCCAGAGCGCCCATGACCGCGGCCATGAGCATGAGGAGTCGCGCAGCTTTCCACACGAGCGCGATGTCTTTCGCTGTAATGGAGTCCGTGAGGACAGCCAAACAGTAGGCTATGCCGGGACCGTAAGCCAGGTTGGCGCAGATGTTGAGGACGATGCAGGTGGCGTAGAGGGGCCAGTAGGCGCCGAGGAACGAAAGGAGGTCCCGGATGTCCTTCCAGGCGCTGGACGCTCTAACCTTATTCTTCCTGTTGTCGTTTCTTGCGACCCGGTTGCTAGCGCCCTGTTCCGTGCTCATCCGGCCATCGCCCCTCCCCCCTCGCCGACGAGGCTCATGTAAACCGACCCGGGCTTGTTAAGTTCCTCATGGGTCCCGCGTTCGACAATGCGGCCCTGGTCCATCACGAGGATGAGGTCTGCCCTTTCGGCTATATCCAACCGGTGACTTGCGACTACACAGGTCTTCCCTTTCATCGCCGAGAGGAGGCTCGACCATATCCTCTCTTCGGACTCTCTGTCCACCGAACTCGTCGGTTCGTCGATGAGTAGGACCGGGCTCCCTCTGAGAAGCGTCCGGGCAATACACAGGCGCTGCCGTTCGCCGCCTGAGAAAGAGCTCCCCCTCTCTGATACGTCGCGGCCCAAACCGGCCTCATCCCGCTCGACGAAGTCCAGGGCGTCGGCGACGGCAAGTGCCCGCCGGAGCTCTTCTCCGGCCGCATCGGGCTTTGCCAGTTCAAGGTTCTCCCTGAGCGAGCCTGAGAAGAGGAAAGGCTCTTGGGGCAGGTACGAAGCCACACTGCGGGCCCACCCCGCCTCATAGTGAAGGTCCCGGTCGCCTATGAAAACGGTGCCCGGAGACGGGCGGTAAAGCCCCGCGAGGACCTTGAGGAGGGTACTCTTTCCGCACCCGCTCTTCCCCGCCAGGACAACAAGAGCCCCCGGCGGTATCTCAACGGAGATCTCCCTTAGGACAGGCGTGCCGTGGACGTATTCGAAGGAGAGGTCCCTGACGGTTATCGAAGGACTTCCGGCGTCCGCAGCGGTATCCGCGGCGGCATCTGCAGCATCTGCGGCGGCACCCGCGGCATCTGCGGCGGCATCCG
>DGDN01000011.1:0-17054 GCA_002385465.1 Candidatus Fermentithermobacillaceae bacterium UBA3951
AGATGTGTATAAGAGACAGGAACAGCACCGGCCGGTATCCCCCCTCCAAGTCCCCGGTTGTGCGTCCACCTTACAGTTCCGTAGACCGGCCACTCCTCAGGGAATCGGAATCTAGCATCAGATCACATTCAGCCCTGCAAGCAGGATGACGAGGACCAAGGCGGGCGTTACAACCTTCACGAGGCCGGTAAACGCCGCAACAACCTTCTCGTTGCGAAGAGCGCCATCGTTCGTGAGGGCGGCTTTGATGTTGGCCGAGCCCCAGCGCCAACCCGCAAACAGGCAGAGGAACAGCCCGCCTACCGGCATGAGGACACTGGACGTAACCCAATCGAAAAGGTCGAAGAAGTTCATGCCCATGACCTTCACGTGAGCCGTAAGGCTTCCGGAAAGAGCAGCCAGCGAACCTACTAGGGCAAGTGCCACGAGGGTCGTCCATGTAGCCTTCTTCCTGCTCCACCCGTGACTGCCCACAAGATAAGCCACCGGGACCTCATAGAGCGAAAGCATCGCACCTGTCGCGGCGATGAAGGCAAGTATGAAGAAGAAAGGCATAAGAACCCTGCCAAAGGGCATGACGCTGAATACCGCGGGGATTGTAATGAACAGAAGCTCAGGTCCGGCCCCGGGTTCAAACCCGAACGCAAATACCGCCGGGAATATGGCGATCCCGCACAAAAGAGATACGAGCACGTCAGAAAACATTACCCTAACTGCGGTACCGGGGATGTCCTGGTCTTTGCGGAAGTAGCTCCCGTAGGTGATCATGGTGCCCATCCCTACTGAGAGTTTGAAGAAGGAGAGCCCCATCGCCGTAAGCACAGTGGCGCCGGTTACCTTCGAGAAATCTGGCTTAAACAGAAACTCGACGCCCTTCGCGGCGCCTGGAAGCGTGAGGCTACGTATACAGACGATCACCAGGATGCCAAAAAGGACAGGCATAAGTGTCTTCGTGACTCTCTCGATACCCTTGGCCACGCCAAACGCGATAATTAGCGCTACCCACAAAAGGACTATCCACTGGTAGGCCAGTGACTGGACCGGATCGGAAATGAGCGAAGAAAAAGCCGATGAAGTCACTTCCGGCGATGAGCTGAGGATAGACCCTCTCACGGCTTTCGCTATGTAAGCGAAAACCCAGCCGGCGACCTCAGTGTAGAAGGCCATGATCAGGAAGGCGCTTACTACACCGGCTCCGCTCACCAACCACCATGAGCTGTTGGGGGCCAGTTTCTTGAACGTCTGTATAGCGTCTGCTCTGGCTGTCCTTCCGAGCGAGTGTTCGGTAATCATTACCGGCAAGCCGACTACCAGCGTGCATAAGATATACAGGATTACAAAGGCCGCCCCTCCATTCACGCCGGTAAGGTAGGGGAATTTCCAGATGTTGCCCAAGCCTACCGCAGAACCCAAGGTGGCGATGATGACGCCAAACTTTGTGGCGAACATGTCCCTCCCTTTGGGAACCGGCGTAGTCTTGGTCGCTGCCGATACCGAACTCATGCAGTCTCCTCCTCTCACTTGCGTCTTTGCCTCATTTGGGCAATAAGAAACACCCGGCAGACGAGTCCCTGCCGAACCAGGGCAAGGAACTTTCCGCTCGGGTGTTTTATACCCACGGTGTACTCTCTTACGCTAAGAGAGCTGACGCCGCTCGGCCCAGACCGCCCACGCGCGAGCGCGGAACCCTAAGGCGCCCTTCCTTTGATCGCAATATGGCAAAGCGCACTATTACGGTATTTCCGCGTATTATACATACCTATCGGGCACAGTGCAACCTGATCCCGCTAATTTTCCGAGAAAAAATCAGTTGGCAGAAAACTTGTCCGCGAAACACCAAAGAGCAAACGAAATACCGCCTTAGCCAAAAAAGCAGAGAACCCAGCGACCCACCGCCCCTATCCACTATCTCCTCTTCAGGCGTGGCCGGGTTCCCGTTCCGCTTCGCTCTTACACACTCAAATAATCGCTCCGCCCAACCGGTATCTGACCTGCTAAGCATCTATTACCCGCTGTCCTTCTCAAAGGATGATGCAGATCAGCCCTCCGGAGCCTTCGTTCACGACTCTCCCCAAAGTCTCTTGCATCTTGTGCCTGGCGTTTTCGGGCATCCTGGCGATCTTGGTCGTGACTCCGTCCAGGACCAAGTCTCTTAGCGGTTTGCCGAATAGATCCGTAGACCATATCTTCTTCGGGTCGTCTTCGAACTTCTCAACGAGGTAGGAAACCAGTTCTTCGCCCTGCTCCTCGGTACCAATGACGGGGCTCACGGTTGTCTCGATCTCGGTCTTTATCATGTGGATCGCCGGCCCTCTGGCACGCAGCCTTACTCCGTAGTTTCTGCCCTGCTTCACCATCTCCGGCTCTTCGAAAGTCATGTCGGCGAGGGTCGGTTCTACTATGCCGTACCCGGTCTCCTCGAGTTCCCTCAGGGCGAGATGCAGTTTGTCGTAGGTCTTCTTTGCAACCGCGAGCTCTCCTACGAGATTAAGCAGATCGGCCTTGTCGCTCACGGTCGTTCCGGCTTTCTCGCCCATGACTTTGAGGAAGGAATCCTCGCCGACATCGAGGTCGAGCGTGGCCGTTCCCGTGGCCATATCCACCTTATCCACAGTTACCTTCGCAATATGCTGAGACGCGTGGAGCATCATGACACATGCATCTATGTCCCTGACCCTTTTCACCAGAGAGACGGCCTTCCGTATGTCCGCGTCAACCTCAGTCCTGAGCCAGTGAGAGGTAGACAGCATCTGCACCCACTTGGGGATGCGCACCGTCATGTCCTTGACGGGGAACTCGTAGAGGACCTGCTCCATGATCAGGGTGATGTCATCATGGTTGAGATCAAGGCAATTTGCGGGGATGACGGGTACTCCGTACTCACCCTCCATCTCGGTGGCAAGATCGGATACTTCCTTCGAGTAAGGGTCTCGGCAGTTTAGGACGATGACAAAGGGCTTCCCGAGCTCGGTGAGTTTCTCCACTACCTTCTTCTCGGCCTCGACATAGCTCTCCCTGGGTAGGTCTACAATGCTGCCGTCGGTTGTGACTACAATGCCGATGGTGGAATGATCGGAGATCACCTTCTCGGTGCCCAGTTCCGCCGCCTGTACAAACGGAATAGGGTCCGCGTACCACGGAGTCCTCACCATCCGCGGCTCATCGCCCTCCATGTACCCTACCGCGCCTTCAACCGGGTACCCCGTGCAGTCAACCATTTTCACGTTCAGAGAGAGGTTGTCACTTATGTCCACCGGCACGGCCTCTTCGGGGATGAACTTGGGCTCGACGGTTGTCACTGTACGCCCCGATCCCGCCTGTGGCATGGAGTCGATGGTCCTCTCTCTGTCGTATTCGCCGGTCAGGTTGGGAAGCACGAAGAGTTCCATGAACTGACGGATGAAGGTGGATTTCCCGACACGCATGGGGCCTACTACGCCTATGTAGATATCGCCGTTTGTGCGCCGGGCGATATCCATGAAGATATCGAACTTCTCCACCTGGACTCTCCCTCCTATAGCACCTTGACGGTAATCTATATGCCAAGCTGCTCTATGACTTGACCCATAGTGAAATGGAGTTTAAGAAACAAGTTACTTCTAACAATATGAGGATAGGCGGAGAGATTAGAACCGGCGGCAAATGGGCAGGTAATGGCAGGAGTCGACGCGGGCTAGAACTCCCGCTCGGACCTTTTCTGGCGACTCATTATGGCAGTCAGGGCCTGTCGTACAGGCATATCCTCGTATAGCACGCGGTAGACCGTCTCGGTGATAGGCATGGAGATACCGAGGCGTCCTGCAAGCGTAACGGCACTCCTCACCGTGATGAACCCCTCGACTGTATAGCCCGTCCGGTCGAGGAAGGCCCGGATGGGTTCGCCCTTCCCTACCGCGATCCCGGCTTGACGGTTCCTGGAAAGATGGCCGGTCGAGGTGAGCACCAAGTCCCCAACCCCGGAAAGCCCGGCGAAGGTGAGCGGGTAGGCGCCGAGAGCCACGCCCAAACGGGTGATTTCGGCAATACCCCTGGAGACGATGGCCGCCTGAGCGTTGTACCCGAGTCCCATCCCCTCAACGAGACCACAAGCGATGGCAATTATGTTCTTGAGGGCGCCCCCCAGTTCTACCCCTGCAACATCCTCGCTGGTGTAGACCCTAAGATAGGGCACCATGAATGCCGTCTGGGCCGTCTCTCCGGCAATCGGGGAGACAGACGCTACAGTAGTCGCGGCCGGAAGCCTTTTCGCTACTTCCACGGCGAAGTTGGGGCCGGAAAGAGCCACCAACCGGTTTGATAGACCGGGGTTGGCATCGCTCCAGACTTGAGTGGGCCGCCTCAGGGTCTCAGGATCAAGCCCTTTGGTAGCGCTCACCAAGAGAGCGTCTTCAGGTATGAAACGAGCCATCTGGCCCGATATTTCCGTAACGGCAGTTGAGGGCGCAGCCGAGACGACGATGGATGCGCCGGAAAGGGCCTCTTTCCAATCATTCGTTGCTACTAGGCCCTCGGGAATACCGAGACCGGGCAGCTTCAGGCAACGGTTCTCTTCGTTAATGGCCCTCACGGCTTCCGGGTTCCTATCCCAGAGGACAACCCGGTAGCCGCTATCCAGTAGGACTACCGCGAGTGCCGTCCCCCACGCGCCTGCGACGATCACGCACGCCTTCTTCACCTGGACTCATCCTTTCCGGCGAACACCTTCTCGCCGAACCTGCGCTCGGTTCCCGAGAGAAGTCGCGCAATGTTTGAACGGTGTTGCACCGTGATGGCTAGAACAAGCAAGAAGACCGTCAGCCTGTGCATCGTGGTATATGAAGGGGTAAACGACAGGAGGAACGCAGTCCACGCCGCCACGAGGCTCCCGAGGGACACGTAGCGACTTGCGGCTACCACCACCACAAACACGGCCAGAGCGGCCAACAGTAGGTAGGGGAACACAACGAACCCTACACCTGCCGAAGTCGCGACTCCTTTGCCGCCCCTGAACCGCAAGAACACCGACCAGTTGTGGCCTGCAATGGCACACGCTCCGGCCAGAAGGGCTCCCGGCGACCCCATACCCAGGAATCTGAGTCCCAAGTAAGCGGCAAACGCTCCTTTTCCGGCGTCAAGGAGAAGCACGGGGATGGCGTAAGCGGCACCCAAGGTGCGAAACACGTTTGTGGCTCCCGTATTGCCGCTTCCCTGTTTCGTGATGTCAATTCCCTTCACTCGGGCGGCAAGAAAGCCGAACGGTATCGCTCCCATGAGGTACGACGCAAGACAGACCGCAGCGGTGACGCCTACGGCATCCAAAGCCAAATTCATTGCCTTCGTTTCCTCTGCCTTTCCTTGAACTCCATGACGATGGGAGTACCCTGAAAACCGAAACGCTTCCTCAGCTCGTTCTCAAGGTATCGCTCGTACATCGCTGAAACCTTCTTGGGGTTTCTCACAAAGAATACCATACGAGGCGGGTTTTGCCCTACTTGAGTAGCGTAATAGAAGCGGGCTTCTTTGGGTGGCGGGTTCATTGTGGTGATCTCGGTCACGGCTTGGTTGAGTAGGGCCGTGTCGATCCTCTTCCCGTATTCCGCGTAAGTCTCAAGCACGAGAGGGAGAATGCTTTCTACACCTCTCCCCGTGAGGGCCGACATGAAGATGACCGGCGAGTAGTCCACGGGCCGGCATTCATAAAGCACCGCGCTCCTATACTGATCTCTTGACACATCGCTCCAAAGGCCCAGGTCGACCTTGTTGACGGCAATGATCGATGCTTTCCCGTTCCTCCGTATGTAACCTGCGATCCTGCGCTCCTGTGCCGACGGAGGCTGGTTTCCGTC
Source organism: Candidatus Fermentithermobacillaceae bacterium UBA3951 (assembly GCA_002385465.1). Taxonomy (GTDB): domain Bacteria; phylum Bacillota; class Sulfobacillia; order Fermentithermobacillales; family Fermentithermobacillaceae; genus UBA3951. Next base: position 5,826 of record DGDN01000011.1, read on the forward strand.
AAGGACCAGGATGACCACATGAGAGCGCTTCATCGCGCTCAGGGCCCTGCCGACCGACAGCTCCTCCAACTTCTCCCCTATTACCTTCGGCCTACGGAGGCCGGCGGTGTCTATGAGGACAAAATCAGTGTCCTGCCATCGAAAAGGAGTATCGACCGCATCTACGGTCGTGCCGGGGACGCTGGAGACGGTCATACGGCTGTCTCCCAAGAGGGCGTTCACCAGCGAAGACTTGCCAACGTTGGGCTTTCCGACTATGGCGATGGCGATCCTCTCAGGAGGGACGTCTCCCGTCGGCGCTAGAGGCTCCTTAGACTCCTGAGGCTCCCGAGGTCCCTTAAGCCCCCGAGATCCCTGAGCGTCTTGAGAGTCGCCCAAATCATCGATTTCCGGGAAACCCGTTGACTCAAGGGATGTCTCCGGGGATGTCTCCGGCCCGGCAAGCTCCAGGGTCATTTCCTCCATAGAGGCCCCTTGCGTTCGCATTATCTCCAGCAGCCTGTCCAAGAGGTCTCCGACTCCCAGTCCGTGCGCTGCAGATACCGGATACACATCTTCAAAACCCAGTTCGTAGAAATCGGCCGTCTTATCGAAATGACGTGCGACATCGACCTTGTTGGCCGCGAGGACGAGGGGCTTCTGGGTCTTCCTCAGCACTTCGGCTACTTCCAGGTCTTCGGCTGTCAAGCCCGACCGGACGTCAACTACGAAGATTAGTGCATCCGCTTCCGTGATGGCCTGTTCAACCTGAAGGCGTATTGCCCTCACAAGGTCCTCATCGGACGCAAGATCGAGTCCCCCCGTATCCAGCAACGTAAACTCTTCTCCCTGCCACCGCACCGTGCCGTACAGCCGGTCGCGAGTCACGCCTTTCTGGCTGTGGACAATGGAAGCAGACGCCTTGACCATCCGGTTGAACAAGGCGGATTTTCCGACGTTTGGACGTCCTACAATGGCTACAGTAAATCTATCCGACATAAGGAATGCTTTCCTCTCCCCAAGCGGCTATCTCTGTGAGGCTCCCGGGCGTGGGCCTTACAGCGACGGCCTGAAGGCCCGTCGCTCGCGTTATGTCCTCGAGCCTCAAGTTGTCCAAAAAAGCCCCGCCAAACAAGGCAATGTCGGGGACAGCCACTATCCGGCGCTCACGCGGGTCATTCCGCCTTTCAAACCGAAGGACCGCGGAAATGATGTCTTGGCCTGTAAGTAAACCGGCAGCCGTCACCGAATCTCCGAAGAATGTGTTCTTTACCGCGCACACGGAAACCTGTTTCTCCAATCCGAGCTGCCGGACGGCGTTTCTCAATTCGCCCTCGGCCATCTCGCCTGTGATTGCCAAGACTCTAAGGGCACCGGAACACCTAAGCGAATGGGACCCGGCGTTTCGCGCGCAGGCAATGCGAGCATCGGGATCTCGGGCGGAACGGTTGGCCCTCTTGACTTCCTCTTCAAGGCTCCGTCTCCAGTCGGCCACTATACCGATCCCGTTCTCATACTGGTGAAATTCATCGTAATACTCGTAGGGAGGGAACGGCCTTCCCGACACTATGTAAAGCTCATCGGCGCCGTAGACCCAGTGTGACCCTCTCCTTCTGAAAGCACGGGCGGCGTAATCCTCGATTATCTCGAGTACCTCCCCTGCCCATTCAGGACCCAGCCGCGGAGACGGTAGATGCCGGCGGTAACGAGTATATATGGCAGGGACAACCCCCACCGAAACCATACTCTCTCCCAGAGAGTCCAGGTCGGTAAGAGTCCTTATGAGATGCTCCCCGTCGTTTATCCCCTTAAGCAACACGCATTGAGCGTGAATCTGTATCCCCACGCGGGCGAGCCTCCTAAGGTGCTCCATTATCCGGGCCGCTTCTGGGTTGGACATGAGGACCTGCCTGAGCCCCGGGTCGGTTGCGTGTACCGAGACCCTGAGCGGCGATATTCGCTGCTCTTCGATGCGTGCCCAGTCTTCCTCATCGAGATTGGTGAGGCTTATGAAATTGCCGTGGAGAAAGGACATCCGGTAATCGTCGTCTCTAACATGAAGGCTCTTCCGCATCTCCTCGGGGATCTGGCGTATAAAGCAGAACACGCAGTTATTCCTGCAGGTCTTCATATGGTCGAAAAGAGGGTCTTGAAACGTGACTCCCAAAGGCTCTTCCGGGTCCTTGTCGATGCGGTACGACTCCTCTCGACCGTCCCCCTTCCGGATAACGAGGGTGACTTCCGAGTCAGACATGAGGTAGCGGAAGTCGATCTCGTCGCGGAGCCTTCTTCCGTTAATAGCGAGCACCCTGTCGCCGGGCTCTATGCCCAGGTACTCGGCTAGGCTGCCGTGTTCAACCCGTCGAACCAACCCTCCCCGCTTTCGAGCCATCCAGCCAGACAACCTCCCTCTTGGACTGCCCTTCATTATCCTTCCACCGGAAAGAGAGGTCAAGACAATCGCGAACGGCGCGCCTCAGGTAGGGCACTTTGCGCAGTAGGGACGACGCTACGAGCCTTCTTCCCGGAAACACCAAACGGCAGCGGCGCGAAGCGAATCCGCCGATTCTGGCCTGGAGGTCCAAGAAACCGCGGACGGAGCAGATGCACAGGTTGACATCGGGATAAGCCAGTTCCACCAAGTCGCAAGCCGCCTTCTCCAAGGGAGCCGATAACCACCCTGTGCCGAGCGCGTATACCTCTGCGCCGTGCTCATCCTTGCCGACAAGCGCGGGGACCCCGATATCCGGGAACGTCCTTTTATCGAAAAACGGCAGGTTGCAGATATCGCACCCATCTTTGAAAAGCCCTAGGTGGATGGAAGCCGCCAGGATAGAAGAATGAGTGCCGGCGTAGCAGGCGTAGATCACTATGCGCCGTTTCTCATCCCGGGACGCCTCACCGGATCCACAGATCTTCAAGACGTTTTCCAAAACCTTCATGGCGAGGGGAGAAGGCACCACTCCCCACGCGCAGAAGGTCCTGCTATTCCCTGCTGCGAGGCCCCGTGAACCCAATGAAACATGAGGGTCGGCCTCGTCAAGCCCGGCTTCCCGCATGGCAACTTCCTTCGTCTTGGCGATGACCAATTTCTCGGGCTTCAATGCTTCACCACTATGAGCACGCCATCTCCCAAATCGTGAACCGCCCCTTGGAGGATCCGGGATAGATACATTGCCTTCGTCTGCCGCGAAGCGTCGTCTTTGGCCAAGAAAGCCGGGACTCCGGATACTTTCGACAAATCATCGGTGATCGCTGCCAAGACCACCTTCTGGATGGTTACCTCCAATCCGCTTCCTCCCTGCACGCGGGTTTCTCTTGCCCGAGTAGCCGAGCCTCATAAAGCGCGCCCTTCCCCGGGCCGATTCCAGCACCGGCGCCCGCCTGAGCATCTCGAGGAGCAATCCTTCATCCCTATCCATGGGGACCACGTACACGGCTACCCTGCCCGTCCTTATGTCTCGCTTCGTTTGGGGGGCGAACTCGGGGCTATCCACGTCTCTCCTTACCCCCAGAATGGACGCGGCGTCGTGTAGCATGGCCTGCCTTTGCCCCTGGCTGGCCAGAGTGTCGCGTCCCTCGTCATTCTTTGGCGTTAGGATGGCACCGAGAGCCCTCTCCCTGATAAATTCCTGCGACTCCTTGAGTCCCACGCTAAAGATGTGGATGTCGCCGACCCAGACATCTGAACCCCGCACAACGACCGGCGCCGCCCTGACCTCGACGGTCTCACCGATGGTCTCGACCCGAGTGAGGACGGCGCCCCACATAAAGACCACAGCGCCCAAAATGACCCCCATAAGCGGAGACTGCTTCGTGGCCCCGAGGGCCGTAGCGGCCGCGACGACAATGACGATGTAGTACCGGGTTTCAAAAACCCGCGCGATGTTCTCGATGTACTCCGTACCCCTGGGGACCAGTTCGTTGTCCTCGAGCGCCTTGAGAGAGTCGCGCTCCATGCCTCTTATGCTTCGGAACTGCTCTGCCACCAGAAGAAAGAAGGTGACTGCCGTCCACTCATTCTCGAGGAGCGCAGGAATCGTTACTGCTCCCGCCAGCGCGGCAAATATCCCCATGAAAAGGTGGGTTGAGTACCCGTGGGGATACGTCGGGTATTGCCGGTAATCGGACCTCAGCATCAAGACTCTGGCCAGGATTCCCGCAAGGAGCCCCAGGCCGATCGCTCCGCCGTACTCCATCAAGTAGTCGAACTGTCCTCATCGTCCGTATTGTCTTGGCTGCCGGGATCGCCCTCATCGGGAGGTCCTCCTCGCCTCTCCCCTATTCGGACTCCTCCGGATCCAAACCATCCCATGATCTTGGCCCTCATTTCTTCCCAGCTACCTGTGGCAACCCAAAGGTAGATGAAGGTACCTGCCACTGCAAGGCCCAGTATCCACCCAAGCGACTTCCCGATCGCGCCGCCCGAGGGCGCTCCCGATGTTGCTCCGATCACCTTGGGGACAACGCTGCCTATGAGCTCGGCACCGGCGGCGGCCGCCTCCTTGCTGGTCTTCTCGGTTCCCACCTCAAGGAGCAGCGCCCGGTCGAAGAGGTCCTGGTTGAAGTCGGCTTTACCTAAGAAGATCCCCTTTACCAGTCCGGGATACTCTGCATTTACGGCATCCTTGAGGCGCCTTGCGAAATCGAGATTGGCGTTCATCTTGGGGTTGGTGCGCCCCACGACGATCATGGCTTTGGCCACTTCCCGCCCGTCCAGATCCTTTAGGTACGGTTCGGCAGGACCTGCATCCCTGTGCACATCGAAGAGCGCACTGGGACGTTCCTTCAAGAGCTTCACGGCGGTCCTTCGCGACCGGTCGTAGGCCGCTGCGTCATGAGGTTCGTGTGAAGTGGTGCTGTGGACCGGTTCCGCTCCACGCTTCTTGAGGCCGTTCGCCATGCTGGCCCCCACATCCAGGATCCCTCCGGCGCCGGGTCGCGACTCGGTGCCGTCTGAAGGCACGTAAGACTCGGATGAATGGGTGTGATAGATGGCAACTTTCCCGGTTCCCGACTCAATCTGGGCTCCCATCACGGGGAGAAGGGGCAGTGCTTCCATTCTGCCTACGGCCTTGGCGAGAGCAATATCCTCATCCACCCGGATGACTTCATATCGCGTATCGTCTTCGCTTATGAACTCGTCGCCCACATGCAGCATATGGCCCGTGGTAAACAGCGTCTTCCCGCTTTCGTCAAGCACCGTGAAGTAACTTCCCCTGCGCTCGTCTGACCCACCGATTGTCTGGCCGGCGGCCGCCGGAGCGCTTTTCGAGTTGAGGTAAGCGTAGACGCCCGTACCGGTCGCCAAGACGATAATGAAGACGGCGATTATGCGCCTGATCCTTCCCCTATTCACGGCCATCCCTCCCGTCTTCTCTACCCTCTCTCGAACGCTCTCCCGGGCCTTCTTCCGGCGTGCTTGCGCCCTGCTTCACCACATGCTCCCTGGCTTCCCCCACCAGTTCGATAAGGCCAACCGCAAGGACCCCCGCCAAGACCGTGGCATCAAAAGTGCCGGCGCCGCCGAAAGACACGCTTCCCGGGACCCCGGTACTAAGAAGCTCGATCCAGTGGATTATGTCGGCCACCAATATACCGCCTACCCCTCCGACGAAGGCGGCCCGTCTCGATCGTCCCGATAGTGCAGCGATTACCCCCGCAGCCAGGCCAAAGACGATCATGGGGGGCACAGTCATGAACTGCTCCTCGGGATTGAGCACCTTGCTTAGGCCCCAGACAACTCCTCCCGTCACAGCGGGCGCCAAGATGGCCCTCAGCCGGTCGCCTCCATCCTCAGCAGTCACCGTCAACCAAATGGCCAGTCCAAGCGGCACGAGGGCGCCGCCCACGTTGATGGATACAGGCACCGCCCCTCTCGAGATGGGGATATCCACAAAAGTCCCGGCCGCCATCAAGAGGATAATCACGAGCGCGGCCCTGTCTGTGAGCCTCATCCTGTCGAGCACCCGGTGCAGTACGCCAAAGAAGACCAGGATGGCGACTATGATGAGGACAATGGTTCCAATGGGTAAACCCAAGGACAATCCCCCCTTAGTCTTACAGGGTTTAGGCTGTCCTCGGGGCTCAGGGGTCTATTCGTGTGGTGCCTAACGGAGATCCGAAAACAACGAGTGGGAAGATGCATTCTGACCGGCTCTTCCCACTCGGATTGGTCTAATGCTTATGAGCTTTTCTAGAAGCGCGTTAGACGATCCCGACCTCCGGATCGCCCTCCGGCGGCTCCTTGTCCTGGATCTGGGCCTCGCCTTCGGCCTCTTTTTCCTCCACACCCTCAGTGGGTGGAGTCCCTGGCTCAACCTCCGGAGGTGCCTCAGGCTTCTCAAGCTCTTCCATAGCGCCCGGATCGTGGGCTGCCTCAGGCGATTCCGGTGCCTGATCTACCTCGGCTCCGGGAGCAGGTGTCCCCGGCTCTTCGGGCGCCTCGAGCTTATCCGCAACCTCCGGGACTTCTTCGACCGGAGGCACTACGGGCGCTTCGGATGTAACGTCTTCCGCCTGCTCATTGGTTTCAGGCAGATTCTCGTCTTGCGGGTTATCCTCGATCACAATCTGATCGGCCTGCCTCACGGAGAGGCTGATCCTCCGTTCTTCAGGCCTTACTCTGAGCACCTTGACCCTTACCACATCTCCCGAAGATAGAGCGTCTTCCGGCTTGGCGATGTGGTAGTCGGCGATTTCCGATATGTGCACGAGTCCCTCGACCCCGGGCTCCAATTGGACGAAGGCGCCGAAGGGTGCGGTCCTCGTGACTTCTCCGGTAACCACTGCCCCGACCGGGTACTTCCGTTCGACATCCAGCCAGGGGTCAGGGAGCACCTGTTTCCGCCCGAGGGAGATCTTGCCCTTTTCCTTGTCAACCCTGAGGACCTTGACTTCTATCTCCTCACCCTCGCGGACAACTTCCGACGGGTGTTTCACTCGTCCCCATGCGAGCTCGGAGATGTGCAGGAGCCCGTCGACACCGCCTAGGTCCACAAACACGCCGAAATCGGTAATACCTTTCACGACTCCGCGCCTTGTCTGCCCTTCGGCTATGTTCTCCCAAGTCTCCCTGCAAAGCCTCTCGTGCTCTTCCTCCAAAACCACTCTCTGTGAAAGCACGACGCGGTTCTTGCTGCGGTCCAGTTCAAGCACCTTGAGCCGCAAGGTCTTGCCGACATACTTGGAGAGGTCGTTGACATAGCCTCGTTCCACCTGGGATGCAGGGACAAAACCCCTGAGCCCCACATCTACGACGAGGCCACCCTTCACTTCCTGTGATACGGGAGCTTCTATGACGGCCCCTTCCTGGTAAGCTTGCTCCAGCTTCTTCCAGCTAAGGTCCTCGTCGGCTCTTCTCTTGGAGAGTCGCAGGCCGCCTTCGGCGGAGTCGGAGCTTACCACGTAGACCATAATCTCATCGCCCGGCGACAGCGTGACACTGCCAAACGCGCTTTTCCTGTGAAGCTCGGAAGCGGGGATGAGGCCCTCCGACTTGGCTCCCACATCAACAAGAGCGCCGTTGTCGTCAACGGACACCACGCGCCCTTTGATGATCTGGCCTGGTTCTAAAGAACGGAAGGACTCGTCGTACATTTCCTCAGGAGTCTTCGCGTCGGCTATATCATCCTCTCCGCCCTCCTCCCCGGCTTTAGGCTCTTCGCCTCTCGGAGCTTTGTCCCCCTCTTCTTGGGCTGCTTCCGGTTTCTCATCTTCTTGAGGCGGGGACTCTCCGGCGTCTTGAGGAGTTACGGAACCCTCGGGGCTTTTGTCGACTCCAGGCGATAGTTCTTCTTTGGTCTCTTGGACCGCCTCTTTCTGAGGCTCGTTCTTGCGGTCTTCGTGCTCCTCATCCAGGATGGACTTCCCAATTTCCTCCACCTTGCCTACAACCTCCTTTATGACCCGGTCGGGAGTCGAAGCGCCTGCAGCGATCCCAACCGTCCGCTTCCCCAAGAACCACTCCGGGGAAACGTCAAGCAAAGACTCCACGAGATATGCTTGGGCCCCGCATTCACCGGCAATTCTCAAGAGCTGCCTCGTGTTGGCGCTTGTCCTCCCCCCGACCACGAGGACCACTTCGCACTCTCTGGCCAGTTCAGCAATGGCCTCTTGCCGTTCGTGGGTTACGGTGCAGATAGTATTCTCTGATTGCACCGAAATACCTGCTTTTCTCAAAACATCAAGGACCATTTCGACATTTGAACGTCTGCCTGTCGTCTGGGACAGGACCGCCACCCGGCGGTCTCGAAGGAGGGGTAGGAGCGGTTCGACCTCGGAAGGACCGCGAACGCATATTCCGCTCTCGCCTGCGCGAGAGATAACGGCCTTCATCTCCGGGTGGTCCGGATCGCCAACCAAGAGAACCGTGAACCCCTTTCTCGCGTACTCTTCGGCAAGCTTCTGGCTACGCATCACAAAAGGACAGGTGGTGTCGATGGTCTCTGTGCCTTCAGGAACCCGGGCGATCTCCTCGAGCGACGTACCGTGGCTCCTTAATATCAAGGTGCCGCCTTTGGCGTCCTCCGGGATAGCCGCTTTTCTCAGCCCTTTGGCCGCGAGTTCGGTCTCGACGACGGGGTTGTGCACGACCGGACCGAGGGTCCACACGGGATGCGGCCCTTCTTGGAGCGCCCTTTCAACAAGGTCTATGGCCCTCTGGACTCCCCGGCAATATCCGGCCCCTTTCATCATCTTGACTGTCAACATGATCCTACCTCGCGAGCCGCGACGCCGCTTTCCTCCTTTGTGCTTTGCCATAGCCGGAAAATAGCGCTTTCGATTACCCGCGCACCTTCTTCCATGTCCACCGATGTCTTACCGGTCCGAGCCTCCAGAGTCATGCTTTCCCCGAACACAAGGACAACCGGCCTGCCGATCTTATATGTACCCCGGATCGCCGCAGGGACAACGGGGGCTCCTGTCTTCAAAGCAAAAAGAGCCGCTCCGGCGTGCATCTCGCCGAGCTGGTCCTTGTTTTTCTGCCTCGTCCCTTCCGGGAAAATCCCCAGTATGTGTCCTTCTCGCAAGACCCCAAGCGCCGCTTTGACCGCTCCCAGATCCGGCTTCCCCCTGTTCACCGGGAAAGCGTGGACCTTCCGAAAAAGGTATGAAAGCACCGGGAACCGAAAAAGCTCTTTTTTGGCCATGAAATGCACGGGCCGCTTCAAGGCGATGGCCACGAGCACAGGGTCCCACCAGGCGATGTGATTTGCGCAAAGGACTACCGGGCCCTCGCCGGGGACATTTGAGGCGCCTCGTATGGTCACGCGGAAGAGAAGATGGGCCACAGCCCCCAGTACGTGTTTAACGATTGTGTAGAGCAATCTCTTTCTCCTCGCAAAGCTTCAGGATTTCGGCCACAACCTCGTCTTGCGTCTTCCCGGTGGTGTCCACCAGATGAGCGTCTGGGACCCTCACGAGCTTACCCCACTCACGCTCCAAGTCCTTGCGGTCTCTCTGGATAAGCTCCTCGAGGACTTCTTCCCAATGGATTTTCACACCTTTTGCCCGAAGCTCCTGCCATCTCCTGCGGGCCCTCTCCCTCACGTCTCCTGTGAGGAAGATCTTGACTTCGGCATCGGGAAGCACAACGCTGGTGATATCGCGGCCCTCCATGACTACTCCGCCTTCTTTCGCCAAAGAGCGCTGGATGTCAACCAGGACTTCCCGCACCGGGCGGTGCATGGCGAGGAGTTTAACGGCTTTGTCGGTGCCGGGATCTCGGAGCCTGCCCGTGAGTTCTTGACCGTCCACCCACACTCTGAAGAGCCCGTTGTCATCTCTGACGGTCATCTGGATCGACCGGGCCATCTCTCCCAGGAGCAGGGGATCATCCAGCGGGATTCTTCGCGTAACGGCGGTAAGGGCCAGCGCCCGGTACATGGCCCCCGTATCAAGATAGGTATAGCCTAATTTCTTTGCGACTGTCCTGGCGACGGTGCTCTTCCCCGCGCCGGCAGGACCGTCGATAGCGACTCGTAGACGTCCCTTTCCCATAACGATATTGGGTTCTTTGGAAAGACACCGATCTCCTTCCAAAATCACCGGCCGCCATCAAGTTCCCGAAGCCGGACCGCTCCAATGCTCGCCCTCTCCCAAGCGACAACCCACTTCCCCAGGGTGGGCTCCAGGAGGTTCTGAGTAGCCGCCGAAACGAGCACGCTTACCTCGGCGTCCGGGCTGTAGATTTCTACCAAATTGCCGCTCTTCACGGTAACGGTGCCGCCTTCAGGCCCCAGCCGCTTTGCGACCCTTCCATCCAAGAGCACCCAAGCCACGCGAGGCGGTTCTCCCAAGAACCTAAGGTAGAGCGTGGCCCACGCTCCATCGTGAGAAGACGAATCGGGAGGCGGCCATTCGAGCCACGGGTAGACTTCTTCCGAAAGACCGGGCACAGACTCGCTAAGCGCCTCTCCTTCCATCCGTATCGACATGTTTAGAAGGCGCCTCAGACTTTCGAAACGAAGAGAGATCTGAATCCCTATTACAAGCACGATGAGGATTAGTACCATCCGTACCGGCCAGTCGTCACGAGTTGTGCGCGCGCGCAAGAGCTCCCCCCGCCTTTTCCGTAAGTGGACACGCTTTTCGACTCCTATTCTCTCCTTTTCCAGGATTTCTGATGACCGTGGAGTATAAATGCACTGTGACGGTCTTTTGGGGAATGGAGGGTCTCTTCATGCGGGTGGACGTAAACACCGACACGGGGGAAGCTTTCGGCAGGTGGAAGATTTGTGATGACGAGTCGCTGCTCCCGTATGTATCCTCTGCCAACGTGGCTTGCGGGGCCCATGCAGGAGACCCATTGGTCATGGAGAGCATAACCGCAGCTTGCGCAAGGCACGGTGTGGGCATCGGCGCCCATCCGGGCTTCCCGGACCTCCAAGGATTCGGGCGGAGGGAAATGCGGATGTCGCCCGGTGAGATAGAAGCTTTCATCATGTACCAAGTCGGGGCGCTCCGGGTATTTGCAGAGCATTACGGGAAGACCCTGACGCATGTAAAACCCCACGGCGCGCTCTACAACATGGCATCCGTAGATGAGGCTATCGCCAAAGCCGTGGCGAGAGGCGTAGCAAGGTCTACCCGAAAGGGCGAGACACTGGTGCTCGTGGGTCTCGCCAACTCGCTCATGGTCGATGCAGCCAAGAAAGCCGGGATACCCGTCGCTTCCGAAGGGTTCTGCGACCGGGGCTATACGAGTGACGGGAACTTGGCCAAACGAGGGGCCCCGGGGGCCCTCAT
>DGDN01000011.1:17265-30959 GCA_002385465.1 Candidatus Fermentithermobacillaceae bacterium UBA3951
TCGCAGCATGTGTAAACTCGGCCCTGAAAGAAGCAGGAGTCGAAATAACAGGCATAAGAGAAGTGGTCGGGATAGGTTGATTTCTCCGAGAAGCCGGTCAATTGGCGGGACGGAGGTCCAACTGGAGGTATACGAGGTGGAAGGCCCTGTTCTGATGAGCCCCCTGGGTGACAAAGCGCTCCTCGTCACTCTTTCTCACGAGATCTCGGAAGAGGTAAACGAAATCGTCCTACAGGCCTGCCACAAAATCGAAGCGGCAGGCATCCCGGGGGTCGAAGAAGCCCAACCGGCCTATTCGTCGTTCTGCGTACACTTCGACCCGTCCAGGGTAAACGGAGCCTGGCTGGGCGCTTACGCGAAAGGCATCCTGAAGAGACTCGCGGAGTCCGGGAGCACGGGAGACGACGGCCTCTCAAGCAACCGCGCTCATGGGGGACGCACAAACGGGTTCAAGGGACGGGAGATCCGGGTCCCGGTGAAGTACGGAGGCGATGATGGCCCTGACCTCCCGTGGGCTTCCGAGTATCTCGGGATGCACCCCGGGGAAATAGTCCGCCGCCACGCAAGGCCCGCCTACAGAGTGTATATGATAGGTTTCTCACCCGGCTTTCCTTATCTGGGAGGCCTCGATCCGGAGCTCGCAATGCCGAGGACCCCGGCTCCCAGGGCGTCCGTTCCGCCGGGTTCCGTAGGCATCGCCGGCCGCCAGACAGGCATCTACCCTTGGGAGAGTCCGGGGGGCTGGCGGATCATTGGCCGGACCCCGCTCAAGCTCTTTGACCCCGCCCGGGAAAATCCGTCTCTCCTCCATCCGGGAGACACGGTGCGTTTTGTGCCGGTGGAGGAGCCCGAGCTGCTCGAGGCGTGGGACGGTCTCTCTCCGGAGGACAAGCAGCTGCCGCCGGCAGGGTCAATGCAGCCGGGAGGACTTCCCGGTGAGGGCGGCCTCCTTGTTTCCGTACCTGCCTTCGAGGTTGAACGTCCCGGCCTTTTCTCCATCATTGTGGACGACGGCAGAAGAGGTTATCGAAAGCTGGGAGTGCCCCTCTCCGGGGCAGCCGACGTGAGTTCGTATGCCCTGGCAAACCTTCTATGCGGAAACAAGCCTAAGGCGCCTGCCCTGGAGATGACGCTCTGGGGAGCAAGGCTGAAGGCCCTTATAGACGTGGTTGTAGCCGTAACCGGCGCCCCTTGCCCGGTAAACGTTGACGGCAGACCTTTTTCCATGAACGAGCCTGTGAGGATAAGTGCCGGTTCGGTTGTTGAAATAGGTTCGCCTCCCAAAGGATGCAGGATGTACTTGGCCGTGTCGGGCGGGTTCAGCGTGCCTCCGGTCCTCGGCTCGGCGTCCACATACACCCGCGGTTCTTTCGGAGGTTTCCTGGGACGGCCCCTCCGCCCTGGTGACGTGTTGGACATAGGGCCGGGAGCCTGGCACCGGGGCGATGAGAGAATCTCCAGTCACGTGCCGCGCAACTTGGCAGGCTGGCCCGAAAGGTTAAGTCGCTCCTTGGGAGAGGAATTCCTCTCGTTGAGGATCATCGCGGGGCCCGAATCCTCAACTGAGAGAAGCCGCGTTGCACTGGACTCCCTCTGTGGCCGCGCTTTCACCGTGAGAAATGACTCGGACCGCATGGGCATCCGCCTGGAAGGAAAGCTGCCGGAAGAAAACGTTGAGGGTGGAGACATCTTGTCCTCGCCGGTCGTACCAGGGGTCCTGCAGCTTCCGTCTGATGGGTCTCCGGTCCTTCTCCTCCACGACGCCCAGACCAGCGGCGGATACAGGCGAATAGCAGTAGTGGTGGACGAAGATCTTCCCCTTGCGGCGCAGCTCAGGCCCGGTTCCCGTGTCCGGTTCACTTGCGTTGCCCCTTGATTCTTTCCGGATGTCGCGGAAAAGGTGTGTGCGCGATGCTACTTCTGAAGAGGGCGGGCTAAGCTTTCCTCGCAGAAGGCGGCGTCACGAAAGGCGTCCCGAGCACAGGGTGGGAAGCCACTTGGACTTCCACTCCGTAGATATCTCCGATAACCTCCGAGGTTACCTCGCCGGGCGCTACATCGTAACGAAGCCTACCGTCTTTCAAGAAAAGTAGTCGGCTTGCGGAGCGTAAAGCCAGGTTCAAGTCGTGAACCACCGTTATTACGGTCTTACCGTGTTCTGCAAGATCCCTGATCATCTCAACCACATGGACTTCGTATGCCATATCAAGGTGGGTCGTGGGCTCGTCCAAGAGTAGGACCAAAGGGTCCTGGTACACGGCCCGGGCAAGATAAACCCTCTGGCGCTCTCCCGATGAGAGAGATGTTATGGGGCGGTCACGGAGACCGGTAAGTTGAAGGGCCTCCAGAGCGGCCTGAAGAGTCGCTTGAAGGGCGACCCGCGACCGGGGCGCTTCTACGGCAACCTTCCCCATCTCGACCGTTTCTTCCACTGTAAAAGCAAAGGCCGGATCCGGTTCGTCGCCGGAATAGGTCACCAAGCGGCTGCGCTCAGAAGGGTGAAGGGATACGGGATCCACCCCGCCTACTCTCACAGTACCGCTTGCCGGCCTCAAGTAACCCGAGATCACTTTGAGCAACGTGCTCTTTCCGGCGCCGTTCGGCCCGACCACGGCCGCCACTTGGCCGGGTTCCACCTGAAACGAGATACCCTTCAAGATCTCGCGCCCGCCACGCTTGAATCTCAAGTCCTGAACGGTTACCCTTCCTCCGTTCACTCTCGCCGCCTCCTCGAATGCGCAAGCAGGTAGAGAAAGAATGGGGCGCCGGAGAGGGCGGTAATCACGCCCACCGGCATCTCTCTGGGCGGCGCGATTACCCTGGCTATCAGGTCTGCAAAGAGGAGCGCATTTCCGCCGAAAAGTCCCGACAGGGGCATGAGCCACCTGTGGTCGGGACCTGTCACAAGCCTTACGGCGTGGGGCACGATGAGCCCGATGAAACCGATGGGACCCGTGAAAGCGACTCCACCCGCCACTACAAGGGAGCTGGTCCATAGGAGAGTCCGCTTCACCGGCTCAACCCGGACTCCCATGTGAAAAGCCGGTTCTTCCCCAAATGAGAGGGCATTTAGGGCCTTCGCATGTCTTAGGAGCACGAAGAGCCCCGGGACGGTATAGACCAAGGAAACCCCGACGCTCATCCACGACGCTCGCGACAGGGCGCCCATGGTCCAAAAGACGATCTCGTCCACGCGCTCGCGTGCAATGACCATGATGAACGCGATGAGCGAGGAAATAAGACTTGAGACCGCGATACCTGCGAGCAGCAAGGTCCATGTATCGGTACGCTTACGGTAGGTTGAAAGGGCGTAGACGAGGGCGGCCGTACCGAGCGCGCCCAGGAAGGCGAGGGCAGGCAGGGACCAAACACCGAAGACCCCGCCCAGGCCAAGTGCAATCCCCAGCACTGCACCCAAAGAAGCCCCGGATGAGACCCCCAAGACATAAGGGTCGGCCATTGGATTTCTGAATAGCCCCTGCATGACGGAACCGGCCACCGCAAGGCCGGCACCCTCGATAAACGCGAGGAGCACTCGGGGAAACCGTAAAGTCCACACGATCGCATCTGCCAGAGTCTCCATTCCGTCTGCGGAAAGCGCTCCTGCCCCGGACGGCCCCTTCGCGAGGGCCTTAATCACGTACCTGAGCGGCAAGGATACTGAACCAAGAGAAAGGCCCAAGGCGAGCCCGACGAGCAAAAAAAGGAGGCCTGCGGCAACAAGCTTCTCGTTTCTCACGGTGCGATGAGTCGCCATAGGCCTCCACCTCCTCAAAGAATGGCTTCTCCGTTACTCGCCTCTAAGCCACGCGGCGATCTCTTTGATGCCCTCTATAACCGCCGGGCCGGGGCGAGATATGAGGTCCGGGTTTGGGAAAAACACTTTTCCTTCCTTGACCGCCCGGAGCGAAGACCACCCGGGCCTTGCCGCAAGCGCTTCCGCCATCTCTTCGGGTATGGCCACCAGGATGATGTCAGGGTCTTTCGCCAGGAGGTCTTCCATGCTGAGCTGCAGGTACTGCTCCTTCACCTCACCTGCAACGTTGATACCGCCTGCGGCGGTTATGACGTCGTCGACGAAGGACCCCCCGCCGGAAGTCCAGAGCTCGCTGTCAAAGGTGATGAACACCTTGGGTTTCTCCTGTCCTTCGGGGAAAGCGGCCCTTACGGCGTCCAGCTCGCGGCTCAGGGCCGCTACCAGCTCGTCGCCCTTTTTCTCCACCCCCAAGACTTCTGAGAGGGCCTTTATGTCTTCAAGGACTTCGGCCACGGTGGACGGGCCGGAAACCCATGCTGGGATACCCAAACGGGCGAGGTCTTTCTCTACCTGGGTCTCGTAATCACGGGAACCGGCCACGAGGACCAGATCGGGCTTGAGAGATACCAGTTTCTCCGTGTTTAGCGTAAAGGCGTCGCCGACTTTCTCTATGTCGAGAGCCTCTTCGGGCCTATTGCAGAACGTCGAGACTCCCACCAGGCGGTCACCCGCTCCCAGGGAAAACACCGCCTCGGTGAGCGCCGGAGAGAGAGACACGATCCTTTTCGGCGTTCCTTCCAGGGAAACGGTCCTTCCAAGGCCGTCTGTGTAGGTCTTAGGGCGTCGGGCGCAACCCGCTATGAAAGCGAGACTTATCGCCAGCAGCAGAGAAAAGACCAAGGGCAAAGCCAGAGACTTGCGGAACACCCCTCTTGGGGCTTTGGTGATTTTCGTCACGACTCGTGTGCCTCCTTATTCCTCTTGACAAGAACCGATGAGTGGGTCGCCCAATACCTCATCCTTTACGGAAAACCCCGGCCGCGGGCCGGGGGTATACTCGTACGCACTGAAGCGTTCCCCCCTTTCGCTCGAAGGCTAGGTAACGGAACGTTCAGGCAGGTCTCCTGGCTACCGGATCTTGGCCTCCCGCGCCTTCCCAAAACTTCGTTTCAGTGGCTTAGGCGGTCGGCTCCCCGGTTACAGTGGCGGCGCCGCGCCGGACTCGCGCACCTTCGCGCATCACCGGACTTCCCTATTCTCCCTTGCGGGCACCTGAACGCCTGCGAATATTCAACTCTTTTCTAGGTTAGGGTGACCCCCCTCTTGGAATACTCACCTCAAGGACCATGAGGAGGACCACAAGATGCACTTTGAGCGCAACAAAGATCTCGCTTGGGTTATTACTTTCACGGCTTTCCTGGTTTTCCTGCTTTCGGCCATAGCCTGTTCCGCATTTCAGGGCTTGCCCTCGAGCAGGCCCCAGGCAGTCGCCCTGGCAAACGCGCACCTAAACAGGGCCTTCCTTGCAGCGCTCTCTTCATTTCTCAAGTATACGTCTCTTGCCGTCATAGTCTACGGCATAGTGGCCATCATCACATGGCCGCCGGGGCCTACGAGCTAAACGAGACGCTTTAGCTTCGGGTTTTCGGTTATCCCGGGTATACGCCCCCGTTTCGCGACGGGACGGCCCTCTATGGCTTTAATATCCATAGTCATGTCGATGGGCCCGGCCGACGAAATATAGTGCCCGACTCCGAACGCGTCGGCACCGGCCTCCCTGAGTTTCCGCATCCTCTCAGGGTTGAGGCCCCCCGAGACGAAGATCTTCACATGGCTAAACCCTGCAAGGTCCAGCCTGGCGCGGACCTCGCGCACCAACCCGGCCGTAACTCCTCCCCGCTCCGCAGGGGTATCGAGTCTTACCGCGCCCATATCCTTACCGAGGGCTTCGGCTACCCTAAGGGCTTCTTCGGCCTCATCGTGGAATGTATCCACCAAGATGGTGCGCGGCGCGTCAGGCGGCATGTGGGTGTTGTAGGCCAGCGCCGTCTTGACGGTATCGCCCAGAATCAGCACCAGAGCATGGGGGATTGTGCCCACCGGCTCGAGCCCCATGAGCTTGGCTCCGAGGATGCAGGCTGCACCGTCGGCCCCACCTATGACTGCCGCGCGCTCCATCACGGGAGCTACGGCGGGGTGGATATGCCTTGCTCCGAAGCAGTAGAAAGGAGCGTCGGGAACAGCGTCTCTGCACTCGCGGGCGGCAGTGGCCCAGCCCGATGAACTGGCCAATATGCCGAGGAGAGCCGTTTCGTAAGGGCCGAAGGCGGAATAGGGGCCCGTAATCCTCATGACCGTGTCTCTCTCGGAAAACGCCTCTCCTTCTTCCAGTCCCCAGACCTCAAGGGGAAGCCCCTTTAGGAGTTCAAGGCATTCTACGGTCCCGGCGACTATTCCGGGACGACCCGAGAAGATCTCGACAGTCACAACGGTATCGCTCTTGCCCTCTTTTTCGAGGATCTCGTGCGTCCTCACGAAGTAGACGTCGGCAGTCGCACCCTTACGTATCTCTTCATGAGTGGCCGAGAAAAGCCTGTTCCGGCTGGGGGTATATTCCCTTACGTCCTGGGAAGTCTTGAACATCACATCGTCCTTCTCGGTTTCCATCAATTGTCGTGCTCCCCTTCCCAACCCTTCCGTGCTTCTTCGTAAAGAGCCTCTACCTCGCCGGGGGATAGATACCGCCATGCGCCTCTCTTCAGGGAACCCAAGCGAAGGGGCCCAATCTTAAGACGCTTGAGCCGCTTTACTTCGTACCCAACTGAATGACATATGTGCTTAACCAGGTGTTTCTGGCCTTCGTGCACACCTATTACAAGTTCCTGAACCCGGTCGCTCCCGTTCCGGAACCTGGCGTAATCCACCTGGACCCTCTTGCCTCCAATGATTATACCTGAAAGAATCTCCCGAATCTTGCTTTCATCTCTCGGCCCGGCAACCCAGACGGCGTATTCCTTTATTACCCGGTACTTGGGATGAGTGAGCAGGTAGGTAAGATCGCCGTCGTTTGTGAGAAGTAGGAGCCCCTCCGCGTCGTAGTCCAGCCTCCCCACCGGAAATACCCTGGCCGGCACTCCTTCCAAGAGCGACAGCACTGTCTTCCTACCTCTTGGGTCAGCGCAAGTAGATAGGTAGCCGGGCGGTTTGTGGAGCATTATGTAAATGGGTTTCTGAGCCCCGCCGACTTCCCGCCCGTCTACGAGCACGATGTCTTTGCCCGGGCGGATCTTCTGACCCAAAACGGCTACCCGGCCGTTTACGGTCACCCGCCCTTTCGCTATCAGCTCATCCACATGGCGCCTGGATGCCACTCCGGAGCGCGCCAAGAACCTTGAAAGCCGTTCTTCACCGGCTCCGTCTTGCTTTAGCTGACCCTCTTTCACTCAGATCCCTCTACTTCAGGAGGGCTATCAGCTCTACCTCCACGCACGCGTTAAGGGGCAGCTCGGCGACCCCGACGGCCGCTCTGGCGTGCGCTCCTGCCTCACCGAAAACCTGGCCAAGGAGCTCCGAAGCACCGTTTACGACCTTGGGCTGGTCGTTGAACCCCGGCGCCGAGGCCACAAACCCCGTGACTTTGACTATTCGTTCCACACTGTCGAGGTCGCCCACAACGCTCTTTAGGGCAGCAATGCAGTTTATCGCGCACTGCCTGGCTTCCTCATAAGCCCCTTCCAGAGTCACTTCATTGCCAACCTTGCCGGTCTTTTCAAGCTTCCCCTGCCTGAACGGAAGCTGTCCCGATATGTACACCCATTTCCCGGCCTGGACTGCAGGCACGTATGCTGCAACCGGCTTGGCGACGGCAGGTATCTCGATCCCCAATTCCTTAAGTCTTGCCTCAACCTTCAATTAACACGCCTCCTTACAGAAGATCACCTAATGATAGCGCTTCCTCCCCCGGAGGGACAACTCCCCTCTTTTCGTGAGCAGGATATCGAGGGGTTTACGACGAATTTTGGAGAGAAGACGGGGGAGGAATGGACCGATGATCATCCAAGCGCTCATGACGGCGAGGAGCGATGTACACTTCGTACGACCAGACGATACCTTGGAGAAGGCTTTAGAAGACCTTGAGTCTCTGGGCTTTACGACTCTTCCCGTTTTGGATGGAAACAAGTTCCTCGGGGTGATCACGAGGCGCAAGATCTTTGAACGATATTTCAAGGGATCCGAGGTGGAGAAGTCTTCGTTTCTTAAGAACAACCTGGTAAAGGACCACATAATAACGGAAGTCCAGATAGCCCATAGCACCGATTTGTTGGACGAGGTGCTCTACAAGTTCCTCGACTCGAGGTACGACTTCTTGCCCGTATTGTCGGAAGACCGCTTCCTCGGGATCGTGACCAGGAACAACATGCTTAACGCCTACCTCAAGAACGCAGGCGTTACAAAGAAAGCTCACCGCATCGCAATCGCCGTGAGCGACTTTAAGGGAGCCCTTGCACGCCTTACTGCCCTTATCTCAAACCAGAACGCCGACATACTGGGCATCATCACCTTTGATCCCGAAGTGGCAGACCTCAAGTTCGTTGAGCTTACCGTGAGGACAGATGAGCTCAAGGGCCTCATAGACACCCTCACGGCGAACGGTTTCAGCGTGCGAGAGGCCAGGTTGGCGGGCTAGGCCGCAATCAAGCGCCATACCAGAAATCCTGCGAGAAACCCACAGGCGTCTCCTATCAGGCATGACGCCAAGACTTGGCCCGTTCTTTTTTCCCTTACAGAGCCGAAGTACAGGGTGACCACGTAGAACGTCGTGTCGGTGGCGCCCTGCAGGATGGATGCCAGTATCCCCATTGATGAATCGGGACCGTACCGCCTCAAGAGATCGCCGGTAAGGGCCAAAGCCCCGCTTCCGCTCACCGGACGTATCAAGAGAAGCGGTACCATATCGAGAGGAACGCCCAAGGGCGTGAGCACACTTCCCAAAGACGACGCGAATAGATCGAGTGCTCCGGAGCCTCTAAAGCAGGATATGGCCGCGAATACCGCCACAAGATAGGGCAAGGTGCCGAGGGCGATCTTGAACCCTTCTTCGGCGCCTTTCACAAACGTCTCGTATACCTTCACTCCTTTTGAGGCCGCATATAGGGGCACTCCCAACAGGATGACGGGAAAAGCGTATGTACCCACATAAGACAAGATCCTCACCGGCCATCACCCGGCCTTCGGCTGCGTGACAACCAGTGGTAGGCAAGCAGTCCTCCTGCGGTTGCGGCCAGGCCTGCCACAGCGGTGGGCCCTGCGATTATTGCCGGCGCCCTTGAACCCAAGGCGGCCCGGAGCGCGATGACGCCCGATGGAAAAATGCAGAAACCGGCAGCGTTCAGGATCACGAGCCTGGCCATGGAGTCAAGCCCTTCACGGCGTTCTCCGAAGAGTTCCTTCATCTCAGACATGGCCTTGAGCCCTAATGGCGTCGACGAAGAAAGCCCGAGGACATTGGACATGACCGACGCCGTGACCGTGCCGAGAGGCCTATGCTTTTCCTTGAGACCTGGGAACAGTTTGGAGAAAACAGGGCCGGCCATCCTCGCCAAAACGTCGATGAGGCCGGACTCTTCCGCCAGCCTCTCTATGCCTACCCACAAACAAAAAACTCCGATAAGCCCTATAACCAGCTCTACGGCCGCCGAAATGCCGTCCAGTACGGACGTCATCATGGCATCTACATTCCCAGTGAGGACCGCAACCACGCAACCTGTTGAAAGGAGAAACATCCAGACGAAATTCATCTCTCTCACCCCGTGATTAGAAGCTATGAACGGGCGTGAGAGCGTAAGACCGGTTCCCCCCGGTTTCCCGGGGGGCTTTCTTGTGCTACCGCCTGCTTTGGTCCGTTGCCATGTTTCTCTCGGCGAATTCGATCATCTTCTTGACCATCTGACCGCCTAATCGGCCTCCCAGTCGACCGCCGATCCGGCCGCATTCGCGCGAGGTCATGTCGCCCCAGCCTACGGCGTTCAGCTTGTCGAGAAGGCCGAGCTCACCGGCCACTTCGAACTTCATCCGGTCAAGGTTCCTTCTGAGATCCTCATCCGGCGGACCTCCGCCCCGGACGTACCCTATCTCCCGGGCGACTTCGTACTTCAGCCTGTCAAGAGCACGAGCTGCGTCTGGGTTAACCGGCCTCCTACGTCGTCTACCTACGGAAGGTTCCCTCCTTCGGGCGGTAGCGTGATTATGTTACCCTGCAAGTGCCTCTTTCAGAACCGGATCTATGTTCTGTTTTATGGAAACGACGGGGAGGAATAAGTCGCCCAACTCCTGAAGCCTTGGGAGTGCCGTTGTGATGTTCCATTTCTTTGGCGTAACACTGTCCAGCTCTTCCCAGCGGATGGGCATGGATACGGGTGCGCCGCGGGTCGGCCTTACGCCGTACACCGATCCTATGGTCTGGCCCCTCGCGTTTTGAGGGAAGTCTATGTATACCTTGCCCAGGCGGTCCTTAACCTTGCGTTCCAGCGTGACCTTCTCAGGATAGGCATCCCGGATGAACTGAGCCCCGTACTTCACGAAAGCCTGGATCTCTTTGTACGTGTATCTGGGCTCCACAGGAACGTAGACATGTACTCCGGTAGCTCCTGAAACTTTGGGAAATCCCCGTAAATTCCACTGGTCTAGTAGGCTCTTTACCATTTTGACCACGACCTTCACATCTTCCCAAGTCGTGCCTTCGGACGGATCGATGTCGAAAACGGCAAAATCCGGGTAATCCAACCGATCGTACCTGGAAAGCCAGGGGTTTATCTCGATGACTCCCGAGTTGGCCATCCAAACCAGAGTCTCGACGTTGTCGCAGAGGATGAAGTTTACGTAACCTTCCCGTTCTTTTGACATAACCGGGGCGACCCTCACCCATTCGGGCATACCTTGAGGCGCGTCCTTCTGGTAGAAACCCGGGGAGGAAACGCCGTCAGGGAAACGGACGAGAGAAAGGGGTCTGTCCTTGAGGTGAGGGAGCAGATAGGGCGAGACGCTGTAGTAGTAGTCAATAAGGTCCCTCTTTGTGTAGCCGTCGTCCGGCCAGTATACCTTATTGAGGTGAGTAAGCCTGACCTCCCGCTCTCCGACTCTCGCCAAGGTTCTTGTTTCACGTGTCACTTCGATCACCGCCAACTAAGCCCCTGAAGACGGGGTGTCTGAGCTTCTTGTCCGGGGTCATTTCCGTGAAACTCACCTCCACACCGAAGTAAGGCCTCACCCACCGGATCTCTTGCATCCCTTTGCGTGAAGGTGCGTTGTAGACGACGCCCTCGCGGGAGACGAGGTCCTCGAAGGACAGATCTTCCAGGACTTCAAGAAGCTCTCGCTCGTAGTCCCGGTTGAGCCCCGATGAGACTCGGCCTACCACCAGAAAACCGCCGTCCGTTTTCTCGGCGACGACGAGTGAACCTAAGGTCCTTCCGGGCGAGCGGGCATATCCCAGTACCCAAAAACGTCCTTCGCGCAAGTTCTTTACTTTGAGCCAGTCTCGGCTCTCCTCACCTACGCGGTAGACGCCGGCTTTCCGTTTGGCCACAATACCTTCCATGTCTTTCGCCTTGACCCAGTCAAAGAGGGCTCTACCGCAACCGTTCACTACCTGGGAAACAGCAACGGAGCCTTCCTGGCGGACAACCCGCAAGAGTTCTTCCTTCCTCTCAACCAGCGTTCTCCCTGTAAGGAGACGTCCGTCAAGGAAGAGAATGTCGAAAACCACAAAGGTAACCGAAGGAGGGCCGGTCCGTAAGTAGGAGAAGTCAACGCGGCCTTCTCTCATCGCCACGATCTCGCCATCCAAGACAACCTGCCCTGCCCTTACCGCCCTGGTAATATCCCGGAGGTTTGGAAACTGTGGGAGGAGGGGTTTTCGGTTTCTGGAATCAAGGTACACGTCGTCTCCCGATACGTAGGCGAGAGCCCGGTAGCCGTCCCACTTTACTTCAAAGAGCCACTCAGCATCATCGAAAGGCTCTCCGAAAGGCGAAGCAAGCATTGGCCGGAGCCTTGGCATGCCGAAGATTTGATCCTCAAGAAGAAGGCGGTGGCGCTGCACTTTCCCTTGTCTCCCCAGAAGCTTTCCGTCTCCTCCGGGGCGCGGGGGTTTCATCGGGAGAAGCCTTCGCCTGGCTTTTGGCTTTCTCCACGCTTCGCTTAAGGGCTTCCATGAGGTCTATGACCTCTCCCCTGACTTCGGGCTGCTTCACAACTTCCCTGCCCTGGATCTTCTTCTGGATCATTTCTGCTACGGCTTCCCGCTGCCTGCTCCGGTACTTGGCAGGTTCGAAATCCGCGGTGAGGGTCTCGATGAGGGTCCTTGCCATGGCCAGTTCCCGCTCGCCCACTTCCACGCCTTCGGGAATATTGAGTTCGTCGCCGGACCTCACTTCATCTGCCCAGTACATGGTCTCAAGGAGGAGAAACCTGTCTTTGAAGGTCCTCACGATTGCCAGGGTCTCTTTGGTCCTTATGGCAACTTTCGAAAGAGCCACTTTGCTCTGGTCTTCCATGGACCTAAGGAGCAAGGAGTAAGCTTTTTCGGCACCTTTTTGAGGTTCGAGGAAAAAACTCTTCTCGTAGTAGACCGGATCGACGTCTTTCAGAGTGACGAAGTCCAGGATTTCAATGACGTGGGCCGAAGGACCCGGAATGGCCTCCATATCTTCTTCCGTGAAAACGACGTGCTCACCCTTTTGGTACTCGTACCCCTTGACTATCTCGTCTTGGGCGAGCTCTTTCTCGCAGTTTGGGCACCATTTCATGTACTTTACGGGTACTCCGCATTCCCTATGAAGGAGGCGGAAGCTCACCGACTTCCGTTCGGTCGCAGCGTACAGCCTCACGGGGATCACTACGAGCCCGAAGGCGAGGGTCCCATTCCATAGAGGGCGCATTATCGCTCTTCCCCGGACTTCCGCTCCGGGCTACCGCTTTTTTTCCTGGCTATGGCCCTCACTCTCTCTGCGATTTCCTGGACGCATTCGCGTCCGCCCACGGCTTTCGCGAATTTCTCCAGGAGCTCGGGCGCCTCGTCGAGCAGGCGATCGTATATGGCCCGGTTATCGACGGGGATGAACCTAACTTTCTTCGTGTCGACAATCAAGAATCCGACTGGCCTCACCGAAACACCCGCACCCGAACCTCCGGTAAAGGGCAGTGACCCCTGACTACCGGAGGAAGCGAAATCACCCTCCTGGCCCTCCGCCTCATCACTGCCTCCACCTCCGAAAGCGGCATCATCACCGCCTCCGGCGACAAATCCGAAGGACACCCTGGACACCGGGACTATCACTGTCCCGTCCTTGGTCTCGACAGGCTCTCCAACTACCGTGTTTACATCGACCATGGACTTAAGGCTCTCCATGGTCGTCTTCATCAGGCTTTCAATGGGGTGTCCCACCATGAAAAGGACCTCCTCGTGTGCTTTGGTCTAGTATTCCACGCTCTTCTGAGAAGAAAGCGCGAGGCTCTCCTTCGTGGGGCGGATGGCCCAAAGCGCGCGCGTAACTTTTCCGGCAACATAAGACGCCCGGGCCAAAGCAAAGGAAGTTTCAAGGTCGATTGAGAAGAAAAAGCAGGCCCCTTCAAATACCGGATCCACGCGTACCAGCGGCTTCTTACGAAAACGGGTGCCTTGGCGCCTCGCGACACTCAACCCGATCCCCGCCAAAGCGTTTATGGCCCCGCATAGCATTGCCGTTTCATAGGCGTCGCCGGTACCGGCCTTGGCGATAATCCTGACCTTGTCGAAGGTGACTGCCCTCAGGATGAGGGTAATGGCTTCTCTAAAGTCCGAGTAGCGGCCCTGGGCGACGGCCAAGGCATTGCGCATCCGTTTGAGCGTCTCGGTGAGAGCCCGTCTTTCGCGGTTGTCACCGCCCGCGCGCCCCTC
>DGDN01000011.1:31183-38622 GCA_002385465.1 Candidatus Fermentithermobacillaceae bacterium UBA3951
GCCCCTCGCCCCGCCTCTCATCGCGCCTCTCATCTTGCCGTAAGAGGCTCGGACGCAGGGCGGCTCCCGTGTCAGCGCTGAGCCTTTTCCCAATCACACCGCTTGCTCGGGGAAGCGGGAGATATACCGGCAATAGAGGGAGCCTTACCGAGACCCTTAAAGCGAAATCGCCCGGTCTGCCGGCCGCCCGGAACCTCACTCTCACGGGCAGGAAAAATCCGGCCAGTACAATGAACAACGCGAAAGTCAAGACTACCGGGATCGAAACGCGCATCCATCGCTTCCTCCCGGTAATAGCATGTCCAAAAAACGGGGAATGTCTTCCGAAACGCTAGGAATCAGGCACCAGTTTCGGAGTGGAGCTCTTATCCTCGTCGAGAGGCGGCAGGTCTTCTATGGAATTGAGGCCCGCCTTCTTGAGAAATTCGTCCGTAGTCTTGTAAAGCTTTGGACGACCCAGAGTCTTCTTCCTACCGGCTTCCTGGATAAGGCCTTTTTCCAGCAAAGTCTCCAGGCTGGCTTCAGGGTTCACGCCCCTTGCCGCCTCAATATCTTGCCGCGTAACAGGCTGCCTGTAGGCGATGACGGCCAGGGTTTCAAGAGTCCCTTTGGAAAGGGACATCGCGATCTTTCGAGATAGAGCTCGTTCGATGAACTCGGAGTACTCCGGGCGGGTAAGGAGCAAGAGCCCTCCTGCGACTCGTTCCAGCACAATGCCCCTATCTTCGTACAGCCTGTCCAGTACGGAAGCAGCATCCAGCACCTCACGCTCCGTCACCCCAATCGCTTCGGCCAACCGGGCGACAGGCACCGGCTCATCTGCGGAAAAGAGGATGGCCTCAAGGAGGACCGGGATATTGGAAGACCCTTCCGCCTTTTCATTCACCGGACTCTACCTCCTCGTCCACAATCTCCCTGCGGTCGGGCGAGAACAAGATCTCTCCGAAGAGCGACCGCTGGCGGGCGTATAGCCTCCGCCTTCGAACCAGCTCAAGGAAGGCCAGGAAGTTCAAGATGGCTTCCATTCTGGTCTTTCCCAGAAATCGCGAGAACCTAAGGACACCATCCCTGGATGCCAGGCGGCGCACCTCTCGCCAAAAAGTCCGGAGGTGGCTTACAAAACTCCAGCGTGGAAGGACAATCCTGGGCTCTCTTGGCCTTTCGCGAGCCTTAACGCCGAGCATGGCCTTCTTGAGATCTGCGGGATCGATACTTGAGACCACCACGCGGCGCCTGTCGCCAACCGGGACGGCGTTCCCTCTCGTAAACCGCATCCGGCCTCTATCCATTGCCTTTCTGAGCCATGAAGAAGCCTCCAAGACCTCCAGGGCTTCCATCACCGGGACAAAAGTGGCGGCCTCCAAGGAATCGCCCGTTTCCAAGGTTTCGTCCTCTTCCAGGGCCTCGTCGGCTTGAGGAATAGGCAACAACCAGCGCACCTTGAAAAGGACCAGTTCCGAAGCAATTGACAAATCCCGGACCGAATCCTCGAGGGGGACCGCGCCTGATTCAACCTGTTCTCTGAGCCGCCTCACGAGCGGCGCAAGCCTTAGGATCTCCATAGACTAGACCGGGAACAAGAGGAGTGACAGCCTGACGGCGACCCGGAATACAGCCGCCATGTACATCTGAATGAGCGGCTGTATGATCGCGCCCACAACTCCGAGATACACAAGTCCCATGAGTATCACGAAACCGTACCGCTCGATGAAGTCCCATACTTCCTCAAGCGAATACGGGAGATAGACCCTCAGGATTTTAGACCCGTCAAGCGGCGGAAGCGGGATCAGGTTGAAAAACGCAAGGGCCGCATTGATCATGGCACCGGACCGGAGGACGTCTGTCAAGTAGGTCCACGGGGTACCGATGAGGCGCAGCCTGCTGAAAACAAGCACCGTAGAGGTTTCGAGTACGAAGGCCGCGATGAGGTTTGCCACAGGGCCCGAAACCGCCACCTTGGCCATATCCTTCCTGGGATTCCTAAGTCGATAAGGGTCCACGGGCACGGGCCTCGCCCATCCGAACCCAAAAACAAGCAGCATGAGGGCTCCAATAGGGTCCAGGTGGGCCCAAGGCTCGATGGTCATCCTACCTGCCCTGGCTGCAGTATCGTCGCCCAACTTGTATGCCATTCTGGCGTGAGCGTATTCGTGGATGCTTATCGCCAAAAGGAATCCGGGTATCCTTAAGATGATGTCGAGTAACCTAAGAACTCTCAGTAGAGATCCTCCTCCCCGGCACTAACGGGAGCCGAGCGTGACTTCAACGGTGACTTTCCGGCCCTCTCTGTAAAGCTCCACGGTAACCCTATCTCCGGGCTTTCGCTCCAGGATCATCTGGGAAAGGTCAGACCCTGAAACCGGAGCCCCATCCACGGCGACAATCAGGTCACCGCCGACCGGAAACTCAAGTCCCGCCACCTTAGTCTTCTTCGTTGAACCCCTTATACCTGCCCGGTCGCCAGGACTACCCTGCTCTACTTCGGTTACCAGGGCGCCTTCTTTGACGGGGAGATCGAGGGCCGAGATTACGTCATCACCGTACGCCTTCCTGAGCCCGTCCAGAGGCAAGTAAGAGATGCCCATGTAGGCCCGCTGTACTTGGCCCGTTAAGATGATCTGGGGGACAACCTCGGCTACAACGTTGCAGGGGATGGCAAACCCTATCCCGCTGGCCGAATCAATAATCGCGGTCACAACTCCAACGACCTCACCCCGGGAATTAAGTAACGGCCCGCCGCTGTTTCCCGGGTTCACCGCCGCGTCTGTCTGAAGGAGATTTTCAACGGTGAAGTCGTTGACTCCCGGTCTCGTCTTGCTCTCAATAGGCAGCGACCGGTCTTTGGCGCTTATGACACCCGTGGTCACCGTCGGGGACTTGTCGAGCCCCATGTTGGAGCCGGTAGCCAGGGGCATCCCTATGGCGATGGCCTTCTGCCCGACTCTAATGGTTTCGTAATCGGCAAGCCTAAGGGCCGCTACCTCACCGGAAGGAACGCTCACTTTGAGCACGGCCAGGTCCGTAAGCCTGTCCGAGCCGACTACGGAAGCTTCGTAGGTCCGGCCCGAATGAGTGTGCACGAGTATCCTGGATGCGTTCTCAATCACGTGGTAATTGGTCACAATGTGGCCGTTTAGGTCTACGAAAAAGCCGGAACCGTTACCCCGTCTCGAAAAGCGGTCAATGATCGATGAACCTCCCGCTCCTTCGGTGGAAACCATGACCACTCCGTACTTCACGGCTTCATAAACGGAAATGGTGTTCTCTTCGTCTTCTACACGCCAGGTGGCCTCATCGCTTTCATAGGGCGACGGCACCGAAGCCGTAGGATATGTCTCATTGGGGGAAGCGCCCGCCGTCAGGTTCCGGCCTAGGGTGGCGAGCCCCCCCAGGACAAGGCCAACGACGGCCAGAAAGATAAGCCAAGTCTCGGCTCTCATGAGAAGCGGGGTCTTCTTCATCGGTTCCCTCCGGTAGAGTCGGTGTATATCTCTAGTCTACAACGGCTCATCCTGCTTTTCCACTTTCTCCAGGCTGAAGGCCGGAAATCCTGCAATGTCCTCCCGGTTACATCCTTAACCCTTCGGGTTGAAAAGCACTGCCATGAGGTAGCCGAATACTATGGCGGCCATGAGGCCCGATGCGGTAGCGCGAAGTCCTCCGGTAAACAACCCGAACCATCCAAAGCGTCCTACATCTTCAAGCATGCCCGTAACCAGGCTGTGGCCGAAGCCGAGTAGCGGCGTTGTCGCCCCCGCCCCCGCCAAATCCGCCAAAGGACCGTAAAGCCCGAGACCCGACAAAACGGCCCCGAGGCTGACGGCCGAAACCATCACAAAGGCCGGGTTGGCCTCGGTTAGATCGACAACGGTCTGGGCAAGAGCGCAGAGCGCCCCGCCCACCAAAAAGGCATACAAGAGAGTCAAGATCCCTTTTCCTCCCATCCCGGATAGACCAGTGAAACCGCATGGGCTACCCCCGGAATGGACTCGGCTTGCTGGCAAGTGGTCGGACTGTGTAGCGCTCCCGTCGGCACCAGCAAGACTCGCCTTAACTTGCCGGACTTAAGCTCCGGATATATCTTGGCGGCGAACACCGAGGCGACGCACCCACAGCCCGAGGCACCCGAGCATATCTCAGGTTCCATGTCGTAGATCATGAGGCCTGTGTCATCATGGACTCCGCTTAAGTCGATGCCCCGCTTCTTAAGGAGGTAAAGAGCGGCTTTGGAACCTACTCTCCCTAGATCTCCCGAGAATATCGCGTCATAGTCTCCGGGTGTTCGCCCCAAATCGCTCAGATGCCGCCAGACCGTATCGGCGAAGGCCGGAGCCATGGCCGACCCCATGTCATTGGCGTCCGTGATGCCGAAGTCCATGACTCTCCCCACCGTAACCGCCTCGACTTTGGGGCCTTCTCCTTGTGACGACAAGACGAGAGCGGCGGCAGCAGTCACCGTCCACTGGCTTGGAGGGACCCGCTGGTACCCGAACTCGGTTGGATACCGGAACTGCCTTTCGGCGGTATCGTGGTGACTTGAGGAGGCCACCAGCACGTTCTCGGCAAACCCTCCGTGGATGATGAATGACCCTATGGCCACTGCTTCTCCGATAGTCGAGCATGCTCCGTACAGTCCCAGGAACGGGATGTCCTTGTCGCGGGCAGCGAAACTCGACGAGATGATCTGGTTCAGGAGGTCCCCGGCCAGGAAGAAGTCTATGTGGACATCCTGGAGGCCTGCTTTTGTCACCGCCAGGTCCGTGGCCTGCCTGAGCATCTTGGTCTCGGCCTTTTCCCAGGAAGCCTCACCGCACAGAGTATCCCCACACACGAGGTCGAAAAGAGAGCCCAAGGGCCCCTTGCCTTCCCTTGGCCCCACCACCGACGCAGCCGACACTATCACGGGCATGTTTGAAAATACGCAGGTAGAGGCACCTCTTCGATTCAAAGTCAATGTACCGCCCCCGGATATTACTTGAAGACATATACGCGGAGAATGGAGACTATGAGAGCCGAGAGAGAACCGTAAACGATGACGGGGCCGGCCACTTGGAACATCCTGGCCGAAACACCCAGCACAAATCCCTCACGTTTGAACTCCATGGCGGGAGAAACCACCGAGTTGGCGAAGCCGGTTATGGGGAGCGCCGCCCCCATGCCCGCGAACCTCCCGATCTCGTCGTAGACGCCGAGTCCGGTGAGAAACGCTCCCAGGAACACCATGAGCGATGACGTCATGGCGAGCGCTTGGGTCTTGGGCAGCCTAACGCTTAAGTAATCCAGGATCACTTGCGCCACGGTGCAGATGGTGCCCCCCACCAGGAACGCCGATACTGCATTCCGCAAGATCGGCCGCGGTGGATGAAAAGACCGGGCGAGCCGGTTGTACTCGTCCCTCTCTTTTGTCCGCGCCCGTGTCATCTCGGCTCATCCAGGTAGGCTATCTTCACGTCGGCCTTGTACTCGGTGATGGCTCCGTCCTTCACATTGGCGGTCCAGTTCAAGACTTCTACCCCTACGATGTTGGGCAGTTTCGGCGCCGCCTCTTTCACCGCTTGGTTGGCCGCATCGCTCCAGTCTTTGTTTGAAGTACCCACAAGCTCAAGCACTTTGACTACCGGCACAAAGACCACTCCTCGATATTTTGTGGAAACATGCCTAAGGTAGTATCTCCTCTTGAGCCGAGAGGTACACCCTGAGCTTCCGGAGGGCGGCCTTCTCAAGCCTGCATACGTGCGCTTGGGACAGCCGAAGCTCGCGGGCCAGCTCGGCCTGAGTCTTTCCGTGGAAAAACCTGCCTTCAATGATGTGGCGCGTCTCACTATCGAGCCTTCCCAGAGCATCTTTGAGTTCTAAGGCGTCCAGATGGTCCTCTTTGAAGCCCGCGCTTCCGGTCCGGAGACCCCGATCGCCGCTGTGAGAAAGGTCCTCGATGTAGCCTGGAGGAGACGTCGCCTCCATCGCTTCCATGAGTGTATCCACGGACACACCGAGTTCCCCGGCCACTTCCGCCGCCGGAGGCTCGACGCCGGTCTGGGCTCTCCGCTCCTCGATGACCCGTCCTGCCCGGTAAGCGATCTCTTTGAGACGCCGCTCTACCTTTACCGGCGTATTGTCTCTCAAGTGCCTGCGGATCTCCCCGAGTATGAGGGGCACAGCATAGGTGGAGAACATGACGCCGTATGAAGGGTCGAACCTGTCCAAAGCTTTGAGGAGGCCGATGGCTCCCAGCTGGTAGAGATCATCTTTCTCCAATAGCCCCGTATACTTGCGAAGGCATGCCCAGATAAGGCCCGTGTTTGCCTGAAAGAGGAGTTCTCGGGCCTCCTTGTCTCCTTGCCTTGCCCTTTTAAAAAGCCCTTTGTCTACTGCCTGCACGGCCGCTTGACCATCCTGACCGTCGTCCCTTTCCCGGGAGCCGACTCAAGCGACAGATTGTCCATGAAAGACTCCATGAAAGAAAGGCCTAGGCCCATGTGCTCGGGAATCGTGGAATACCCCGGTTCTTTCGCCTTGGCGATGTCCGGTATGCCGACGCCGCAATCTCTCACCTCTACCACGAGTTCTCCTTGGTAAGACCCGCTATTTCCGGACGTCGCCAGCACGGTCACCTCGCCTTCTCCTCGTGGGTAGGCGTGCAGTATGGAATTTGATACGGCCTCGGAAACCGCAACCTTTATTTCCTCAATCTCCGATACGGAAAAACCCAGGGAAGCAGCGAACGTGGCCACAGCGATCCTGGCCACGGCTACATTTGACGGGACACAAAGAAGGGTGAGACGCATCTCGTTCTTCACCTGGGAGCACCTCCTTGGAAGGGCGACTCTATGACCTTTAAAGCGTCCCTGTCTGTCCTCTCAGTCTGGAGGACGGAGGAAAGCCCCGCCATCTCGAGCATTGACTGGACCTTTGGAGGGACGGATGTGAGTATCATTTTGCCACCGCTTAGCTTGATTTGACGGTGCCGGCCCAATATGGCCCCTAGTCCCGTCGAGTCAACGAAGTCCAGCCCTTGGAGATTGAGGATGAGGTTCGGAGCTCCCGTTTTTCTGAGTTCCTCGTCTACTTTGTCTCTAAACAGAGAGGCAGAAGACAGATCCAGCTCACCCGACATCTTGACTATGAGGCACGAAGATGACCGGTGAAATGACAAATTCATGCCCTCGCACCGCCCTTGGCAAAGATTTCCTTCACATTCTACGGTTGCGAGGGCATTTCCTCTTGGAAGGCCTCTCTAAGTTGCGAGAAAAGAGCCTGTTTCTAAGTTGGTCCGGAGGTCCCGGGAGATTTCTCTACCTACCAACGGTAAACGCCCGGAAATACTTCAAAGCGTAATCCAAAAAGCCCGCTCGCTCGACGCTCTCCTTGGCAACCAGGGGTATCTGGGCAACCCTCTCCCCATCGACCTCAAGAGTAATGGCTGTCTCTTATACACATCT
>DGDN01000082.1:0-10694 GCA_002385465.1 Candidatus Fermentithermobacillaceae bacterium UBA3951
CGGGGATTTGTCTTCTCCCAAGACCTCTTGTACCCGTACCAGCGCCTTCTCGATGTGAATTCCGGGGACCCCCGCCACGTTTGTGATAATGGTGATGTTTCTGACCGCGATCACTTTCACGTGGACCCTCAGGATGATCCTCACCGAGAGCGTCCTGCCGTCGGCGGCGACGTCAATTGACACGAACTCTACATCGGCGTCGGCGACAACCGACATGCCCGGCTGAGCGCCCGGGATTTCCACAAACGACTCAAACGGGATGGTGAAGTGTGCGACGTGGACCGACTGGGAGGGAACATTTGCCTCGTAGATGACCCTGAGGTTTATGACCCCGTTCACGATGACCTTGTTCGGGAGAACCGTGGTCATGCTTATATCGATGGTTGAAACGTGGTCGATCACCCTTGCCACATCGGGTTTGGCGTCTGGGATGGCCAGGTTCTCTCGTAGGACGATCTGCGACTCGCCCTCCCCCAAAACGGTTTCCGCCTTTATCACTTCTCTGGTAACCTGCAATCCGGCAACGCCGCTCACGTCGGTGACTACTTCAATGATGGTGCTCTGAGTAAGCCTCACGCGCATAGACGCGACCGCGCGGATTGTTACGTTCCTTCCATCCGGACTAACCTGGAAGACAGCGTGCTCCACTACCACCGTGACGTTGGCGGTCATGCCGGGCTCGGCTCCGGGTATCTCGACGAACTGGCTAAACGGGACTTCTGCGTGGAATACGTGGACGGTCTGGGTCTCAACAGTTGCTTCGTAGATTATGGCGAAGTCGATCACGCCATCGACAACGACTTTGCCGGGAAGCACCGTGACCTTGTTGATGCGTGGTCTTGCTACAAAATCGATGATTGCCCGTACATCCGGCTTTTCCTCGGGGACTGTCACGGCTTGGGAGATCACCAATTGCGAAGTCCCTTCTCCTACGACCTCCTCCAGTCTCAGTTCCTCTTTCTTGACTTCGCAGGTATCCAGAATCATTGCCCTCCTTTCATCCGAAAAAGGATGCCTACGCGCTAGATCATCTATATGCATCCCAGGACGGATGTGACATAGCGGGGCGCGGCACGGAGCCCAACGAGGAGTGATACACGGGGGAAGTCAGACAGTGGGAATTATGTGCGGAAAGACATGCACAGGGTTCACCCGCGGGGACACCCGGAAAACAAGAACCGCCGGCCAAAGAGCACGGCGGTTCTTCGGGAATCTCTAAGAAACCACTCACTCAGGACTTATGGTCGCTTGCCACGCGAGTAGTCCTAAACTGAAACTACTCTTCAGTCAGCCCTTCCGCCACGACCTTGGTGACCTCGGGGACTTCCTGCTTGAGGACCCGCTCAATTCCGCCCTTAAGCGTCATGAGGGCAAACGGGCAAGTACCGCAGTGCCCGGTAAGCTTGACCTTGACCACTCCGTCGGAGCTTATGTCTACGAGCTCAACATCTCCGCCATCGGCACGAAGCGCCGGACGAATCTCATCGAGAACAGCCAGAACTCTTTCCTTCATGTTAACCCCTCTTTCCGCGAGTCCTTCAGTTTTTAGGGTACCCGAAAGCCTCCCTGCCGTAAAGTCAAATACCTGAAGCCGCCTCCAGATCGCCTTCAAGCCTGTTCTCCTGCTCCACGGAATCCAGGAAAACCTGGTCGTCGGTGAAACGCCTGGCCTGAGCCATGCACGCCTCGACAACGCGCTTCCTGTGCGCGCCGTCTATCCGGAATGTCTTGGCCGCAGTCAAGAGGTCTTCGCCGGTAACAAACTCCCTGTCCTTGTCGAAGGCGATCCTCTTGGCCCTGGTTACCAGTTCCTCAAGCTCGGCGCAAGAGAAGTTCGTGGTGCACGGGACTATCGCTTCCTCCAGGTAACGCCTGATCTCCTCTTCGCCTTGGTCGAGCGGCACCCTTGAGCGCCTCCCTCCAGCTTGGAAACCCAGGTGGACCATGAGGATCTCGAGCCTGGCCTGGGGGCCCGGGTAGAGGAACGGGATCTTGTAGTCGAACCTCCCCGCGCGCAGGAAGGCGTCGTCGAGGTGCTCGGGAACGTTGGTCGTGCCCACGATGATGGCCTCTCTGTCGGGGCGCCCGAGCCACTCAAGGAACTGGGAGAAGACCCTCTGGGTTTCTTCCTCGGCAGAACCGGTGGCCGCTCCCGAACGCTTTCCGAAGCGGTCGATCTCGTCAACGAACACTATCGCCGGGGACATCTTATCGGCCATACTTATGGCGTTTTTCATGTTCTGGCCCGATTCTCCCAGCCACTTGGAGTAGATGTTCTCCGTAAGGAGGTTTATGAAGGGAAGCTGGACTTCGCTGGCCAGGGCGTTGGCGAAAAGGCTCTTACCGGTCCCGGGCGGGCCGAAAAAGAGGAGCCCCTTCGGGAGGCCCAGGCCGAAATGCCTTGCTTTCTCGGGCCTCTTGAGGACGTTTATGATGTACTTCTGGACGAACTCCTTTATGGCGTGGTAGCCGCCTATGTCTTTGAAGCTGAACTGGGGGTCTCGGACCTCGAGCACCTTGGAGCGCTTGACCATCTCCGACTTGAGCTCCTTCATGATGTCCGGGTCGAAGTCTTTGGCGCGGTGGTAGGACTCGAGGAGTATGCTTTCGACTTGGTGGAGGTTTAGTCCCGAAAGCGTAACCCTGGCGGCTTCGATCTTGGTGCTGTCCAGGGAAACTCCCAGCTCACCGGCGGTCCTCTTAATGATCTCCCTGCGCTCATCTTGGCTCGAAGGATCGACGGGCACGATGACGACAAACTCCCTGGTGAACTCGTCCATGATCTTTGAGGCATCGGACGTCAAGACCACGATGGTCGAACCCTTGGCGAGGATCCGCGGGTCGATGGCCCAGGCGCGGAGAGCTGCCTGGAACCCCGTATCGGCCTCTCTCACCTCGGAGAGGTTCTGGACCACGAACACCGTCGGGCTCGACTTCATATAGCCGTCCATCTCTTTGAGGACGGCCTTGAGCGCCTGTATCTCCACCGAGCTGTCGGGCCCCCGGAGCCGGGATGTAACAGGAGTGCTCGCACCTATCCTCTTGCGATAAGGCTCGAACACGGGCCCCTCGGAGCCTTTCCGGAGCATACCCAGGCCGTCCCACGGGTCGTAGAGGAACACGTTCTCGATGTGGGACATCTCGGGGGAGTTCAAAATGAACGTCTTGAGCTGGTATATCCTCTTCGGGTCGACGGTCTCGAAGCATATGACGGGCGAGTAGTTTGACTTCCGCTTCATCATGCCCTTTTCAAGCCAAGAGCGGTCCAGGTAATCCTCCACTGTATCCCCCCTCCCCGCATTCTACCCGCAAGGGGAGCTCACTCTCTCACGGAGCTTTAGTCCGGACCGGGCCAGGGCATCAAGGAGGGCCGCAGTCTGTCCATCTCCAGAGCGCTCAAAAATGCTCATTCGAAGAGGCGTGATCTCGATCTCCATGTACGAGCGGGGTCCTCTGGGCTCACTCACCGGGGGCGCAACTCCTGCCCCACGGTCCGGAGCCGTCTCTCCTCCCGCGCAGCCCGGAGCCGTGGCTCCTGCCGCATAGCCTGGAGCCACATGACTTGCAGCCGCGAAACTTGGAGCCGCATGACTTGGAGCCGCATGCTCCGAAGCCGCACGGCCCCGAGAAAGGCTCAAACAACGCTCCAAGGCCCCCCGGGTCAACTGACCGACACCTTCCTGCGGGGCGCCTCTTCGACGCCCACTTCAGCCTCGATCTCGGAAGGAGTTTTGGGCGTAATCGACACGGGCACGGCCTTAAGTCCCAATGACCGCAAGATCTTGCCGATCGACTCGGCCTCTTCGTAACACAGGTCCCCCTCAAACCCGGAGAACTCTATCTTCACTTGTCCGGACCTTCCGACCTCAACGTCTACACGCCTGGACATCACAGTACTCCCTTGATGAGGATCTTCTTGCCTTCAACCGGGTGCTTTACCTCGTCGACTTCGACGTTGTAGTTCAGTGCTGCCAGAGCTTTGGCGACGCAAAGCGACGCATAGTTCTGGACGACCCTGTCCTTTATTTCACCTGCGGTCCTCTCGAAACCTCCGTACGGGTCGCAGGCGAACACCACTTCGCCGGTTTTCCGGTCCACCGTTATGCCGATTCCCCGGGGGATATCCGGTCCCACAAGTCCCCAGTCACACGCAATAGAGCGGCCGTAGTAGTCTCTGAACGTCCGCGTCACATCAAGGTTCATCTCTTCAGCAGTAGCGTGCACGGCTTCGTTCAAAACGTCCCAGCCCGGGTCTTCCTCGACCGAACGCCCGGCCGACAAAGCGCTGTCCAGCTTTATCTCAGTCTTGTAGGAACTTATGTGGCTCATCTCTGAGACCTCCAACCGAGTCTTACGCGACTTCTCATAAACCGGGTTTTCTCAAACTTCACGAGCTGCAGTTCTCTGTGGATCTCCTGAAGCCTCTGCCTGAGGACCGTTTCATCGGCCTTAAACTCTTTCTCCGGTCCGGTCTTGACCTTGTGCTCTCTGAGAGGAGGTTCTTTCTCGTAAAGGGCCAGTTTGTACACGGCCAATCTGGCTCTCACCTGGTCCTTCTTTGCCTCGTCCTGCTCTACGTCTATCTCTCGTTCTAATGAGAGGATATCATCCCTGAGCTCGCCAGGGGTCTTGCGGGCCGTCTCGTCGCGCCATTCCAAGACTTTAAGAGACCGTATCCTGGCGGCACCTCCGCCCTGTTCCCACGCCTCAACCGCCTTCCTCCATTCATCCCTCGGATCGGGCGCGCGGGGTTCGACTTCTTGAGGGCCTGGAAGTTCCTGAGAGCGCACATAGGCCTGCCATCTCATGCTTTCCAGCTGTCTAAGGATAAATTCCTCCTCGCTATCCAAAGCCGCTATTGCCTCGTCAAACCGTCGCGTGAGGAAAGCCATCCACAGCGTAACAACCATGAATGAGCTGAGCGTGAACAACATAAGACCCGCGGCCAGCGCGATACCGGTCCTGGCCCCAATCGACCACGCGGGAGCCACGGCGCCTGCAGTCCGCCAACCCGAATAAAGAGACGCCGCTCCGACAATACCCAAGGTAACCGCGGACTCAAGGGTGTGTTCGTAGTTCTTGAAGAGTGAGCTCAGCCAGCCAATGCCCAGCCACATGAGGACCACAAATCCCACGAGCGCAGGGACAATCCACATGGGCAGACCACCTCAATCACAAAGGATCAAGCCGTTTAGAAAGCCGCTTCTTATGCGAGGCCGGGCAAGCTGTTATCGCGAAGGACGATGAGAGAGACCGGATAGAAACTCCCGGGCTTTCCATAGTTCGTCAGTCGTCGGCCTTTCCAAGATAGTGGTTCTCCCGCCCCGGTTCAAAACGCGGCCTCCATCTGTCATTTTGCCCACGACCTCAGCGTTGATACCGGCTTTCCGGTAAACCTCGCAGAGCCTTTGTCCCTCGGGGTGAGATACGATCAAACATCCCGACGACACAAGCCGCAAGGGATCGATACCTGTCCGGCCGGCTATCTCGAGCGTCACCGGAAGGACAGGGATCGCGTCGGCTTCTATCGTTACCCCGGTGCCCGATGCCTCACACATCTCGTAGATGGCACCCAGCACCCCGCCTTCCGTGGCATCGTGGCAGGCATGAGCGCCGTTTTCCCGCGCAATGGCTCCGTCTTTTACCACGCTGATTCTCTCCAAGAGTTCCCCGGCTTCCCTCACGGATTCCGGGCTTAGGAAAGTCAGCAGCTCTTCCTTGAAATCGTGGGCCAATATGGACGTACCTTCCATGCCCGCCCACTTAGTAACTACTATGTCGTCGCCGACCCGGCATCCACTCGACCGGAGCACTCGCTTTCCGCGCGTCTTCCCGAGAGCCGTCACGCTCAATATGGGCCTTTCAAGACCCGGAGTGACCTCCGTGTGCCCGCCCGCGACGGCGACGTTTTCCTCAACGCAAGCTTCGTGGATGTCATCCATCATTTCCTGCAGTTCGTCCTCGGTCGTCCCCTCAGGAAGAAGTATGGTGACCATCACACAAATGGGCTCCCCTCCGGCCGCGCCTATGTCGTTAAGGGCAACCTTCACGGCAAGCCACCCGGAACGGCGGGTTGCGCCGGTAATCGGGTCGGTACTCACGATGAGGAGTTCGTCGCCTACGTCGACCGTAGCCGTATCTTCTCCTATCGCGGGGGCAAGACCAATCTCATCTCTCGAAACGCCCACCCGTTTGAGCACGATTTCTTCAAATACCGATTGCGGAATCTTACCTGCAGGAAGAATCTTCGCCACTTGCTTTATCCTCCGTTGCGTCCAACGTTTGGGGTGTAAACCAATTATAACACCGGGCTAATTTATGGTAACGTGGCTATACTACCACCCTTTTGAGGTTACCTTTCTCCGGGGAGGTGGATTCGGGTGATTAAGGTGATAGGCGGCGAGTTTCGCGGGCGATCTCTGGCTTCGGTCCCGGGCGAGTCCACAAGACCGCCCCTCGCTAGGGTGAGAGCCGCCGTCGCGAACATCTTGGCCGGTTACATCGAGGGAGCAAGCGTCCTTGACCTCTTCGCAGGGACGGGCAGCTATTCCATAGAGCTCATTTCGCGAGGCGCCCGGTCGGCCACCTGCATCGACAAGAACCCAAAGGCCGTGGAGACCGTAAGGAGGAACTTGGCCTCGCTGGGTATTGAAGACCGCGTGAGGCTCATCACCGGAGATGCCACGCGCATCGTAGATCTCCTTGAGAAAAGCGGTTGCCGCTACGAGATCATCCTGGTCGCCCCTCCCTATTTCACCGAATTGGACGAAAAGACCATGGAGATTTTGGGAAGATCGCCCCTTGTGGACCCGGCCGGCATCGTGGTCCTCCAGCAGCACCGGAGAGAGAGGATGGAGGAGAAATGGGGACGGCTTTCCCTCAGGAAGACCTACTCGTACGGCGATACGCGTATCTCGACTTACCTTCCTGATCTCTCCGACAACGCGTAAGACAAAGGGAAAACCGTCCGCGCAGTCACCGAATAAGCGTTTCCCCTCTTCTGCACTTGGCCCCAGATACCCAGAGGCAAGAGCTCGCCTGGGAACAGGAATTTCCCGTACTTCTTGTAGACGTTCTCGAAGCAGGTGACATCTATGAGGCCGTCTTCGTCTTCGAGTGAGACGAAGACAACGATCTTGCCGCTCTTGGTCGGAGGCCTGTGAGGCCTTACGGGTATGCCGCCTACCTTCACAAACTCTCCGGGCCGGATATTACTGAGGTCCCGGCTACTCACAAAGCCTTGTTTGGAGAGTTTCTCCCGCCAAACCGCCATCGGGTGCTCCGAGACAGAAAAACCCAGCACCTGGTACTCATAGGCGATTTTCTCGGCGATGGTAAAGTCGCCTCCCACGCTTTGAGCGTCCTCCTCGGGCGCATCGACCAGCGCCGGGGTAGAGACGACATCAGAAGCAGCATGAGACGCAGCAACAGAAGCAGCAGCCGAAGCAACGGTTGAAGCGACATCAAAAGCAACAACCGAAGCGACATCAGAAGTAACATCCTGAGCTACACCACGGGCATACTCCTTCAATCTCGCCGGGATCGACCAGACAAGCCTCTTTCTCGACACGCCGAATTCATCGAAAACGCCGCACAGTACCATGGCCCGGAGGACATCGACGGGAGGCCGGACTCTCGCCACGAAGTCGGAAAACGACTTGAAAGGCCCTTTTCGCCTCTCTTCCTCGATTGTCTCGATTGTCCTGGCGCTAATCCCGCTTATCATCTTAAACGGCAGGATTATCTCATTGCCCTCTACCTTTACATCCTTGCCGGAGCGGTTTGCCGAAGGCCCGCTGACCTTTACCCCGTGCCGCCTGGCTTCGACGCAGATGGTCGATATGGGGTAATACCCCATAGGCTCGTTGTTTAGGATGGCGCCGAAAAACTCGGCCGGATGGTGCTCGATCAGGTAAGCGGTTTTGTAAGCGGTGGTCCCGAAAGCCCTGGCGTGGGCTTCGCAGAAACCGTAACTGGCATATCCCCTCATGCACTGGAAAATGGCCTCGGCGGTCACTTCATCCACTCCGGACCGGACCGCTTTCTCCACAAAGAGCCTGCCGAGGTTCTCCATCTCCTCCCCGGACCTCATATGGGTCATAACCCTCCGGAGCTTGTCGGCCTCGCCCGGAGTGAACCCGGCAATGGTTGAGGCGATCTCTATGAC
This sequence comes from Candidatus Fermentithermobacillaceae bacterium UBA3951, assembly GCA_002385465.1. GTDB lineage: Bacteria > Bacillota > Sulfobacillia > Fermentithermobacillales > Fermentithermobacillaceae > UBA3951. The sequence goes on from DGDN01000082.1 coordinate 8,168, forward strand.
CTGCTCCTGGAAGAGTATCACCCCGTAAGTCTTCTTGAGGATTGGCTCCAACCTGGGCTCGAGATACGTAATGGGTTCGAGCCCCCGGCGCCTTCTAACATAAGGCTCAACCATGTTTCCTTTTATGGGGCCGGGCCTTATGAGGGCGACGCTTGCCACGATATCCTCGATATTGTCGGCGCCGAGTCTGGCCTGGAGGGCCCTTTGGGCAGGGCTTTCCAACTGGAAAACGCCAACGGTGTCGGAAGCCCTGAGCCTCCTGTAAGTTTGGGCGTCATCCAGCGGGAGCCGGTCGTAATCCAGTTTCTTGCCGGCTTTTTTCATGTAATTAAGAGAATCCTCGACCGCCCCGAGCGTCCTCAGGGAAAGAAGGTCTATCTTCACAAGCCCTAAGTCTTCGACGTCGTCCTTATCAAACTGGATGATGGTAATCCCCTTGGCCGAATACTGGACCGGACTCAGGTGTGTTATGGGGTGTCTGGATATCACCAGCCCGCCAAGGTGGGTCGCCAAGAACCTGGGAAGCCCCGCAAGCCGCTCCGCCCCTTCAAGGAGCGTCTTGAGTTTCTTGGGCGTAAGGAGGCCCTTGAGTTCGGGCACAAGGTCGAACCTCTCCGTGAGTTTGGACGCCGAGAGGTAGTAAGGCATGCGCTTGGCGATGATATCTATCTCGTCGGGCGAGTACCCCATGGCTTTCCCGACGTCTCTTATCGCCGACCTCGCCTGAAAAGTGTTGTACGTGGCCACGGCGGCGACGTGGTCTTCCCCGTACTTTTTTCTCACGTAAGCCGACACTTCATCTCTCCGCCTGGCATCGAAGTCGACATCTATGTCCGGTTTTTCACCCCGCTCAAGGCTCAGGAAACGTTCAAACAAAAGGTTTTGGGCAATTGGGTCGACGTCGGTCACGTTCAAGCAGTAGGCAACCGCGGAGTCTGCCGCCGAGCCCCGGCCGGCATGTCTGATGCCCTGGTTCCTGGCAAACAGGACCAGGTCCCACACCACCAGGAAGTAATCTTCGTACCCCAGCTTCTCAATGACGTAGAGTTCGTAGTTAAGCCTCTCCTCAATCTGAGCCGTGACCTTCCCGTACCTCTTCCTCGCTCCCTCGAAAACCAAATGGCGCAGAAACGCCGCGGCCGAAGGGTAGCCTTCTGGCACAGCAAACGAAGGGAAACTGGGCACCCCGAGATCCACCGGGGACTCGCACTGGGCCGCGATTTCGACCGTCGCCCGGAGAGCGTCGGGGTAGTCCTTAAAAGCCAAGGCCATCTCGTCTTCGCTTTTCAGGTAGTTTTCGGCGTTTAGGCGCCTTTCGGGGTGGACGTCGTCGAGTTTGGTAAGCGTCCTAACACAGGTGAGGATGTCGTGGACGAAAAAGTCTTCCTTCCGTGCATAGTGGACGTTGTTGGTAGCTGCGGCCCGGAGTCCTTCGGCCCCGGCAAGTTCGTAAAGGTACCTGTTTAGGGCATTTGAACCCGGAAGCAGGCTCTCCGACATTTCGATCACGAGTGACTGTGGCCCAAATATGGACTTTAGCCTTTTCACGGCGTCCCTGGCCTCGCCGAACCTTTTCCGGAGGATCAAAGAAGGTACCAGGGCCCGCCTGCACCCTGTCAAAGCGATAAGCCCGTCTTTGTAGCGGCTAAGCGCCTCAAAGTTTGCTTCAGGTCGCTTGCGCGGATTTTCAAGGTGAGCCGAACTGAGGAGGGCGCAGAGGTTGCGGTATCCCTCCGGGCCCCGGCAGAGAAGAGTCAGGTGATGCCCGCCCTCCATCGTAACTTCGGCGCCCATAATAGGCTTTATCCCGGTCCTCTTGGCGGCTTTTGTAAGCCGGACAACGGCAGAGACGTTGTTGTGGTCCGTTACTGCCAGCGCCGGCATGCCTAAATCGGCCGCACGGGCAACCAGTTCGTCTACCGTGGAAGCCCCGTCGGTAAACGAATAAGGGCTATGGACATGCAAGTGGACAAACATCACTTATGCACCTTCAAGGGCAAGAGTCATTCGTATATAGGGCAAGGTTCATTTATGTGTGCTGCGGGTGTGTACGGGCATCAGTCATAGACCTTATAAAGGTTCCACTGTTTGTCTTGGTTATAGACCTCGTATATGCTCCCTTCCAACGACAGCACTCTGAAAAACGACTTCTCCCGCTCATCCTCCCACCAGCACCCGGTCTCCCGCCATTCGTCCATGATTTTGGCCACGTTGACCCAGCGCTTGAACCAAAAGAACCTCCTCGGCTTCTCGTTTTCGGTAACAACCAATACCGGAGCATCGATGATTTTAGACATCTGCTACCACTCCCGCACTTGCCGGCCCGGGGAGTTCTCCGAAAACCGGCGGGCGCATGGGGTCCCATATCGACAGCATCTTCTCCCTCCGTATGATCTCCGGGTTGAACCTCTCGGACTCGGTATCTTTCTTACCCCAGGTAACCGTCCGGTCACCGAACTTCTCTTCCAGCCCGAACAAGGCCAATTTCAAGGCAACCGGGATTACCTTGGGTTTAGCGGACACTTCC
>DGDN01000082.1:10889-11260 GCA_002385465.1 Candidatus Fermentithermobacillaceae bacterium UBA3951
GTTGGCGCGGAGTCCTGCGCAGATACAAGATCCGCCGCTGACGTTGAGTCTGGCCCTGGCACAAAATCCGGCGCTGAAGAGGAGATGTCTTTGAGGATACCCTCGACTATGGCGTCGACTGCCGTCCGCATGACTTCGAGAGAAGCCACCGGCCTCACAAACTTCCTCTCGCCCGCCTGATTTCCTGACAATGTCTTGAAATCACCCGTCAAAGAAAGCTTTATGGTCTTGAACCCGACCCCCTTCTCAATGAGGCGGGCCGCCAATTCCTTAAGGGCACCGTGGAACAACTCTTTTTGGAGCGGGACCGGTTCAATGAAATCTACCTGCTTGGACAGAGTAGGCGGCGGGTAGAGCGCTTGGACTCGAGA
>DGDN01000079.1 GCA_002385465.1 Candidatus Fermentithermobacillaceae bacterium UBA3951
GTGGGCTCGGAGATGTGTATAAGAGACAGATCCTGGACAGCATCATGAGCACTGCGGAAAGAGATCCCTTGGAGAGGCTTACCGCGAGGGAGCTTGAGATCCTTGCCTCACTTGCAGAGGGGCTTAGTAACAAGGCTATAGCCGAAAGGCACTATATCAGCGAGAACACGGTCAAGAAACACATTGTCAACATCCTAGACAAGATGGAATTTCAAGATCGAACTCAAGCCGCACTCTACGCTTTTTCACGAGGCTTAGGTAAGAGGTCGTGTGCAGGTCGCTAGCAGCGGGGAGCAGCCAGTTTCATCCTGTAGGAGAACGATCATGCTGAAAAAGGCGGGCTACTATATATTCATATTGGTCACCGTCATCCCGTTCACTACTCCGATTGTGACCTACTGGCGTCAAAAACCTACCCTTGCCGTGACGATCAGGAGCTGGAGCATGTACCCGCTCATTACCCGCGGGGACATGGTGTTTGTCTTGCCGACCGGGGCCGGCACTCGCTTTACCGAAGGGCAGATTGTGGTCTTTCGGTCAGCGGAGCACGGCATTAGGGACTGGACCATGCACCGCATTGTGGGTGGAGACAGTGAGAGTGGCTTCATCACCAAGGGAGACAACAACGACCAAACCGACCAAGAGGGTGGGCACTATCCTCCCATCCGGCGGGAATGGATTGCAGGGATAGTCCCGACCATTGGGTCGTTACCCCTAAAGATCCCGCTCTTGGGTTACATCCCCCTCTTGATTGAGGAGAACATGAAAAACCCGCGCCTCTTGCTTCTACTGCTGGGTATCCTTGCTTCGGCATTGCTCCTCGACGAGGTTTTCAAGACGAAGAGAAGGCAGAGGAAGGACATCCTGCAGAAAGGGCAGGTCTATCTTCTCGGGGGAGTAGCCTTTGCAATCATGTTGGGAGCCCTTATGCTTATGCGCAGCGTGTTCATCTCTCTTCCTTACGGGGTTGAAAGGACCGCGGGCGCTCTCTTGGGAAGTGAAGTGGGGATCCTTGAGATTGGGGATTCCCGGGAATTGACCCTGGTGGAGCTTGAAAACAAAGGCACCATACCTTCTTATTACTGTGTCATTTCGCGAGACCCGCAGATAACCGTGCATCAAGACAGGTTCTTAATGCGTGGCGGGGATACCGCTCAAGTTATTGTGACTGTCAACGCCCGAGAAGAAGGCATTTTCAATGCCAGCATCATCGTGGGCATGTTCATGCCCTTCCTTCCGCCTCCCGTAATCGGTTTTCTGGCCGGCATCAGTTTCTGGCTGGCTATTGTCGTTGTATCTAGTGTCCCTGCGCTCCCTCTCATAATCTTGCCTTACTTGGAACCGCGCTACAGGCGCCGCTTTGTCAGGGAGATCAGAAGAAGGTGGGCACGTACCCTCGGAGGTCTGCATCTTTAGACCGGCTTATCCTTTGTGATTAGGGCAAAATCACTCGAATTGGCCATCGTTGTTGGATCCTTTTGATGGCGTGCGCCGCCAGCGGCCATACCACAATAGAACCAGGCTATCTTGGCAAAACGCCAGAAAAAAGATCAGAAGGAGAGGTGCGAAGATGAGAAAGGCAAGCATTCTCGTGATTGTTGGTCTCCTGGCGGTAACGGGGCTTATGGCAGCAATGGCCTATTCCGACGCTACTATAACGAATGTCGCAGGCCTGATCACTGTTGAGACTGACAGTGCTTTGCTGGCTTTGACCCCAAATGAAGGAGTTGGACTCGAGGACAAGATCTGCTATGTCGAAGACGGAATGCTGAAGTTCAATTTCGCCGCCGGCATCCACAACACCAATATGAACTCACCGTGGAATGGTACCCCATATGACAAAGATTGGGGTCTGCAGCCGGGAAGCATCTACATTTTCGAGGACCTTTTCCGAGTCACGAATAACAGCCGCGACCGAGTCAGGTTCACGATCTCGCTTACGGGGGAACTCGCCAATTTCGGGCGCGTGTACATCGGCAAGGGTGTAGACGGCCTGATTGGCAAGACTTTCACCGTCGAGGAGGACGGAGACCTTGTTCCTCCTCATGTGCCGCTCCATAGCAAGATGAGTTGGTACTACCCCGGCAACAACTGGAACACCCTGAACCCGGCCATCAAACACCGCAACTACACAGATGTCAGCGTTGCCTTTGTGATACCTGAGGGCGTCAGCTTGGGAGACATAACCGGAGCCATCGTCGTGCACGCGTGGGCGATTGAGTAGCCGTTCGCCGGCTGCCTCTTAGGCGAACACAGCACCGGAAAACCCCCGGAGCGGTCTCCGGGGGTTCCGTGTTTGCTAACCCTCAAGTAATACTTGAGTATGATAACCTGTTGGGTAAGACGGGCATGAGGGGGACCGCAAATGAAGAAGTGGCTTTGTTTCTTGGTCGGGCTTATCCCTTTCTTGCTCGGCTATATCATGAACCGTGCGATGATGGCTTTTCCCGCTGTGTCCTTCCCTTACGGAGCTATCGGGCTTATTTCCTTGATCGCTTGGTTCGGCCTGGGAATGACAACGCGACGTCTTGTTGACTCGGACGGGGAAGCCCTGGCCCTTGTTCACTTGGCGGGGGTTCTCGACCTTCTGTTGCTCTTGTTTCAAGAGGTTATCCAAGGACACTACTGGGTTAACAAGGTAGGCGTTGCTACACAGTTATTCTACCTTCCGGTTGTGAATATCGCCGCAAAATTCACCGCCTTCTCGCCCCGTCTTTATTGGACATACGTTTCGGGGCTCGTTCTTATGGTTGCCGCGTTCTCTCTGGGGCGCTTTGTGGGTAAGAGATCTACGTAACTGCTTGACCAATCTATTTAGGCGGGTCACCTTCACTATCACAAATACCTTGACAGGGGGCTCCTTAAGGGCTGCAATGTCGAGCTGAAACAGAATACGGGAGAACACGTCGAATTCTTATAGAGACACAATGCGGCGATACGTCTTGCACACGCCGCAGGGAAATATCACCATATGCACCTTAGGGAGAGGAAAACATGCGTCGACTAGTCGCAGGCTTGACCGTTCTAGTGGTTTTACTTGCCGGGCTCCCATCTTCTGTGAGTGCGGCGATTCCCCGTTTCAAGCTGGGGAACGAGGTACTGTTCGAAAGGTATCCCCATCTCATAGAGGGAAAGCGTGTCGGGCTCATCACCAACCAAAGCGGAGTCAACAGCCAGGGCGTGAGCACGATCGACGTGCTGGCCAATGACCCGTCGGTGGTCTTGGCGGCACTGTATGGACCGGAGCACGGCATAGACGGGCAGGCTAAGGCCGGAGCCTACGTTGAATCATACACCCATCCTACGCTGGGCATCCCCGTGTACAGCCTTTACGGAGCTACCAGGATGCCCACTGAGGACATGCTCCGGGACATTGACGTTCTTCTCTTTGATATACAGGACATCGGGGCGCGGACCTACACCTACATTTCCACCCTCAACTACGCGATGAAAGCGGCGGCCCAATACGGAAAGCCCGTCATAGTGCTCGATAGGCCCAACCCCCTGGGCGGCGAGATAGTGGAAGCCCCGGTCCTGGAGGACGCTTTCGAGACATTTGTCGGGGTGGACAACCTTCCCATGGCTCACGGGATGACCGTAGGTGAACTGGCCAAGTTCTTCAACAGGGAAATCGGCGTCGACCTCACCGTAGTACCGATGGAAGGCTACACACGCGACATGATCTACCAGGATACCGGTTTGGAGTGGGTCCAGACTTCACCCAACATCCCGGACATTGATTCTGTGTTCGGATATATGGCTACGGGTCTTGGCGAAGGGACCGGTATCCGGCAGGCAGACAAGTTCAAATGGATCGGCGGCAAGGGCATTGACAGCGTCCGTTTTGCGGAGCTCCTGAACGGAGCCGGCCTTCCCGGAGTCAAGTACATCCCTGAAGATATCGGGTCCGAAGGCGGAGTCAGGCTTCAGATCACCGATTACCGGACATTCAACCCTGCCAAGTCAGGCTTCTATGCTCTTGCCTTTGCCAGGCAGCTAACCGGGTTCAAGGTACCGAAGAGCGGCTCGACTCCTGCGAGCGTGGTCATGTTTGACAAGATAATGGGCACCGACCGGGTGGGCAAGTGGCTTGAGCAGTCTCTCGCGCCTCAAGAGATGGAATCTCTGTATGCTCACGAACTCGAGGATTTCAAGAGGGAGCGTAAGCAATACCTCATATACGGCTATGCAGGAAAACCCGGCCATATCGGTGTCACGGTTGACAATGTTGTCATCTTCTTTGACTCCGAGCCGTATATCGATGAAAATAACCGCACCATGGTACCTGTGAGGGCCATAAGCGAGGCTCTTGGCGCGGTCGTCGGTTGGGATGAGGCTACCAGGACCGTTACCATAGCGAAGGACGCCCTTGAGATCACTCTTACCATCGGCAGCAGCACGGCCAAGGTAAATGGGGTGGAGCGTTGGATGGATACCGTCCCTGTCATCAGAAACGACCGCACAATGGTGCCCGTGCGGTTTGTAAGCAGCTTTCTTGGGGCAAACGTTGACTGGGACCAGGATAACCTTATTGTTGAGATTACACGGTAGGTCCGGGGGCGCACTTTTTCATAGGGAGAAGCTCCTTGCGTTTGGGCAGGCTTGTCGCGTCTCGGCATGAGTCCGGGCACATAGAATGTACTTAACCTGCGACCGGAGGCGGTGATTACCATAGCGTCCGAGACTCTCCTATATCTTGAACTTGTGGGCAGGATCCTCCTGGCCGGGGTCCTTGCAGCCCTCCTCGGCTTGGAACGAGAGGTCAGGAACAAAGACGCGGGTTTAAGGACGTATACGCTGGTGGGACTCGGTTCGGCCTTGATCATGGTTGTGAGCAAGCACGGATTTCTTTCAGTGTTGGGTCCCAATGTCGACGTCGATCCCGCCAGGGTCGCTGCTCAAGTGGTAAGCGGCATAGGCTTCCTTGGCGGCGGCCTCATATTCGTGAAGAGAGATGTAGTGAGAGGTCTCACCACTGCCGCAGGTCTCTGGCTGTGTTCCGGAATCGGTCTGGCTGCAGGAGCCGGGATGATCTACCTGGCGGTCTTCGCAACGACAGCGGGGCTCCTCACCATGGTCGGGCTGGACCTGGTGGAACGCCGCATCTTACGTTCCAAGAGGGACACCGTCTTCCTTGAAGTAGTCTGCCATGACAAGAAGGGCGTCCTTGCCCAGATAAGCACGCTGGTAGCGAAGGCAGGGTTCAACATCGAGTCGGTAGAGTTAAGAAAGGAAGCAGGCGAAGGCCTGGTTTCCATCCACTTCACCCTGACCGATTCGGGTGCACTAGAGCCCCTTGTGACGCGATTGGCCGAAGAGGATATCGTAGCTGAAGTCTTTCCAAGCGGGCAGCGGCCGGCCAAGAAAAGGGAGAGGAGGAAGGTCCGCCGGTCGTCTGAATGAGGTTTCCAGCCCGAACCGCCTGCTTACTGCGTTGCCCTCTGCGGCAACTATGTATATACTCGTAATTGCAACTACTTCTAGGGGGCATTGAGGCCGTGAACGATATCGCCCATATTTTCCAAAAGGCCTCACAAACTGGGATTTTACTTGGCTAAGCACCGGCCTAGGGCGTACTATGCCCTTTTTTAGGCGCGGTGCTGGCTACGGTCCAAAAGTGGAAAACTGAGGGTCTCGCCGCACTGCGAGACCCTCTAGATTTTCCTCGGGAGGACCGGACAATGGAAAGAAGGATTGCACAAGTCCCAAGCCA
>DGDN01000042.1:0-14839 GCA_002385465.1 Candidatus Fermentithermobacillaceae bacterium UBA3951
CGCTGTTCAGTTTTCAAGGACCGACTTTCCTTGCGCACCCCTCTCGCGGGGCGCAAGGGATACTATAGCATCCCAGAAAACTAAGATCAACACCCCGGCCAAACTTTTTTCCTAGTTTGAGCAGGAATGATTCTGAATACTCCGTTAGGTCTTCGGCCGCATCATCGGGAACAAAATCACGTCGCGGATGGAGCGGGAATCAGTGAGAAACATGACGAGCCGCTCGATCCCGATACCCAGCCCGCCTGCAGGAGGCATGCCGTATTCAAGCGCCGTGATGAAGTCCTCGTCGTAAGGATGAGCCTCGCGATTACCGGCTGCCTTTTCTCTAGCCTGCTGCTCAAACCTTTCCTTCTGATCTATAGGATCATTAAGCTCCGAAAATGCATTGCCCAGTTCTGAGCCTAAGGCAAACGCCTCAAACCTGTAGGTGAGGCTCGGGTCGTCGTCCTTACGTTTAGCCAGCGGAGATATCTCCACAGGATAGTCTATGAGGAAGTGCGGCTGGATGAGCTTCGGCTCGACATATTCGCTCATGATCTCTTCGATTACGCTGCCTTTGGTCTGAGCCTTATCCATCTTGAGATCGAGTTTTTTGGCGATTGCCTTGGCATCTTCATCGGTCCTAATGTCTTCGGGTCTTATCCCTGTCGCTTCCGTGATCGCATCCCACACCCGAAGTCGAGGCCAGGGCGGAGTAACGTCTATTTCATGGCCGCCGGACATGAACTTCGTGGTGCCCAGAACCTCCCGGGCGCACCCTGAGACCAAGTCTTCTACGAGTTTCATCATGTCTTCATAGTCGGCGTACGCCTGGTAGACTTCCATCATATAAAACTCAGGGTTGTGGCGAGTGTCTATGCCCTCATTCCTGAAATCCGGGCCAATCTCATAGACTTTCTCCAGTCCGCCGACGAGCAAACGCTTCAAATAAAGCTCAGTTGCAATGCGCAAATATACATCAATGTTTAGAGCATTGTGGTGGGTGATGAAGGGACGCGCGTGGGCGCCTCCTGCAATCGTCTGGAGGACGGGAGTCTGGACTTCGATGAAACCCCTCTCGTCGAGAAAACGCCGGATATAGGAGATGATCTTGCTCCTCTTTATGAAAACATCCTGGACGGCAGGGTTCACTATGAGGTCCAGGTACCTCTGGCGGTACCTGAGGTCCACGTCGGTGAGCCCGTGCCACTTCTCGGGGAGGGGCCTTAGGGCCTTGCTTAGAAGCGTCCACTCGTGGACTTCGACAGTGGGCTCTCCCCTCTTGGTCCTGAAGACCGTCCCTCTTACGCCCAAAATGTCGCCCAGGTCGATAAGTTCCTCGAAGGTCCTGTAGTTCTCCTCGCCGAGCACGTCGAAACGTAAATGCAGCTGGATACGGCCACTCCGGTCCCTGAGATCGGCAAAGCAGGCCTTCCCGTGTCCGCGAAGAGCAGTGATCCTGCCCGCCAGGCTCACCTTGGCGCCTGCTATCTCGTCACACTTGTCGGCGACTTCCTTTGCCGTCGCGGTCACTTCGTAGCGGCCACCAAAGGGCGCTATACCCTTTGATTTTGCCACATCGAGCTTCCGCCGCCTTCTCTCGAATTCTTCGTCCATTCCGGAACGGGGCAAGTCCCTTTCGCCAGCATCGCCGAACAATGTAACAACCTCCCGCCGCTTATTCCCAAGGATTCGGAACCGAAAAGCCTCCGGGCTATGCGGTGATTTCAAGTACCTCGTACTTGGATGTGCCCGCCGGAACCATAACGGAAACGATGGCTCCGGGCTTTTGACCCAGGAGAGCCCTTCCCACCGGTGAATCCATGGATATCCTCTTCTTGGATGGGTCGGCCTCGTGAGCACCCACAATGGTGTACTCGCTGACCTCATCCCTCACGAGGTCCCTCACGGTGACCGTGCAGCCTACAGAGACCACTTCGGGGTTCTTGGCGCCGTCACTTATTATTTTGGCGTGACGAAGTATCTTCTCAAGACTAAGGATGCGACCTTCGACAAAAGCTTGTTCGTTCTTGGCGTCTTCGTACTCAGCATTCTCAGAGAGGTCTCCAAACTCGCGAGCTGATTTGATCCTTTCGGCCACTTCTCTCCTTCTAACAAGTTTCAGGTAGTTTAGCTCTTCCTCAAGGTTCTTCTTGCCTTCAGGAGAGAGTACAATCTCACGTTCTGCCATCCTCCCGAATCTCTGCCTTTCCTGAAGAATTTACGAGGGTGCGGCGTAGAACGCGCTGCACCCGGATAAACGCATATCAGTGTATGTCTGGCCTACCCCTGTCTATTCTAGATACCCTAAACATAGACAAAGACCCCTGCAAGTAATCCTCCGCTGCAGTGGTCGCGCCGTTTTCGGCGACAGAATTATAAATGGAGGGCCCTATCGACGTCAATAGATTGTCATGTTTTCTCTGATTAGCTCCATGTGAGCCAAGACAGCCTTCTCGGCTTCTTCCGAGGAGCGGCTGGACAGGGCGTCTACAATGTCGAGATGTTGGCGGTTGATGATCTCCTCTTTCGACCTATCCTTCAGTATGCTGGCTCGGGCATCGTGGACGTGTTCTGAGACAAGAGTTTCAACTGCGTTTAGGAGGACTATGAGAAGTGGATTGCGTGACGCCCGCGCGATCTCCCGGTGAAACTGAAAGTCGTACCCGGCTTTTTCGTTTTCGTCGGCGCTCCGTTCGATGCTGTCGCATAGCGATCGCAGGCGCTTAAGCTCCGCCAAGTCGATGTTGCGCGCCGCGGAGCCCGCCGCGGCGAACTCTATGGCCCTCCTTAGCTCGAGAGTATGTCCCGGGTGCCCGCCTTCCAACATGAACATGATGCTGAGCGGCTCCGTGAGGCTGTTACTCAGGTTGCTTGATATGTAGTTTCCAGACCCGTGGCTGCACTCGATTACTCCCAGGGTGTTGAGTGCCTTGATGGCCTCGCGGATCGTGGGTCTCGACAAGCCGAACATGACTCTCATCTGGCGCTCGCTGGGCAGCTTATCACCCTTCTTGAGATTTCCGCTGGCGATATTCTGCTTGATTTGGCCGACGATCTTCCGCAAGAGCCCCGGGGGTTCTATCTTCGTAAACACAGAACCACCCCTTCGGTTTGTTCGATGAAAGCCCGCCGCACCACCAAAACGGCACTTAGGTGACGATTTTGTGCGGGTTCAGGATACCTTTCGGATCAAACGCCTTCTTGATGCGGCGCATCAGCTCCATCTGATTGGAACCGAGGCTTCCTGCAAGGTACTCCCTCTTGGCGAAGCCGATCCCGTGCTCGCCGGAAACCATACCTCCCAGCTCAGCAGCCTTGGAGTACAGGAAATCAAATCCTTCTTGAAGCTTTCTCTCCCAAGCATCCTCCTCCAGGCCGTCGCGGCAGAAGTACACATGCATATTGCCGTCTCCTGCGTGTCCGAAATATGGGATTCTGATCCCGATCCTTTCGGATAGCTCGCCTATGTACTTTGCAAAACCCACGATCTTGCTCCTTGGGACCACCACGTCGCATTCATCGAACTCGGTAGTCGAAGCTTTAATGGCCTCGAGGAATACCCGCCGCGCTGACCAAACAGACTCCTTGCGCTCTTCGGTATCCACGATGTAGACATCGTAGGCGCCTCTCCCGATGCACAACTCTGACGCCATGTCCGCCCGCTCAGACACGTCTTGGGCGGAAAACCCGTCGTATGTGAGCAAGAGCGCGGCATCTCCCTGGATCCGGGGGAAAGACTTCCCGAGGTAGTCTTCTGCCAGCGATATCACTTCCCGGGTCAAGAACTCGACTGCCGTTGGGTCGGTACCAGAGCGGATAAGTTCGGGCACGGCCGAAACAGCTGTCTGAAACGTGGGAAACGGCGCTAGTAGACTCAGGTTTTCCTTGGGCGAAGGGACAATCCGGAGCGTAGCCGATACGATAACAGCTAGAGTCCCTTCGGAACCTATAATCAAGTCTTTGATACTGTAGCCCGAACTGTTCTTGACCACCTTCGAACCAAAGGTCTCTATCTCTCCTGTGGGAAGTACTGCGGTCACGGACAACACATAGTCCCGGGTTACCCCGTACTTAACCGCCCGCATGCCTCCGGCGTTGGTACTGATATTGCCTCCGATGGTGGCCGACGTCTCTCCGGGATCCGGAGGATACATGTATCCCCGCTCCCCTACGTACTTGGCCAGGTCCATGAGCAACACGCCGGGCTCCACCGTCACCGTCATGTTCTCTTCGTCCAACTCAGTGATCCGGTTCATGAGCGTGGTCTCGAGCATAATCCCGCCTTTCACTGCCACGGCACCCCCGACCAGCCCGGTCCCCGCACCTCGGGTAACCACCGGTATGAGCCTCCTGTTGGCGTAAGAGAGGATTTTGGATACCTCCTCTTTCGATTGAGCGCGAACCAGCACATCGGGAACGCCCTTTATGCGCCCGAGTTCGTCATGGGCATACTCCGGGTTGATATCGGCCCCAACCAGGACCCGTTTGCTCGGAAGGAAGCTCCTCAAGTATTCCAGATCAGCAGGTTCGACTCGGTTCACCGTACCGGCTCCTCCCTTCCGACCTTCTCGATGAACGCAGGCAGCACTTCGTACAAATCACCCACGAGGCCTAGGTGGGAGATATTGAAGATGCTCGCTTCCGGGTCGTTGTTTATAGAGATTATGAACTCTGACTTGTCCATGCCCGCAGCGAACTGCACAGCACCTGAAACCCCTATGGTGATGATGAGCTTCGGCTTGACGGTCCTCCCTGAAAGCCCTATCTGCCTCCTGGGATCGAACCAGCCATTCTCCACCATTGGCCTCGTACAAGCAAGCTGAGCGCCCAGTATGTCAGCCAGCTTTCTTACAAGATGGAGCCCCGCCTCATCTTTGACCCCCCGCCCTACGGCGACAATAACTTCAGCCTCAGAAATGTCCGGTTCTTTCGGCTTCGCCAAGACTTCCAAAATGCAAGCGCCCGCCTTTTCCAGTCCATCGGGCTCCTCCATGACTTCGACTTGAGAAGTAGGGCCCTCTCGTTTTTGAGCTGCGTCAAAGACCCGGTACCTTACCGTACACAGTTGTGGTCTGGTGCGAGGGGTCACAATCTGAGCCATGATGTTGCCCCCGAAAGCCGGTCTGGTCTGCACGAGGTCGCCGTCCTCACGAAGGGCCAGCCCTGTGCAATCAGCCGTGATTCCCGTCCTAAAACGGGCAGCTATTCTGGGAGCTACCGAGCGACCCATGCTTGTGGCCCCCGCCATAACCACAGATGGCCTCACCTTTCGGACGAAATCCTCGACGCACGAGGCATAACGGAGAGGCTCGAAATGCTCAAGCGACCTATCGTCGTAAACGTAAATCTTGTCCGCGCCGTAGCACCTAAGGCTCTCAACTGCGGAAGACACCTTCCATCCGATCACAACCACGAAAACCGGTTGACCGGTAGGCGCGGCCATCTCAAGCGCTTTTCCCAGAAGCTCCAGAGTTATGGGGTGAACCTGGTTTCCCATGCATTCCGCAAGGACGGCTATCCCTCGTGAGCTGCTCTTCACGACTTCTACCGTGGGCTCGTCTTTCACGAGGGTAAGTACGCCGTCTTTGTCTGCCTTAAGGCACAGCCCGCACAACCTGCAGCCGGACTCGATGGAAAGGCCCTTCTCACCTACAACTAAGGCGCCAAAAGGACAGACGGAAGATAGCCTCTCCGCGATCTCCGGCGTCACTTTTTTCTGATTGACCTCAATGTGTGCCATAACGTCACCTTAGATCCTCTTTTTCTGTCGTAACAACGAATACAGCCTGTCAGCCAGCTCCTCGCCACTTCCCTTGAAACACTCCCGGTCGTCGTGGGCCTCCGGCGGGAAAATCCTCTCCACCTGGGTCGGAGAACCCGACAGTCCGTAGTGGGACTCAGCTTGATCGGCAAGGTCGTCCATGCTCCACACTGATATCTGGGCATTTCCGGCCCTCTTCCTGCGAAGATAAGACGGAAGGCGGGGAGTGTTAACGTCCTTGTCTACCGTGATTAGGCAAGGCGCTTCTATCTTGAGAGTGTAAATGCTGTGGTCCATGTTGACCTTAACGGTAAAAGCACCCTCCGAAAAGCTTTCGATCGAGATGGCATTGCACGCGTGAGGGATCTCCAACCACTCGGCCATTTCCGGCCCCACTTGCCCCGTGTCCCCATCGGTAGTCTGCTTTCCGCAGACAATGAGGTCGTACTTGCCCATCTTGCGAACACATTGCGCGAGAGTGTAGCTGGTTGCCAAGACGTCTGCTCCGGCAAACCTCCTGTCGCTGGCAAGGACCGCCGAATCCGCCCCCATGTACAAGGCTTCGTATAGGACGTCCATGGCTTGGTTGGGCCCCATGCTCAGGGCAGCCACGGTCCCCCCGTACTGCTCTCTAAGCAAAAAAGCCTGTTCCAATGCGAACAGGTCGTACGGGTTCATCTTGCTCTTGATGCCATCGCGTCTTAGGACACCGGTGACCGGGTCTACTTCAACGTTTGAAGTGCTTGGAACCTGTTTGATACACACTATGATGTTCAAGCAACCGACACCCTTTTCGTTCTTATGTCCGGTTTTTGGTCCTACACCCGATTGTATACGCCTCTCTATCAAAGCTATTGACAGATCCCCCTAACTGGTAAGACCAGTTGATCCGTATGTTTATGGCCTTTCTTAGCTCTCTGAACGGTTGCTCGAGGCCGGTTCTCTAGGCATAACTTACCAGCTGCTGCTCGGGTGGACCTCAGTTTCTACGCTACGCTTTCAGAATCCTGCCTTATCCTCTCAGAACATACCGGAAACTGCGGGCCAATGCCGGAGGCTGGGGTCTTGGCTAAGACCATCCATCGGTGGCGAGCATCCCAAGGCAAAAGCTTATTCAGACGTCCTCATTTCCTTCAGCCATGGGTCTAGGACATCTCTCGCGGCGTCCCCAAGGATGTTCATGAACAGTACCACAACCATGATTGAGATGCCCGGGAACACCGAGAGCCACCACGCACCGGGGAAGAAATCCCGCGCCCCGGTGAGCATGGCTCCCCACTCAGGGGAAGGTGGCTGGGCGCCCAGGCCGATGTAGCTGAGCCCAGCCGCGGTAAGTATTATCGTCCCCAGATTGAGAGTCGTGAGCACCATGATCGGGGGAAGAGCATTCTTCGGGCCTAAGGTAGAGGACAAGTCGCCAAGCCACGAACTTAACGAATACGCGGGGACCTACTCCCATCCGGGCTACGGCGATGTCGTTGTCTCAGAGGACGGGGAGACGCTTCGGGCCATCTACCACGGGAACGAGTTTCTGCTAAAACACCTTCACTATGACATTTTCACATTCGAGTTCATGGAAATGCCTTTCACGGTGTCCTTTAGGACGGGCGTGAAGGGTGAGATTGAGTCGCTGGAGATACCGTTTGAGGGACTGACTCCGCCCATAAGGTTCGAGCGGAAAACGTAGGCCTTCGTAGCATTGTGATGGAGGTTGATCATTGTGAAGATAACTGATATCCGCGCTAAGATTATCCACCTTGGGCTACCTAAACCTGTGGTGATATCGAGAGGTACCATCACCACCGCAGACACGGTGGTGGTCCAAGTGCTCACCGACGAAGGCATATCCGGATACGGCGAGGGTACCGGCGCGACATTCATTACCGGCGAGACTCCTGAAACGATCCTTGGCGCCGTAAGGCTCCTAAGAGAGGAACTCATAGGGACCGATCCCCTTGCCATCGGCCATATCCACAGGACCATGGACCGGGCCCTCGTAGGAAACGGATCGGCCAAGGCAGCCATAGACATCGCCCTGTACGACATCATGGGGAAGGCGCTCGGAGCACCGCTCTACAAGATACTGGGAGGCGTCTCCGGGAAAGTTGAGACCGATATGACGATCCTCATCGACAAACCCAGCGTTATGGCCAAGCGAGCCAAGGAAGTCGTCGAGCAAGGTTTCCGGTTTCTCAAGGTAAAGGCCGGCGCTGACCCTCACCAGGACATCGAGGCCATCCGCCTCATCAGAGAAGCAGTAGGTCCGGACATACATATAAAGGTCGATGCAAATCAGGCGTGGTCCGTTTCCGAGTGCCTATGGATCATGGAAGAGCTCTCTAAGTACGGCGTAGACGTAGTAGAGCAGCCCACCCGTTACTGGGACTCGGACGGGCTGGTCCATCTCCGCCGTAAGGGCCGGTTCACCGTGATGGCAGACGAGAGCTGCTTTACGCCCCAAGACGCCATCGCCCTCATCAAGAAAGACGCAGTCGACATGATCAACATAAAGCTCATGAAATGCGGAGGGCTCTACAGGGCGCTTGAGATAAACTCCATCTGCGAAGCGAGCGGCATCGCCTGCATGGTGGGGTGCATGATAGAAAGCAAGCTGGCGATCGCGGCCGGAGCAGCGCTCGTGGCTTCTCAGCCCAACATCCGGCTTGCCGATCTAGACAGCTTCCTGAGCCTCGACGATAGAGGCCAGCTAAGAGGAGGTTTCACCATAAGCGGAGGGGAGATCACGCTCAGCGAAGAACCCGGGCTCGGAATCGAAGTCGACATGTAGGTAGCGGCGGCGGTGCTCCGCGAGCGGAGTTCGAGGCGGAGCGCCGCCCTATCCCTTAGAGCCATACGTTTTCCTGCGCCTCCGCGCGTTTTCCTTTATGCGCTCTATCTCCTCACGGGTCACGGGCTTTTCGAAGCTCCTGAACCCCGCGACCTCAAAGCCGTGCTTTGTCGCGAGTTTCGCGATTGTCCTAACCTTCCCGACGGGCATCTCCCGCCCGAGGCTCCAGTCTGTGTAGTTCTCTTCCAGGGCCAAAAGCATGGTTTCAGCCATACAAGCGTAGCTGGTCTTTGGAGGGAAACCGAAGTTAAAGTGAAAATCCACCTCTCCCGGCACTTTCACGATCCCGCCTTCGATAATAAGCACATCGTCGCGCTTCTTCTTGACTTCCACCGATACGTTTCTCGGACGCGAGACGTCGCAGACAAGCGCCCCGGGCTTGAGGTCTCCCGGTTCTATGATGGCATCCAGAGCGGAGCTTACGCATATGACGACGTCGGCCTCTCGGACCGCTCCGGAAATGTCCCTGGTGAGCCTCGGGACCATCCCCGTCTCGGCTACTACCGTCTCTGCGACCCTCTCAAGCCTACCCATGTCCCTGGCGCACAGGGTAAGGCGGCGGCCGTCGTCGGCCATGATGAGTGAGACCGCTCTCCCAATCGCTCCCGAAGCGCCTAGCACCAGTACGTTTGCCTCATCCATGTCTATCTCCATGAGCCCGGCGGCCTTCTCGGTAGCCTCGATGGCAGTAGCCACGGTATAGCTGTTCCCGGTTGTGACGGCAACATCCACGTTCCGCCTGACCGTCACGCCTGCATCGCCGACTACCGATGTGAACGCCCCGAGCCCTACCACCTTGGCTCCAAGGTCTTTCGCCTTGTTGCACGCATCGATGATCTTGCCGAGCACCCGCTTTTCAGGAAGGGAGAGCATGAGCCTGGGAACCAGAGGTACGGAGACGAACCAGCCATCGGCCTCGCCGTAGTCTGACCGCACTCCGGTGATCTGGGAAACTTTCATGGGAGGCAGGTGAGAAATGAGCCTCTCAACCAGCCTTCCAGGCAAGTGCCTGGCTATGGGGTATTTCCGTGCTACATCACTTACATCGATCGGATGAATAATGAAGCCAAAGGTACCCAAGCGCGTCCCCTCCAGAAGGATGCATAAGAAGTGCGTATGCAGTTTGACTTACGGTTATGTTGCGGGAGACGAGATGAGCAACGGAGGATTGAGCACCTCGATCCTGGGCTTGAAACTGAGCCTGTCCAGCATGGCGTTGATCTCGTCGTCCGTTATGTGTTCCGGCTCCTTTCCCAGGAGAGATACGATGAGTCCCTCCATCACGTTGGTCCCGAAAGACCGGCCCTCCATTTCGGGGGTTGTAGTGATAAGCGTGCTCACGCCTCGTCTTTTAAAGTCCTCAACATCGTCTTCGGTCACCGTGTTCGTGATGATGCACTTTCCGGTCATGTCATCGGGCATGTGCTTCACCACATAGTGGAAGTCGCCGGCGATCACGTCGGCCTCACGGTAGAACCGGGCGAATTTCGGATTCGCCTTTCTGTGTTCCTGTTTGCTCCCTGTCGGGTACAGCATGGAGAAAGGAAGCCTCACAACGAAAGGCGCGATGGTGCGAGCCACTTTGTCCAGGGCGTCCAAGGAACGCAAGGGTATGGGGAGTCCAAGGGCAAATACAAGGTCACCGAGGATAAGCCGGCAGCCCGTATCTCGCAGGGCCTCGGCCATGCCGAACCGGTCCACGCCGACGGTGAGAAGGACCTTTAGATCCTTGAACGGCACCTTCGCCTCATCGTTCAGGTACCGTATGACCCGGCGTTCAAGCGTCCCTTTGAGCCTGCTGCCGTCCACGATGGGCGTTTTCCGAGCGGCTCTGGCTATTGGCACCGCGTCTTTCAGCATGTACTTGGACTTACCGCAACCTATCCACAGGTCGATGCCTCCCATGCCGAAAGCGTCCACTTTGCCGTCCAGCTCTCTTATGATTTCGATGGCCTTGGGGATTGAACCGTCGGTCCCGATCCTTTCAACGATAACGTGCTCGCCCAGGAACTCACTCTCAGTCCTCTTGTTGCGTTTGGAAGAACCGAGGCTAACGCTTACTACATGCTTCATATGTAAGACCCCCTAGCCCTTTAGGCCCTTAATCACCTGGCGAAGAGACTCGGGATTGAGGTAAACATCGCCCATGACGGGCGACTTGCCGATGACGATGGTTGCCACCTCGGTGCCTTTGTCCACCAGGCCTTTCATGATCTCCAATCGCTTGTCTGAACCTATAAAGATCACTTTGTCGAACCGGCGAACCGATGCTATGAGCGTCATGAGCTCATTAAGGAGGTCGATCCCGCTCCTTTGGCGCACGAACGCCCACCGTTCTTCATCGGTCATAACAAGGGTGAAGTCGACTCCTTCCTCCCTGGCTACGTCCCTAATCTCATCGCAGTTGGCGATCGGAAAGCCGATAAGCGCTATGGAACCGCCTTTGCGGAGCTCACCCAGGGTCTCGAGCCTGGATATGAAGGTTCGGTCCACACCCAGATCGGCCGCCACTTCCGATTGCGACTGGCCCTTGGACCTCCGAGCCAGGATGGCATCGATGGCCTCGTGTATCTTCTCCCTGCTTACCATCTTGTCGCCTATGCGCACGAAGTCCAAACGACCCACCCCTCACTTTGTGCACAAATCTGTGTACACTATAGCAAGGCCGGTATTTGTGCGCAAGAGGAAACATAGATGGAACAATCGGTAGGAAGAACCGCCTCTTAAGAAACGTAACGGGCTAGTCCCTCAATCCCACGGAGAAAGCGGAAAGCGACGGAGGACCGACTTCAGGATCCCACTTCCCTGAGGCGAATCATCGTGCATCATGCCCATCTTGAGGCTCTCCATCACCCTGCTCCCTCGCTGCGTGGAGAGGTCTAAATCGCCCGTCACTTTGGATAAGGCCGAGAGCCTCGCCTCCTCCAAGGACCGGGCGAAGGAGGCGCCGCTTTCAAGATTGCGCTTGAGCTCATGAGACAAGTAGAAGTGCGCGAGCCCCGTAAGAGGGTTTCCACACATACCGGTAGGGGTAACGCCAAAAAGCTCCGGCATCTTCAGGCTGTACCCTACGCTGAGAGACGCTTTTAGCGCGTCGGTCTCTTCCTTCATGCACTCGCGGAGAGTCTTGGGTGTAACCATGGCGTATCTCTCTAGAGCCCGGATGATGGCGTGCTCGATGGTATGGGCGGTCTCGCCGCTCACCAGCCCGCCCAGGTTGGCCGAGAGGGAAACCTCCTCGCCTTCATGGGAGACGCCAAATATGGTTACGCGGATGTCTTGTGGATTTCTTGCTTCGGTGCTGCCCTCTGTGGCCGACCAACCGGCGCCGTCTATGAGGGGATAGACCTCCCTCAACCGCCTAAGGTCCAGTCGTTCGATATCTCGGGCGTACATCCGCCCGTTCACAAGCCTGAATCCGCTTGCCTTGACAGTGGCTTTCCCCGAGACTCTCACAAACAAAGCCTCAACTATGTTGAAAGACGGAGCGGTGACGACGGGCTGCTGCCACACGTCTTGAACGGAAACCAAGGTGCCGACCGGATATAGCCCGGACCGGTGATCATACGGAAGCAGGAGAACAAGTGAGCCACGCCCCGACCGGAAGATCTGCCTCGATCGCTTATCGAGAAAAACCCCTGTGATCTCCGTAGACTCCCGGGGGATGGCTCCGTTCATTACGGGCAAGACCGGAACGCTCACTGGTACGCCCTCCATCCTTCCTCAAGAAATCTCACTACCGCCTCAGGCGACTTCTCCCTGAGGACCGTTTCTCGAAGCCGGGCGGCTCCTCTCATACCCCTAAAATAATGGACCAGCTGCTTTCGCATCTCAAGAAGCCCTCTTCTTTCGCCGTATCTTTCTATGGACCTCTCGAAATGTTCCTTGGCGAGACGCATTTTCGTTTGAGGAGTGTATTCTTCCGGCTGTTCGCCGCGGAGGAGAGCCGTCAAATCCTCGAAAAACACGGGGTTCCCCAGGATCGCCCTTCCGACCATGACTCCGGCGCAGGGTCCTCTCTCAAGGCGCTCCAGAGCTTCCCGGGCACTAAGGATGTCGCCGTTTCCCACAACCGGCACAGGGACCTCCGAGGCAATCCCTTCAATCGCCTTCCAGTCCGCCTTCCCTGAGTAGCCCTGAGATACCGTCCTCCCGTGGACCACAATCATATGAGCCCCGGAAGCGGCGATCCTTTGGGCGAACCTCACTGCGCCCGATGAGTCTTCCCACCCAAGCCGCATTTTCACAGTCACGGGGACCCGGGAAGAGTCTCTCACGGCACGCACGATGTCGCCGGCAAGTGAAACATCCTTGAGGAGCGCTCCTCCGCTTCCCTGAGACGTTATCTTTCGGGCGGGGCACCCCATGTTGATGTCTATGGCCTGAAATCCCCGCTCCGGCCGGGAGAGCATTGCCGCCGCTTCCGCCATTGATTCGGGTTCATAGCCGAAGATCTGCACGGCCAGAGGCCTATCGTCATCCGCGTGCAAAAGGATCTCTTCGGAATCGTCGCCGCCGTGCAAGAGCCCCTTTGCGCTCACCATCTCGGTGTAGCAGTAGGGGCATCCGTGTTCCCTGAGGATTTCACGGTAGACACCGCCGGTATATCCCGCCATAGGAGCGCTCAAGACCGGAGGCCATATTTCGAGAGGACCAATCTTTAGAGGGGAAATCGTCATAGGCCGCCTATTGAACCTCGGTGGTCTTGGAAGGTATTCCTGCCTCCGCCATAACGCTGTCGGCAACGTAGATGGGCGAGGACGTCCGGAGTGCTATGGCGATTGAGTCGGAAGGGCGTGAGTCCAGCTCCAATTCCCTTCCGCCGTGGTTTATAACGAGGACGGAATGGAAGACCTCATCCTTGATTTCTGTGATAAGAGCCATGACAACCGAAGCTCCCAGTCTTTCAATGATTGTAGCGGAGAGGTCCGCCGTGACGGGGCGCGGAGGCTTCAGGTCCTCAAGAGAAAGCGCTATAGCGGTTGCCTCTTGAGCTCTCACCCAAATGGGAAGGATGAAGGACTTAGAGAGGTCGGACAAGAGGAGGACCGCTTGGTCGCTATCTTGGTCAAACCCGACACGCTCCACGGTCACCTGGATCAAACCTATCACTCCCCGGAATATGCTGGCCAAAACCGCCTTCAAGTCAAACGGTCAGTAGTGCTCACGGAGGGCCTAATCCCATTCTATTTTACCAACCGCGGAGAAACTACCCAGAGCCTCCTCGATGGCCCTCTTAATCTCGTGCAAACCCTCTTCCGAACGGGATTCGGCCCTGAGCACAAGGGCCGGTTGTGTGTTTGAAGCTCTTATGAGCCCCCACCCGTGTGGAAAGAGTACCCTCGCGCCGTCCACGGTTATTACCTCATACGCCTTGCTGAACTCGTCCGTAAGCTTCCGGACAATCTCAAACTTCTCCTCATCGGAGCAGTGCACCCGGATCTCCGGCGTAGACCAGTAGGTGGGGATCTCACGAAGCATCTCAGTCAGGTCCTCGTCAGAGCCCGTGAGGATCCTGAGGAGCCGGACGGCCGCGTAGAGGGCATCATCATAACCGTAGTGCTCGTCTCTGAAAAACATGTGGCCCGACATCTCACCGGTGAAGAGCGCCCCGCTCTCTTTCATTTTGGCCTTAATGAGGGAATGACCGGTCCTCGTAAACTCGGGTTTTCCGCCCATAGCCAGGACGGCATCCACGAGGCTCTGAGAGCACTTGACCTCTATGAGGGCCAAAGAGCCCGGGTGCTTCGCGAGTATCTCCCGCCAGTAGATAACCTGCAGCCTGTCTCCCCAGACAGGGTTTCCTTCCTTATCGATCACGCCGATCCTGTCGGCATCCCCGTCGAATGCGATCCCCAAAAACGCCCCGGTCTCATGGACCTTTGCCTTTAGGTCCTCAAGGTTCGCCTTCTGAGTCGGGTCCGGGTGGTGGTTTGGAAAGGTACCATCGGGCTCAAAGTACATAGGCACAAAATCGGCTCCGATCCTCTCAAGCACCTTCCGGGCGATAGGGCCTGCCGCACCGTTTCCGGCGTCCACCACTACTTTCACTTTCCGAGGGCCGAGGCTTACGCGCGAGGCCATGTCATCGACATAGGCGGGTACCACATCTTCCTTCTTAATCTTCCCGTTTCCCCACACGAAGTCTCCCGCTTCTGCGATGCGGCGGATCTCCTGGATTCCCTCTCCGTAGAGTGTGTCGGGGCCGTAAGCAAGTTTGAACCCGTTGTACTCGGGCGGATTGT
>DGDN01000042.1:14989-27369 GCA_002385465.1 Candidatus Fermentithermobacillaceae bacterium UBA3951
TTGTACTCGGGCGGATTGTGGCTGCCCGTAACCATGACCCCGCCCTCAATTCCGTAGTGGATGCGGGCAAAATACAAGACCGGAGTTGTGACTAAACCGATATCGGTGACGTCAATCCCCGTCTCCAAGAGGGCATCTGCCATGGCCTCTGAATATGCAAACGACGAAAGCCTGCAGTCCCTACCGACTACGGCGGCAGTCACTCCGTTTCGCCTGAGAAAAGTACCGTACGCAAGTCCAATAGTCCTTACGGTGTCCTGGGTGAGATCCTCGCCCACGAGACCCCGTATGTCATACTCGCGAAAAATCCGTGGATTAACCTTAGCCATGGACCGTCCCTCCCTGAACCTAGATTCTACCCTGGATGATCGTTTCCTCCACTCCGATTACCGTTACCACAGCCTGGGCACAATTATGGCAGTGAGAAAAAGGGGGTGACCATAGTGACCGACGTGAAATGCAAAGTGAGCTCGTGCCATTACTGGGGGCACGGTGATATCTGCGAGGCCGATAGTATCTTGGTAGATTACAACAAGGACCATTCTTTCCGGATGGAAATAGGCTCCCTGGACACAGGCCAGGGTGCGGGCAGGTCTTCTGCCACAACGGGCAGCGAGAAGGCAACGAAGTCAGAGGAAACTCTATGTAAGACCTTTCGCCCTAAGGAAAACCAACCCAGGCACTAGAGGAGCCAACAGGATAACCCGCAATTCATAGGGAAGAGGCGTTACCGCCTCTTCCTATCATTTCATTATATTAAGACGCAAGAATTTGACCTTTGATGCGAAAATTATGCAGTCTCCCGGACAGCCAAGACGCTGGTGAGTAGACCTGCTCTTCACCCGTTTCCCAGCGAGTCTCATTTTCTCAATTCTTTCCCCGTTGCAGGATTTGGCCATTATGCAGCGAATTTGTTCTAGGAATGCCGAAGAAGGAGGTGAAAGTAATGAGCATATTTACTCAGGGTCGGATATTCGATTTGGTTACCCTTCTCGTCGTCACCGGTCTCATGGGTCTCTACATGCACCGTGCTCGTTCTGGTATGAAGGTCAAGATCCGTCCCATCGCGGGCTTCGCCGCCATTGACGAGGCCATAGGCAGGGCGGCCGAAATGGGCAAGCCAGTTCACTTCACGCCCGGCTTTGGAGGACTGGTCGCCGCGACCTTCGCAGGACTCGAGGTGCTGGGTTATGTAGCGAGGCTGACTGCCCAGTACGACGTCCGCTTAGTCGTGACCGTCTCTCAGGCAGAAACCTTCGCCGTCACCGAGCAGGTGATGAGGCAGGCATACCTGGAGGCCGGCAAGCCGGAGGCTTTCAGGCCCGAAGACTGCCGGTTCATCTCCACCGACCAGTGGGCTTATGCCAGCGGTGTCATCGGTGTCTTGTACAGGGAAAAGGTTGCGTCCAACATCATGATCGGTCAGTTCGCTGCCGAGGCGCTCATCCTGGCTGAGGCCGGGAACACCGTTGGGGCGATTCAGATCGCAGGGACCACCAACGCTTACCAGATCCCGTTCTTCGTGGTGGCGTGCGACTACGTCATCCTCGGTGAGGAGATGTTCGCAGCAGGCGCCCACTTTACCAACAATGTGGTCCACCTAGGCAGCCTCCGCGCGGAAGACCTGGTCAAGGCAGCTTGCATTGCCATCATGGCCATCGGCGCGGTGCTCACCACTGCAGGCGCGAATTTCCTAACTACCATAATGGGCAAGTAAGGAGGTGAAGAGCATGTTCTTGAGAAAGACAGTCCCAACAATCATCGCAGGCGTATGCGGCGTGGTCGTCGTAGTGGCGTACTTCTTTGAGATTGCGCCCATAAAGGACCTGGCGAGCCACATCCTGAAGTGGCAGTCGGTAATCGCCGTATTCGCCCTCGGTTTGGGCGGCGTGAACATCATAAGGCTCCACACGAAGAACCTCCAGCGAGATCCTAAGAACTTCTACAGTCTGGCGCTTCTTGTCACTTTCGTCATAACTATCGTGGTCGGCCTTGCGATGGGCCAGACGTCCGCCGCGTACACGTTCATTTTCGACTATATCAACGTTCCGACGGGAAGCGCGATCTTCTCTCTTCTGGCGTTCTACATCGGAACCGCCGCGTACAGGGCATTCCGTGCGAAGAACGCCGAGGCCGCGATCCTTCTCATCACGGGTTGCATCGTCATGCTGGGGCGTGTGCCTATAGGCGCCAAGATCCTGCCCTTCACCGCCCCCGCTACCGACTGGATCATGTCAGTCCTTAACGTAGGCGGCCAGAGAGGCGTTATGATCGCAGGCGCCATCGGATTCATCGCAGTATCTCTCAGGATTATCGTAGGACTTGAGCGCCGCGCCTACGGCGGCGAGTAAGGGAGGGGAGATAGATGGACATTCTCGAGAAACTGCAAAACATCGATAAGCGCGTGTTCTATCTCCTCATGGCCCTGGCCATCGCGATCCCGACCATAAGTCCTTTGGGCCTGGGGGTCGATGTCACCCCCGCAGTTCAAAGGACATTCGACTTCGTGGCAAGCTTGCCCGACGGAGGACGGGCCGTGATCGGCTTTGACTACGAGCCTGGAGACGAGATAGACCTGAACCCGCAGGCCAAGGCGATCCTGCACCAGCTCGGGGCCAAGAAGATAAAGGTCGTGGCGATCGCTTCTTTCCCGGCAGGTGCCATGTTCGCCGAGCAGTGCCTCGCGATATTGGAAGAGTACGGATACGAGTACGGTAAGGATTACGTCAACCTCGGCCACTACGCAGGTGGCGAAGCCACCCTGGCAGCCTTCGCCAATAACCCCACGGCCATCTTCGCGAAGGACTGGCGCGGGAATGACACGTCATCCCTCCCCATCATGCAAGAGGTAAAGAGCATGAAGGACTTCACGATGGCGATGACGCTTAACGACGGTCCCACCGGCGGAACAGGAACCCACGAATGGGTCCGTCAGGCAGTGATGGCCCACAACGTGCCGCTAATCATGGGCGTCACCGGAGTTCTTGCCGCCTCCAACGAAACCTACGTCCAGTCCGGCCAGTGCAAGGGAATTCTGGCAGGGCTCAGGGCGGCCGCGGAGTACGAGCAACTGGTGAACAAGCTGGCCGAAGGCACGGTCGGTATGGATGCGCAGTCCATGGCCCACCTGCTCATTGTTATCTTCGTAGTCCTGGGGAACGCGGCCATGTTCCTTTCAAAGAGAGCTAAAGGAGGTGCCGCGTAATGAACATCTCCACTAACGTCGGGGTCTGGATAGGAGCCATAGCGGCACTCGGCATCTATTCGGTCCTCATAAAGGATAACCCCTTCTACCGGCTGGTCGAACACATTTTCGTCGGCGCCTCCGCCGGTATAGCGATCGTAACGGGTGTCCAGACATTCAAGAGCCAGGCGTGGTCGCCCCTCACGGGCGGGCAGTGGGTGCTCATATTCCCCATGCTGCTCGGAGTGCTGCTGTATGCCAGATATGTGCCCCAGTACTCCTACCTGAACCGCCTCCCGCTTTCGCTCATGATGGGCGCAGGCGCAGGCGTGGCCATGCGTGGAGCTGTCGAGAGCCAGATAGTCGGCCAGCTCACGGCAACCATGGTCAAGCTGACTACTCTTGATGCCTGGATTATCTTCCTCGGGACACTGCTGTCCCTAAGCTACTTCTTCCTGACCTACAAGCTGGAAGGAGGAGCGGCTTGGGCGCCGAGACTCGGCCGCTATTTCATGATGGCCGCCTTTGGCGCAGCTTTCGGAAACACCGTCATGGGACGTGTATCGGCAGCCATCGGCCGGTTCCAGTTCATTTTCCTGGAATGGCTCGGCATGTAGGTAGCCTCGCGATAGGGGCGATAGACAACGAACTGAGAAACAAGAGGGACCGTCTTCCGGTCCCTCTTATCTTTTGTTGCGGCATATTGAAAAGGCTTAAGAATCGCCGGGATTTGAAGGCCTGTTCATCTGGTGTATAAGGCGCAACCCATCCAGCGCCAAGAAAGGATCGACAACCTTTATCGACTCGGATTCCTGAGAGACCATTTCCGCGAAATCGCCGGTAGCAACGACGTAGGGCTCGGCTTTCATTTCTACGGTAAGGCGCTTCACCAAGCTGTCCACCATTCCCGCAAACCCGTAGACCATGCCCGACTGCATGCTTTCGGCGCTTGTCTTCCCGATGGCCCGGGGCGGTTTTGAAAGTTCGATCCTAGGAAGCCTGGCCGCCTTTTCGAAGAGCGCTTCCAGAGACGTCTGGATCCCCGGGGAGATGATGCCGCCGAGATACTCGCCTTTGGATGAAATGGCGTCGAAAGTGGTGGCGGTACCGAAATCGATGACAACGAGAGGCGCCCCGTACTTCTTCAAGGCTGCCACGGCATGGGCTATGCGGTCGGGCCCTACTTCCTTTGGGTTTTCATACTTGATGTTGATACCCGTCTTAACACCCGGTCCCACGATGAGAGGCTCAAGCCCCAAGTACTTGGAGATCGTCTTCTCCAACACCGGAGTGACGGGAGGTACGACGCAAGCCAGCACGGCGCCGTCAATCTCCTTGAGGCTCACACCTCTTTCTCGGAGCAAAGACATTAGGAGCATGCCGTATTCGTCTTCAGTCTTGTTCCTTCCGGTCGATATACGCCAGTTGTGGACCATGGTGTCGCCGGAATACACACCGATGGCAACCTTCGTGTTGCCGACGTCGATGGCAAGAAGCAACATGCCCACCCCCTTCCGGCTCTAGAGGGCCCTATCTAGCCCTCCACAAACCTGGCTACCGCACGGTACACGAGCCCTGTCAAGACTATAGCCACAACCGCCTCGGGGATCCCGTTCACGACGCCCACGGTCAGGGCAACTTGCCCGGGCAGAAAACCGAACGCCACAATGAGGCCGAGCACAAGCACCGTGTTAGTGAGGCTCCCGGCAGCAGCCGCCAGAGCGGGCCCGTGGCCGAAACGCTCTTCTATCCTGTACACAACGAACCCTGCAACGACCGCCAGGAGAAACGCGATAACTATGCGAAGTGGGCCGCTCCCAAGGACGTTTCCGGTACCGCTCATCTCAACCAGGTAAGTGGTAAGCGCCGGGACCATGGTGTACCCCGTGTAACCCACGAGGATGCCCGAAACGACGACGAGCACGCTCCGGCCCGTCTTCCCCCTGACAAGCTTGAACACGTAGTAGGCAACCACGCCGATAAGGATGCGGGGGACCACGGCTATGAGGGGATTAGAGAAGATAAGTTTATCAAGCGGGTTCACCGAGGTCTGCGCCTGGTACATGCTGAAGCCGCCGAACATGGCGCCTACTATGCCGCCTATAATCGGCCCCTGCAAGACTCCGGCGATTATGGTGGGTATGTGCATGATAGTGATGGAGATGGGTGGGATCTGGATGAAGCCCATCGGGGTTGAGCCGAGGACAACGGTCACTGCCCCCAGAACTCCTGCAAAAGCGATCTGCCGTGTGGAAAAAAGCGCCCTATTACGCAAGGTCCAAATACCTCCGTTCCGGCTCCTCTCCTAAGGATGCCGTTCGTTTTGTCTTGTTGCTTGCACATGTTCTGACCTAGACCACGGCGGGCAGGACACTCTTGAGTCCGGCGGGCTCTTCACCCTACCTGCTCTCCCCTACACCCGGCACTTAGAGTTGGCCTAGGTCTCCCGGAGTATTATATCGCAAAGCCGCCGGGCACTGTAACGTACCCGGCGGCATGTTGACACCTTGAATTCCCAAGGACCGGTCCGCTTAGAACAGACCGATAACCCTGCCCTTCTCGTCGATATCCATATGGGCTCCGGCAGGCTCTGTGGGGAGACCGGGCATGGTCCTCATCTCGCCCAAGAGCGGGTACAGGAAACCGGCACCCATGGAAGCCCTCACCTCGCGGACGTTGACCGTGAACCCGCGCGGGCGTCCCTTGAGGTTCGGATCGGCCGAGAGCGACAAGTGGGTCTTGGCCATGCAGATGGGAAGGTTCCCAAATCCGAGCCTGGTGTAACGCCTTATCTGCCTTTCGGCGAGCGGCGTGTAGGTCACACCGTCGGCGCCGTAGATCTTGCTCGCGATGGTCTCGATCTTCTCCTTGATGGGACGGTCCAACTCGTAGAGGTGCTTGAAGTTGGAGGGGACGCTCTCGCAGACCTTCACAAGGGCCTTGGCCAAGTCGATTCCACCGGCTCCGCCCTCTGCCCAAACCTTTGAGACAACCGCCGCCGACGCGCCGGCCTTCAGGGACCTGTCGAGCACGTACTGGACTTCCTTGTCGCTGTCGGTCGGGAAGTGGTTGAGCGCAACTACGACAGGGACACCGTGCATGGTCACGTTCTCGATCTGCTTGTCGAGGTTCTCGCAGCCCTTATCGAGGGCCTCCATGTTCTCCTTCGCAAGGAGGTCCTTGTCAAGCGGCTTGCCCGGTACTACGCGAACGGCTCCACCGTGCATCTTGAGAGCCCTGACCGTGGCGACCATGACCGCGGCGCTCGGCTTCAAGCCGCTGAACCGCGTCTTGATGTTGAAGAACTTCTCGGCGCCGATGTCAGCGCCGAATCCGGCTTCCGTTAGGGTGTAATCGGCAAGTCTCGTTGCCATCATATCGGCCAGTATGGAGGAGTTGCCGTGGGCTATGTTGGCAAACGGACCGGCATGCACGAACACCGGAGTGTTCTCGAGAGTCTGGATCAGGTTCGGCTTAACGGCATCCTTGAGGAGGACGGCCATGGCACCGGCGCACTTCAGATCACCGGCGGTTACGGCCTTGCCGTCTCTGGTGTAACCAACCACGATACGCTCGAGCCTTTCACGGAGGTCCTTGAGGCCGGTAGTTAGAGCCAAGATCGCCATAACCTCTGATGCAACGGCTATGTCGAACCCGGTCTCGCGAGGAATACCGTTCTCAGAACCGCCGAGACCAATCACCACTCTACGCAGGGCACGGTCGGAGACGTCAACTACGCGGGGCCAGGTGATGGTAAGCGGGTCGATGTTCAAAGGGTTCTTGTGTAGGAGGCTTGCGTCCAAGAACGCCGCCAGTAGGTTGTGGGCCAACGCTACCGCATGGGTGTCACCTGTGAAGTGTAGGTTGAAGTCCTCCATGGGGACGCACTGAGCATATCCGCCACCGGCTGCTCCACCTTTAATCCCGAAGACCGGGCCCAGTGAAGGCTGCCTGATGGTGTTGATAACGCTCAAGCCCAGCCTGCCCATGGCCTGTCCAAGACCAATACAGGTCGTCGTTTTGCCCTCACCTAGAGGTGTCGGAGTGATAGCCGTTACGACAACGTACTTACCCTGGGGACGGTCCTTTATGTAGTCGAGGAGGTCCAGGGAAATCTTGGCCTTGTATTTGCCGTAATTCTCGACCATATCCTCCGGTATGCCGAGTTTTTTGGTGATCTCGTTAATTGGAAGCATTTTTGCTTCCTGGGCTATCTCGATATCAGACTTCAACAATGACTCCCCTTTCATGAGCATTTGGAAGGTGGGCGCACATTATAGAGGATATCACATTTGCGCCTATTTTCACCTACAAAGTCTTCTCCCCCGCGCCTCACCCTGAAGCCCTGCAGGACTGGTACATAAGCCCCACCAAGACCCCGACTACGATGAAGATGATGTCCAGCTTGCCGAAACCTTTCTTCTTCTCTTCTTCCTTCTTTTCGGGTTCCTGAGGGTCGGCTTCTCCCACCTGAGCGCTCCTCCACGCTTCGTACTCCTCGAAGGATGCTTTGAAACCCCGCTCCAGGTCGGCCTCTCTGGGACGTTCTCTCTGGCTCATGTCTCTCACCACCTAGGCCTAGTCTTCCACCACCGGTCGCTTGCTCCAAACTTCCCGGCCTTTTTTGTACACACGGGAAACCGGGTTCCAGCCGAAACGATAGGGAATTTCGCGGTAATCGCACGCGTCAAATACCACGATATCCGCCTCATACCCCCGTTCCAGGCTGCCCACACGGTCCCCGAGTCCTACGGCCCATGCTGCATTCAACGTGGCAGCAGTGAATGCCTCCTCAGGGCTCATATGGAGGACCGAGCAAGCAAGGGTCATGACAAGGGGCATCGATAAGGCTGTGCAAGTACCGGGGTTAAAATCGGTCCCGAGTGCCACGGGAGCCCCCCGGTCAATGAGTGCTCTGGCCGGAGCGCCCCGGGTCTTCCCGAGGAAGACCGATGTCGCCGGGAGCAGCACCGCCACCGTGTGTGTCGCCGTCGACTCGTCACCTAACGGACGCCGCGCAAGCATATCCATACCTTCGTCCGATACTCTAAGCAAATGGTCGCACGAAGTCGCTCCCATCCGGCACGCAAGTTCGGTGGCGCCCGTCCATTCCAGCTCGTCGGCATGGACCTTGAGGCCAAACCCCAAGTCCCCTGCCGCCCGCAGTATCCTTTCAGTTTCCGGAACGGTAAACGCGCCGGCATCGCAGAAAACATCCACAAACTCGGCCAGGTTGAGCCTTCGTATCTCGGGCAGCATCCCGATGACGGAGCCTACGTATGCCTCCCTTTGGCCTTTGTACTCCTCCGGGACGGCATGGGCTCCCAGGAAGGTTGAGACCAAACTTACGGGGTGATGCTCCTTGAGCCGGCGGACCACTTCCAGCTGCTTGACCTCGTCTTCGAAAGTGAGCCCGTAACCGCTCTTGGTTTCAGCCGTGGTCGTTCCCGAAGCCAGCATGAGGTCGAGAAACTCGCGAGATCTCGCCTCGAGTTCCTCCAGCGTGGCGTTTCTTGTCGCGCGGACTGTCGACAGGATGCCCCCGCCCTGCTCGGCGATCTCCAGGTAGGACCTGCCTTCGCTCCGCATCGCATACTCTTCGTGACGCCACCCTGCGAAAACAAGGTGGGTGTGGGCATCTACAAACCCGGGCCCGACAAGCCGCCCGCCCGCATCAACCACGCTGGCGCCGGGGCACAGCGTGACTCCAGGCATTACTTCATCTCGGGGACCTACGGCTACAACGACACCGTCTCTTGCCGCCAAGACCGCATCTCGCACAATCCCCAGGTCCCTCATTTCTCTCCCACGTTTCGGGCCGGCTCCGGGCGGGACCACCACGAGCTGGCCGATATTGGTGATGAGAAAGTCGGCGTTCACCGGATCCCACTCCCTTCCTCATGCTCTGCAAAAGACCCCAGTCGCCGGCACGAGGCCCGTGACGCTTCCTAAAGGATCTTCCCTGCAGCCTTACAAACCTCGTCCACGAGAGCCCCCGATACTATGAGCTGCCTTGCCCTCTCTACGTCTTCCATCATCTCCCGGTCCTCTATTACGGGTGGGACCACTGCCCTCAAAAGGTCATAGGCCGCTCTGCCCGCGCGCGACAAGAGATCGAGGTCTTTGAAATCCACCGCCTGGCAGGCGGATACATACTCGATGGCTAGGACGGTAGCGACATTTGACGCGATGTCCCGGGCCTTCCTCGCCGCGATGGTCGACATGCTCACGTGATCTTCCTGGCCCGCCGAAGTCGGGATCGTGTCCACGCTGGCCGGGTGGGCCAATGTCTTGCATTCTGAGCAGAGCGCCGCCGCCGTGTATTGAAGCATCATAAGCCCTGAATTGAGACCCCCGTCCCGTGCCAGGAACGTAGGAAGCCCGCTCGATACAGGGTCAAACAACCTGAACACTCGCCTTTCCGAGATGTTGGCAAGAGAGCAAAGGGAAAGGCCCAGGTAATCGGCTGCCACGGCAAGCGGCTGGCCGTGGAAGTTTCCGCCGGAAACGACTTTGCCGTCTTCGAGGACGAGGGGGTTGTCTGTGGCAGACCCGCTTTCGATCTCCACAACCGACCTCACGTGGTTGAGTGACTGGCGCACGGCTCCGTGGACCTGGGGGATACACCGGAGCGTGTAGGCATCCTGCACGCGCAGTTCGCCGGACCTCGTGGTAAGCCGAGACCCGTCCAGTAAAGCCCTCAGGTTGGACGCAGTTTCGAAAGCTCCGACATGGGGTCTCAAGCGTACAATGTCTTCGCAGTAGGCGTCGGTGATAACCGACAAGGCTTGTCCGGTAAGGGAGGCCGTTATGTCGGCGGCCCGCGCCAAGTTCTCGCCGGTATGGATGAGTAGCGCCAATACGGCCGCGGTCATCTGGACTCCGTTGGTAAGGGCAAGCCCTTCTTTGGCCTCCAGAGTAAGCGGCTCAATGCCGGCCATAGACAAGGCCTTATCGCCGGGCACTACCTCTCCGTTGAACCGCGCCATCCCCCTGCCCAGGAGCACCAGCGCGACATGGGCCAGCGGAGCCAGGTCTCCGCTCGCGCCAACCGAGCCTTTTTGAGGCACCACCGGGGTTACGCCGCGGTTAAGAAGAGCTGCAAGGCTCTCTACAGTCCGGAGCCTCACTCCTGAGTTTCCTTTGGCCAGCGCATTGGCCCTAAGAAAAACAGCGGCCCGTACCTCGGGCTCGCTGAACTCCTCACCGGTGCCTACCGCGTGGCTCACAATCAAGTTGTGTTGGAGGGTCTTGAGATCGTTTAAAGAAATCGCAGCGTCGGCGAATTTCCCAAAGCCCGTGGTAATCCCATATATGCGCTTGCTCTTTGCTACCATGTCTTCCACTATGCGGCGGGATCCCAGGATACGATCGCGGGCTTCGCCGGAGATGGCCACTTCCTCGCCTTTAGCAACACGGACAATCTCCTCAATGGTCTTTTGTTTCCCATCAACGAGAACCATGAGCACTACTCCTTTGATTGTCTCTGACGATCGCGCTAACGGACCTTTCTCTTCTAAACGCTCCAAGTCTCTCGTGAACGTCATCGAGCGTCACGGCTTTGAGACTAAGGCCGTACCGGAAGATGTCAAGACCTATGTCGAAAAGGTGCATGTGCATCCCGCCGGCCGTGTCGAACGCGTCAAACAGGGTGACATAACGTCCAACGGCTGCCTTCTTCGCCCGTGAAAAATCGTCCTCCCGCAGGCCCGTCTTCGCGACCCGCTCCAGCTCTTCGTGGACACTCTCGATGAACTTCTCCGGGAACATGCTTTGAGCAGCCACGACCGAAAAACAGTAATCGGGCCATGAGTCGTGGGAGGCCGAAACCTCGTCGATCAGCCCTTCTTCGTAGGCCTTCGTGAAAAACGCCGAACTCTTGCCGAACAGCAGATCAAGGAGGATGTTTGAGGCGATCTCCCTTCGTATAAGGAGAGATCCGTCCTCTCCCGACGGTTCGTGTTTCCAAGCCACTTCGACCAGGGGGACGGGTACCGGCAAGTAGACCACGGCGTCGCGGCCCACCTCCGGGGGTTCCGACGGGCGGGCCCTTATAACCGGCTCGCCCGGGTCGTAGCCTTCCAAGGACCTCTCTGCGATCTCAAACACCTCTTCAGGACGGACATCTCCTCCGACGAAAAGCGCCATATTGGAAGGACGGTAGAAAGCACCGTGGCAGGTATAGAGCAGGTCTTTGTCTATACGCCTTATTGACTCCTCTGTACCGGCGATGTCTATCCTCACGGGGTGCTCGAGATAGAGGGCCTGAAGGACTTCCCGTTCCAGGCGCGAACCCGGGTTGTCGTTGTACATCCGTATTTCTTGCCCGATGATGTCCTGTTCCTTTGCCACCGATTCCTCGGTGAAATACGGCTCAAGAGCAACGCGGAAGAGAAGCTCCAAAGCATCCCGCAGGTTGTTGAGAGTCCAGAAGAGGTACGCCGTGTAGTTGTTGGCCGTGTACGCATTGGCCGAAGCCCCGAGCCTTGCGAACGCCCCGAATGCTTCGCCCCAGCTTTTCTCGAACATCTTGTGTTCCAGGAAATGGGCGATCCCCGGGGGCAGCTCTATAAGGCCCTTGCCGGGGACATGGAAAGCGTTGTCGTTTGAACCATATCGGATGGAAATCTCGGCGTACTTACGCCTGAAGCCAGGCTTGGGCATGACGAACACATTCATGCCCCTCGTTTTCGAACGGTGGATTTCCTCCTTAAGAGATTCATCTCTCAGCACGCCAAAGCTGCCGGCAAGGCCCTCAGCCATTCACGCCATCATCCTTTGCCCTGAGCATGTATACGGCCTTTAGTTCCGCATTCTCCGCAACCGAGACCACATCGTCCTTCGTGACCCTTAGGATCCGCTCAACCAACTCCTCCGGTGAAGCCATACCTCCCATGATCTCCCGGGTGAGCCGGCGTCTCACCAAAGCCGATTGGGAATCGCTCTCAGACCGGAGGCGCCTTAAGAGCCCCGCTTTGGTGTTATCCAACTCCTCATCTGAGATCTCACCCCGCTTCATCGCTTCAACCTGCGCCGTGACGAGATCTCGTACGCGGTGTCGCACATCATCGTGAACCCCCGCAGCCGTGAGGACCATTCCCCTCCAGGAGTTAAACGAACTACTTGCAAAGTACGCAAGACTGTTCTTCTCTCGGACGTTCACAAACAGCTTGGAATCTGTCTCTTATACACATCT
>DGDN01000119.1 GCA_002385465.1 Candidatus Fermentithermobacillaceae bacterium UBA3951
TCCCTACGACGCAGAGCTTTTCGGTCACTGGTGGTACGAGGGTCCGGAGTGGATCGAGGAAGTGCTGAGGCTCACGGCCGGACCCTGTGGCACGGTGAGGTCAGTGACACCGGGCACGTATTTGGAAGAGCATCCCCCCGGGGATATCGTGAAGCCGGCCGCATCAAGCTGGGGCTACAAAGGCTACAGCGAAGTCTGGCTCGGGCCCGAGAACGGCTGGATATACAGGCACCTCCACGCTTGCCAAGAGGCCATGGCCGAAGCATCCCGAGCCTACGCCGGAGCCGGAGGGACCGTCCGTCGCGCCCTCAACCAGGCGTTTCGAGAGCTCTTGCTTGCCCAAGCATCCGATTGGCCGTTCATACTGACGTCCGGCACGGTGCCGGACTACGCCCGTAAGAGGCTTCTAAACCATATCGGACGGTTCCGGACCCTCATAAGCCAAGTGAACTCGGGGGAGATCGATGAGACCTATCTCCGCGAAGTGGAAGAAAGAGACAATATATTTGCCTTTCTCGACTTCGAGTCTTTTTCGAAGAAAGGCGAAAGCCTATCTGCCGTGCCATCCTTGCCCTAAACGCCGGCAATCCTATCTCTCGAAGAGGGTGTGATCGAGTGGCGCCGGGAGAAACTAGTCAGGAGAGGGCCCAGAACCTCAAGGAACTGGGCGTCGAAAACCTTCCTGAACAGAAAAGCAGCATCTTTTGTCTTCCCATAATAGGCCAGATCGAAGGCCATATAGTGCTTCCGTCTCAAAACAAGACGACAAAGTACGAACATGTCCTCCCTCAACTGGTCGCGGTCGAGGAAAACCCGGACGTATCGGCGCTCCTCGTCCTCCTGAACACGGTAGGGGGAGACGTTGAGGCAGGTCTGGCCATCGCGGAACTCATAAAGAGCCTGTCCAAACCCACGGTGTCGTTGGTCTTGGGAGGCGGGCACAGCATAGGCGTCCCGGTGGCCGTCGCGTCCAGGTATTCGTTCATAACCGATTCGGCCACTATGACCATACATCCGATAAGGCTGGCGGGGACGGTCCTGGGTGTACCCCAGACCTATGAGTATCTGGAGAAGATGCAGGACCGGGTGATAAGGTTCGTTGTCGCCAACTCGAGGTGTTCTGAAGCGCAGTTCAGGGACCTCATGTTCCGGACAGGCGAACTTGCCCGCGACATAGGCACGGTACTTGTGGGGGAAGAAGCAGTCAAGGCCGGTCTCATAGACGAAGTAGGGGGTCTCAGTCAGGCAGTGGCCAAACTAAGGGAAATGGCCAAGCCGGAGGCCGAGAAGCGGGGGTCGTCACGAGGTCCCGAACCCTCCGGGAGGAGTCCCTCTCCCGACCCGCCCAAACCTTACGGCCCTGAGCCCCCCGTAACCGGCGCAGGTTTTCTCGGTACCTCCTGAGACCGTGACGCCACGGCATAAGGGAAGGGTGAGTCAGAATGGTGATATACACGGTACTACCGCCTGATGAGGTGATGAAAGCCGGCGAAGGGAAACCGCCCCACTACTTCACCATCGAGATGGACGGACGCACCTTCGTGATGGAGCTCGCCGACGGCCACGCGCGCATCGTGAGGCTCCTATCGACCAACCCCAGCGATTACCTGAACCCGGAATGGCAGCCGGGGAAGCAGGTCGGGTTTACCATCCCCGGGACGACAAACCCCGGCAGCTCAAACCGAGCTCCTCTTTCCACGTAATTGAGAAGAGAGAACCGTGGGAAGCGGAGGATCATAGCGTGAGAATCGGCTGCTTGGGAATAATCCTCTTGGTAATCGGCGCCTTTCTTCTCCTTGGAGGAATCGTAGGCGCTTTTCTGGGAATAGGCTTCGGCATCATAGGGGCCGTCTTCCACGCCGTGTTCGGCACGATAGGAGCCATATTCCGGGCGATTTTCCGCTAAGTCCCCAGGTATTGAGCGGGGTAGGCGCCGGAGATGGTTACAGGGGTGCCGATGACTACCAAGGGGTATATGGTTTCAACATGCGGGTTGTGCATCCTGATGCACCCGTTGGAGACGTACCCGCCTATGCTCCAGTCCGCGTTGGTGCCGTGGATGCCGTATGACCCGTAAGGAATGTTGAGCCCGATCCACCGTGAACCCAGGACTTCCCACCAGGGATTCGGGTCCTTCTCCACCACGGCCCAGTTCCCCTGGGGCGTTGGGGTCGAGGGTTTGCCAAGTCCAACGGGATAGGGCCCATACTGGCGGCCCGCGTAGTAAAATACCAGAGTCCTCGAAGGAATATCGATGTAGATGTGGCCCAAGCCCGCAGCATAGGACCAAAATTCAGGTCTGTACAAAATGATCCCCCGGTAGATGGTATGAGGGAGCTCCGGAGGAAGGTGCATGAAGCGGCGCGAAAAAGGCTGCCTTGAGAGACTCCCGATATCAGGCCCTCACCATCAAATAGACGAGCGAAAGGGCTCCCGCAGCCCAGCAGTAGTAGGCGTACTTCCTGAGATCGCCTTTCCGGACAGCTCGGAACACGAGAGAAAGCGCAACCAGCCCCGTCAAGAAGGCGACCGCTGCCCCCAGGAGGCCTGCAAGGCTTAGGACGGGCTCGCCCATAGCGACGGCTTCTCTGAAATCCAAGAAGGCACCGCCGAATATGGCCGGAAGGGCAAGGAGAAAGGAGAACCTGGCGGCATCCTCTCTATCCATCCCTGAGAGAAGGCCTGAGGCAATGGTCGCACCGGACCGGGATATCCCCGGGATGACCGCTACGGCCTGGGAAAGCCCAACGATAATGGCGCGTCTCATGTTGACCGTTGAAAGGACTGGGGCATCGTCCTCGCGACCTTGTCTTCTGTAATCCCCTCGCCGCAAAGGTCTCCCCCTCAGGCGTCTCGCGGGTCTCCCTTCGGGTTCTCCGCCTCCGGGCCGGACCTTCCCGTCCGAAATCTCGCGGATATCCTCCCGGGATCCGCCCTTCAATATGAAACCGGTGAGGATGAGGCCCAGGGCAGCCACCCCTCCGGAACTGAATACCGTATCAAGGAAATTCCCGAAGAATACGCCGACCACCGCACCGGGAACCGACGCAACAGCAAGAAGCCCCACAACGGAAAGAGCGCGGGACCTTTCGCTTCGCGACCCGGGCCTCAGGATCCCTTTCAAGAGCCACAGGATCTCGTCCCACAGCATGACCACGGTTGCAGTGGCGGTCCCCAGATGGAGGAGGAGGCTCAGCGACAAACCCGGCGCCGGAAAGCCGAGGACAAGGGAACCCAGAAGGAGGTGTCCCGAGCTGGACACCGGTAAAAACTCTGTTAGCCCTTGTATGAGTCCCAAGAGAATGGCCTGCACAGCGTTCATATGCGGTCTCCTCCCCTACCGGCCAAGATTTCGTACCCGGTCACATATCGGTCAGCATCCTGTGAAGCCTCTTGGTCGCGGGCCCCAACATGAAACCTGTCGCTCCAAAAGCCATGGCGAAGAGCCCGAGGTAAGAAACGATGGATAGGACAGGGACGGCTCCTTCTCCAAACCTTGACCGGAAGATCAGGGGAATGAAGAGTACGGCACCAATGAGGACGATCATCCCCATGGAAGAGAACATCGTGGTGAGCAGTTTCCCCGTCCCCTTGCCTCCGGCGGAGGCTCCCAGCTCTATCCTCAGAGTAAAGTCAGGGAAGTACACATCGAGCGCGATCTGAAGACTCGCCACGAGTAAGGACGCAAGTACGCCTGAGAAAAGGCCCGTCCACAAAGTGAGACGAGGCAGAACCGTAAACTCCAGGAAGACGAGAAACGAAGAGACGAAGACAAGAGGCCAGAAGGCTGCATAAGTGAGCTTGGCCAGGAGAAGCGTCCTCGCGCTCACGGGACAGGCCCTTAGAATCCAGAAAGACTCCCCCTCCCGGGACAGGGAAACGCCTCCGGTCTGAGAGGAAGTCACCGAGCCCATGAGCACGGGCATGAGCACCATTATCACCGATAAAACGGTCGTGTCGGTAGACTGGGCCTCTCCCAGAATTCCCTCTCCCACGGCATTCGTCATGTTGTAAGAAAAAAACCCAAGCCCTATCAAGGCTACGACGACGGTATACCAGACCACCGGGTCTCGCCAGAGCGTCTTCAGGTCTTTCCGTAAGACCGACCAATACACGCCCTGGAGGCGGCTGCCTGCGACCCGCCTCGACGCCCTCCGGACCCTCTTCTTCGCGGGCCTAAGCTCCTCCGTACGGCCTGACCAGCCGGCAAGATACCACTTCTCGGAGAGGAGAAGTGCGGCATAGGTGGATCCAAAGGCCAGGAGGAGAAGGGGAACCCATCCTCCAATGCCGTCTATGCCGAATTCACGCACGCTTCCAAGAATGCCTTTGGTCATCCACGTGGTCGGCAGGTACCACATCTCTGAGAGCCGCCCTCTGCCCAATGATTCGATGATGGCCGTGGGATCGCCCGACTGGCTTACCTTTGCGTTGAGGAGCTGGCTGGCGATAACAATCAGTATTCCGAAGATGGCCGAAAACGCTATGAAAAGCTGCTTCATCTTGCGTCCCGGGAGGTACCTCATGGCCATGAGCAGGATCAGGCTGATGACCCCGTGACACGACAAAAGGAAGAGGAGGAACCCGGCTGTGGCCAAGATGTAGAAACCCACTCCCAGGCCCCGGGCCAACCCGAAGGCTATCCACGCGGGCAGCCCGTACAGGGTACTCATGAGCACCGTAGTGCCGAAGGAGGCCAAGAATTTGGCCCCGAACACTGCCCACACGGGCACGGGCTGGCAGAGGAGAAAACCCGCATCGGGAGATTCGTACACGGTCTTGTAGGTCGTCTGTATACCCATCAGGATAACCATGCTCAAGACAAACAAGGAAGACACGTTGAGCAGGTTGATCTCCACTGCCCTCCGGAGATCAGGAAATCCGCCGAGGGACTCTGCCAGGTGCCCGAAGAGGCGCCAGGCCCCATAACCGAATGCAGATCCCAGCAAGGCCCAGATCACAATCGCCCCTATGGACCCAAGCCTCTCTTTGACGGATGCTTTGCCTCTCCCCGCGAGAAGAGATCTCAGGTCGCGCCTTAGAATAATCCAGATGTAGCCCACGACCATTACTCCCTTCTCGCGACGTCTCCGGCAGACGAGTCGCCCGAAGACGTTTGGTCGGAGGACAAGTGCCTTATCAGCTCCTTGTATTCTTCGCCCCCGGTCAGCTTCAAGAAGAGGTCTTCCAGTGAGAAGCCTGCGCCTTCTTTACCCGGCACTGCCTTGGAGCGGAGCTCTTCGACAGTCCCTTCAGCGATAAGGACACCGTTTTGGATGATCCCTACCCGGTCGCACATCCTCTCGGCTATCTCGAGGACATGGGTCGAGACGAAAACGGCCCCGCCGTCGTCTGCGATCCTCCGCAGGATGTCCTTGACCAACCGGGCGCTCCTCGGGTCGAGTCCCACGGTTGGCTCGTCCAAGAAGAGGACCTTGGGTTCTCCCAGAAGAGCACAGGCGATACATACCTTTTGCTTCATGCCGTGGGAAAAACCGCCCAGAAGTTCGTCCTGCCTGTCGGTAAGTTCGAAAAGAGCCATGAGCTCGTCGATTTTCTTTTCGGTTCTATCCGGCGGAAGCCGTCTCAAATCTCCTACAAACCGGAGGAGCTCTCTTGCGGTGAGCCTTTCATAAACATGGGGCGTGTCGGGGACGTAGCCCAGGACCCTCTTAGCGGCTACCGGGTCCTTTGCCACAGGAGTGCCGGCCACCCAGGCTTCCCCACTGGTGGGGCTCGTGAGGCCCACAAGCATCTTGATGGTCGTTGTCTTCCCCGCTCCGTTAGGCCCTAGGAATCCAAATATCTCTCCCGGCTTGACCGTAAGGTTTAAGTTGTCCACGGCCGTAAGAGACCCATACCTCTTCGTGAGGTTCACGGCTGTAATCACGGTTTCTCCCCCGCATCGTTACGTCGTGGCTCCCGTCTTCGCGCCGTATCTCACTCGGGAAGCCTCAAGGAACTTATCTGCAATCACCCTGTTTCTCAGAACCTCATCATATACCGCGACCGTTTTTCCGGCAATGTCGGACCACGAGTACTCTGACAGGGCAACCCTCTTGGCCCGGGCGGCCATGGCTTCGGCGCGATCCGGATTGGAGATAAGCCGGGCGATGGCGTCTGCCAGGACAATGGGGTTATTCGGCTCTACAACCAGCCCCGTCTCCCCTGCGCTCACTACCTCCCTAAGACCCCCGGTATTCCCTACTATGCATGGCACTCCCGTGGCCATGGCTTCAAGGGCGACGATGCCAAAGGGCTCGTAAGAGCTCGGGAACGCCGCCACCCACGCCTTGGAATACAGGTCTTTGAGTTCCCGGTCGTTCAGGTGTCCGGCGAGGCGGACCCGCCCCTCGAGGCCCATCTCGGCAATGCGGGATGACATCTCTCCTTCCAGGGGCCCGCTCCCGGCAAACACGAGACGCGCGTCTGGAAAAGCCTTTGCGACGTGAGCCATGGCATCCACCAGGACAAGCGGTCCCTTTTCCACCACCAGTCGCCCTACATAGATAATGAGGGGCTCTCGGGCTTTCCGCCTCTGGACCATGAACCACGATGAGTCTATGCCGTTCGGGATAACCCTCAATTTGTCCCGGGGTACTCTGAAGACCGTCCCTACCTCCGCCCGCATGTAGCGGCTGCAAACGATGACCCTTAAGGACTCGTAACAAAGCCACCATTCCGTTTCTGATATGTGGGCCTGCATTGGATTATGAATGCCGCCCTGCCTACCGAACTCGGTGGCGTGGATGGTTGCGATTAGAGGGATCTCCCACACTTCTTTGATGGCTTTCGCGGCATAGGCAACTATCCAGTCGTGGGCATGCACGAGGTCGAATCTCCGCGAAGACATTTCCCTTGTCGCTGCCTCCATGAGGGATACGTTGAACTGGGCTGCCCAGGTGACGAAGTCGGGCGGGTGAAGGTGAAAAGGAGCCGCCGACACTACCCTCACGCCTTCGTCATCCCGAGTCTCAGTCTCGCCGGAGACGGAACGGGTAATGACTGTGACCTCGGCCCCTCGTTCAAGGAGCGCCCTGCTGAGATGCCCGACGTGTCTTCCCAACCCCCCAACGTGATGGGGCGGGTACTCCCAAGCCAACATGAGAACTCGCCAAGTCATGCCACATTCCCTCGCTTCCCCGGCTGCCGTCGCAGCCGAAACCGAGATCCTTTTGCCCCTTATGCACAGGACCTATGCGAGCCAGAGACCGGCGCCAAACATACCCTGAAATGAAAGGGGGAGTTTTATGAACGTTTCCCCGTGCTTTGACGCAGGTTCACTCTATTGCCCTTGCGTGCTTGCCGAACTTGGACAGTGTGTCGCTTGTTCGCTCCTAAGGGGAGAAGAAATGTGCACCTGCGGCTGGAGCGGTTTGTGCATCTACACTGAGTTCATCCGCTCGGGGAAGAAAGTAAAGCCCAGGAGGCGAAGTGTCTCCGCGAGAGTCCTCAAAAAGCGAGAGATCACCCAAGGACCCGGGACACGCGCTTTCATTTTCGAAGCGGAAGTCCCCGGAGAACTATCCATGTGGTGCGAGTTCCCAGGTTCTTTCGTCCTGGTCCGCCCTAAAGGATTTCCGGAAAGGTTCAACGTCCCGATATCCGTCATGTCATCGCTGGAAGCCGCCATCGCCCTTGCCGTTCAGGTGGTGGGCCCAAAGACCACCGCTCTCGAACGTTCCTGCAAAGAGGGCAGGGAGATAACCCTGGTAGGGCCGTTCTGGTCAGGCCTTCAGGGACTCGAGCATCTCAAGAGCCGGCAAGGCGGACGTGTGCTCATAGTCGCCAAGGGAATTGCTCAAGCTTGTGCAATCCCGCCGGCAAGATACGTAACCGGCCGGGGAGGAACGGTCAAGGCGCTCCTGGGAGGCGGGCCGCTCAACTCAGTTTTCGCAGAAAAAGAACTAGCCCGGACCGGCGCAAGCGTAGAGGTCCTCCCCAAGGCCAAAGACCACAACTTGGAGAGAGTGGCCACGGAACTCGCCGGAAC
>DGDN01000099.1:0-2748 GCA_002385465.1 Candidatus Fermentithermobacillaceae bacterium UBA3951
CCCGCACCTCTTGTCCAACCGGATTGCCCGGAGACTGGGAGATAGCGCGGGGGCCGCCATAGTGGACGCCAACGACCTAGGGATAGCATGGGCCGTGGGATATTCGGACGGAGTCAATGGCAAGGTCCTTGAGACAGCCATGGCCGACAATCCCGCAGGCAACCAGGACCAGATGACTCCGATAGTCTTGGTGAGAGCCGCGGAAGGCAAGGTAGGCCTCCTTGCCGGCTCTCCATGAGACGCGGC
Organism: Candidatus Fermentithermobacillaceae bacterium UBA3951; assembly: GCA_002385465.1. Taxonomy (GTDB): domain Bacteria; phylum Bacillota; class Sulfobacillia; order Fermentithermobacillales; family Fermentithermobacillaceae; genus UBA3951. The sequence continues at coordinate 247 of DGDN01000099.1, forward strand.
CTCCAAGAGGGCCTACCCGCTGGCACTCAAGCCGCCGAGAATCGGAATAACTCCGCCCTATACGGTTCTCAGTGAAACGCCGTCAAGGAGCCATCTGGTACCGCCGGCGTCTTCAAATTGCACCTCGAACTCAACCGTGACGCTGGAAACATTGAGTGGCACCGGGCTGTCGGACACTTTCTGGTGGAAGGTGTAAGAATTGACGGCTTGTTCGAGGCTGTAGTCAATCTCTATGTTTATGAGGTTGACTCTGTTTCCTCCGGGGTCCGTGTAGAATACTCTCGCGGCGACATCCAAGTCTTCAAAGTCATCGCCTGCGGTGCGGAAGTTGTCGGCGAAGCTTAACATGAGGAAGCATCCGGGGGTTACAGTCACGGTTTGTCTTATGGAACCGAACTTGACCTCTACTTCCGAATCTGTCGCCACAGAAATGAACTCCGCGGCGCGAGTTCCCTCGTACGTGTTTAGGTCGACTCGGTCAAGATCCACATCGTCGTCGAACTCCTGTTCCCAGTCCTTGAAGATGGTGAACTCGCCTCCAAGCTCGAAACCGCCGTTTTTCACGAGCTCAGTCGGCACGCAGCGTGTGGTGCTCTGCTGGGGCGACCCACCACATACCGGGCAAACCACGTTCACGACCGGAGCGCATGAAGGACCCTTCTGAGGCGGGCACTTAAGCATCTTGATTACGTCATCCACGAAATCGCCCATGTATTATAGGCCTCCTTTTGTCTAGAGTCGCTCTATAGATATGTCTTCTGAGGAGACTAGGTTACATAATGCAGAGCTTGCAGCGATGCGGTGGCGCCTCATGGTAGGTACCGGGTGAGTCTTCTCGATTTGGGCGCTACACAAAAGGACTTGAAGGATAACGCGAAGTAGATGTAGAAAGAAGTGTACCTTGGAATATCCATTCACAATCCAATACACCTGCGGATGAAGGTGGCGGGAGAGTCCTGGAGGCGGTCTACCGGTTCCCGTACGCGGCCCCAATGCGAGGGGGGCGGCGTCCGGCTCACGCACGGGAGAAAGTAGACGCCTTGACCGGGCGCCGTAGGAGCAAGGGTCTAAGGCCCGAAACTCTCAGGTACAAACACTGTCACTGGACGCGTCTCTGGAGAGCCAGCTTTGGCACCAAAGGGGAAACTGCCTAGCGGCAGCAATCTCTCAGGTAAAAGGACAGGGATCGGGGATTCTCCCGGTCCCTTGTTTGCATTTTGAGAATTAAGAACAGGAAGGGACGGGCGCACGGGACGAGGACTCCGGGGTAGCGGTGAAGAATGGGTGATACCGGAAATGTTAAGGTATTGGAGGGCAGGTTTAGGTCGGATTAGGTAGTATGTAGGATAGCTGGTTTCCGTCGTCCGTAGGCAAGGTAGTTTGGCTAGAGGTCCAAGGCGAAAAATCGGGAGGTGAGTTTCGAAAGTGGCAGATCTTAAGAAGACTCCGCTATACGAGATTTACGAGAAGTACGGAGGTAGGATCATTGATTTCTCAGGGTGGGCTCTTCCGGTCCAATTCACGAGCATCAAGGAAGAGCACGCCGCATGCCGGGAACAAGCCGCTCTCTGGGACGTCTCCGACATGGGAGAGATCTTGGTAGAGGGTCCGGATGCCCTCAACCTCTTGCAGTTCCTTATGACCAATGACATCTCCAAAGGGTACGCCGGCAGGGTCGTTTACAGCCCCATGTGCTATCCAAACGGCGGCGTGGTAGACGACATGATGATCGTCTGCCTGCAGGGCGGGAAGTACCTCTTGGTAGTGAACGCGGGGAACATCGACAAGGTTTACGAGTGGGCATCCACTGCAGCCAAGTACTTCAAAGACGTGACCGTCAAAAACCTCTCGGCGGAGATTGCGGAAGTCGCCCTCCAGGGCCCCAACTCCGAGAGGATCCTCCAGAAGGTCTGTAAGTATCCACTGAACGAACTCAAGTACTACCACGCTGTGGAGCACGTGGATGTGGCAGGCATCGACACCCTCATTACCCGCACCGGTTACACCGGAGAAGACGGGTTCGAGGTCTACTGCAAGGCAGAGGAAGGTATTGCCCTCTTTGAGGCCATCATGGAAGCCGGTGAGGGAGACGGACTGGTCCCTGCAGGTCTTGGATGCCGCGACACGCTCCGGTTCGAAGCGTCCATGCCGCTTTATGGCCAGGAACTCGACGAGAATCACGGCCCATTGGTAGCCGGCCTCGGAAGGTTCGTGGCTTTCGGAAAAGGGACCTATTTCGTAGGCTCCAGCGCTCTCATGGAGCAGCGTGAAAAGGGACTTCCTGCGAAGCTGGTCGGGCTCGAGATGCTCGAAAGAAGCGTCCCCAGGACCGGCTACAAGGTCCTTGATGAGTCGGGAGAAAAGGAGATAGGCTACATAACCACAGGCTCCTATGCTCCTACCCTCGACAAGTACTTGGCCATGGCATATGTGCCGGTTGAGGCAAGCGCTGTCGGCACGAAGGTTAAGGTCTTGGTCCGTAACAAACAGTACGCGGCAGAA
>DGDN01000099.1:2993-3766 GCA_002385465.1 Candidatus Fermentithermobacillaceae bacterium UBA3951
AAGGGGGAAAACCAAGTGACTTATCCGGCGAACCTCAAGTACACCGAATCCCATGAGTACGCGAAAGTAGAGGGCAACAAAGCGTACTTCGGCATTACCCACTATGCCCAGGACCAGCTCGGCGACATAGTGTTTGTCGAGCTCCCCGAAGTGGGCCGAGAGCTCAAGGCCGGCGAGATCTTCGCAACGGTGGAATCCGTGAAGGCAGTGTCCGACTGCTACGCTCCGCTTTCGGGTAAGGTGGTCGAGGTAAACGAGAACATCAACGACTCGCCCGACCTCTTGAACAAGGATCCTCACGGCGAGGGCTGGATCTGCGCCATCGAGCTAGCCGATCCTTCCGAGGTCGATAAGCTCATGGACGTTGCGGCTTACGAGAAACACGCAGCCGAGGGTGGCGGTAATCACTAATGAACTTCCTACCGAACACACCTAAAGATAGGGAGGAGATGCTGAAGACGATAGGCGTCCAGTCTATCGAGGACCTCTTCAGCGACATTCCCCCGGCTCTTAGGTTCAAGGGCGACATGAACCTGCCCGCGGCCCTTTCCGAGAGTGAAGTGGCCAAGCTTATGCGGGAACTTGCGGGAAAGAACACGGCCCAAGACTTCGCGACCTTTATCGGCGCCGGGGCCTACGACCACTACGTGCCTGCCGTAGTAAGGCACGTGCTGGGGCGTTCGGAGTTCTACACCGCTTATACGCCCTACCAGCCTGAAGTGAGCCAGGCGGTCCTCCAGTCTATATTCGAGTACCAGACCATGATCTGCGAG
>DGDN01000099.1:4002-10316 GCA_002385465.1 Candidatus Fermentithermobacillaceae bacterium UBA3951
AGACCATGATCTGCGAGCTCACCGGGATGGACGCTGCCAACGCGTCCATGTACGACGGCGCTTCCGCAGCCGCCGAGTCGGTGACCATCGCTTCCGGACTTACGCGGAGGAAGACCGCGCTCGTTTCGCGCACGGTGCACCCTGAGACGAGGAGTGTAACGGAGACCTACGCCAGGGGCCACGACATAACCGTCAAAGAGGTGCCCTTCGAAAACGGCGTGACTTCCGTCAAAGAGCTCGAGAAGATGCTCTCGGGAGAAGTCGCCTGCGTTGTTATCCAGCAGCCCAACTTCTTCGGGAACATAGAACCTGTCGACGAGATCTCCGAGAAGGTCCAGGCGGCAGGCGCCACCTTGATCGTGAAGGTCAACCCCATGAGCTTGGGCGTCCTCCGGCCGCCGGCCGAGTACGGCGCCGAGATCGTTGTCGGAGAGGGGCAGGTATTCGGGAACCCGATGGCCTTCGGAGGCCCGTTCCTCGGCATCCTCGCCGTCAAGAACAAGTACCTCAGGCGCATGCCCGGAAGGCTGGTTGGAGAGACCGTCGACAACCGTGGTCAAAGAGGGTTTGTGCTTACCCTGCAGACGAGGGAACAGCACATAAGGAGAGAGCGGGCAACGTCCAACATCTGCTCCAACGAGGCCCTCAACGCGCTTGCGGCTACGGTCTACCTGAGCTGGCTCGGGAAAGAAGGCATTAAAGAGCTCGCCGAGCACTGTGTCACGAAGGCTCACTACCTTGCGGATGCAATCTCAGGTCTCAAGGGTTACGAGCTTGCGTGGAACACCCCGTTCTTCAATGAGTTTGCGGTCAAGTGCCCCGTAGACCCGGAGAAGATAGTGAAGTCACTGGTTAGCAAGGAGATCCTGGCCGGATATCCCCTCGGAAGGGCATATCCGGAACTTAAGGACCACTTGCTCATAGCCGTGACCGAGAAGCGCACCAAGAAGGAAATGGATGACCTTCTTGCCGGATTGGAGGGATTGGCATGAAGCGCCTAGAGCCCTTGATCTTTGAAATATCCAAGCCGGGAAGAAAGGCATACTCTCTCCCAGCACTCGAAGTTGAAAAAAAACCCATGAGCGAATACCTGCCTGCCGGTGAACTCCGGACGACCCCGGCCGAGCTGCCGGAAGTCTCCGAGATTGACATCGTCAGGCACTTTACCAGGCTATCCCAGCTCAACCACGGCGTGGACATCGGGTTCTATCCCTTGGGGTCTTGCACGATGAAGTACAACCCCAAGATCAACGAGGAAGCCGCAAACCTTCCCGGATTTACCGATATCCACCCGTATGCACCGGAAGAGACCGTGCAGGGAGCTTTGCAGCTCATGTACGAGCTCCAGGAGTACCTGGCCGAGATCGCCGGTATGGACAAGGTGAGCCTCCAGCCCGCGGCGGGAGCCCACGGCGAGCTCACCGGGATCCACATCATCCGGGCCTATCACAGGTCGAGGAACGACCACGCAAGGACGAAGATCCTCATCCCCGACGCGGCTCACGGTACCAACCCGGCATCGGGCGTCCTGGCCGGCTTCCAGACGGTTCAGATACCTTCGGATAGCCGGGGCGGCGTGGACATCGAGGCCCTTGAGAAAGTCATGGACGAGACAGTGGCGGGACTTATGCTGACAAACCCGAACACTCTGGGCCTTTTCGACGAGAACATCGAGAAGATCCAGGATATCGTCCACAAGAGGGGCGGGCTCCTCTATTACGACGGGGCCAACGCCAACGCCATCATGGGTATCGCCCGCCCGGGCGATATGGGGTTCGATGTCCTCCACTTCAACCTGCACAAGACTTTCTCGACGCCTCACGGCGGCGGCGGCCCCGGATCGGGTCCTGTTGCAGTCAAGAAGGAACTGGCAAAGTTCCTGCCCGTACCCGTGGTTGAGTTTGACGGCGAGAAGTACTTCCTGAACTACGACATGCCCGACTCCATCGGCAGGATGAAGTCATTCTACGGCAACTTCCTGGTGATGGTAAAGGCATACGTGTACATCAGGTCGCTGGGCCCCGACGGACTAAGGGAGGCCAGCAAGGACGCGGTGCTGAACGCCAACTACATCCTCCGGCGCATAACCGAGTACTACGACCTGCCTTACGACAGGCACTGCAAGCACGAGTTCGTGGTCTCGCCCCAGAGGATAAAGAAGGAGACCGGATGCCATACCATGGATATTTCCAAGCGTCTCCTTGACTACGGCGTACACCCGCCGACCAACTACTTCCCGCTCATCGTGGACGAAGCTATCATGGTAGAGCCGACGGAGACCGAGTCTAAGGAAACCCTGGACTACTTCGCCGATGCGCTCATCGCAATCGCCAAGGAAGCGTACTCCAATCCGGAGATGCTCCGGAAGGCCCCCCATACCACGGTAGTGGGACGTCTCGATGAGGCAGGTGCCGCCAAGAACCCGAGAATCAGGTGGCATAAGGGAATGTAACTATCCCAGGGGCCTTCGGGATCCGTTCCCCCGGGCGAGGTCCTGTGAAGGCTCCTTGGGAATACAAGGTACAGTCGGGAGGAGGCAAGACCTCCTCCCGACACGCTCCACGAGAGACAGGTGTTATGGGATTGGAGAGAAACCGGAGCCCGCTTACTGAGGAAGCTCTTGAAGATGCAATGATGGCAAAGAAAGAAGGCCGCCCGCCCGTTTTTTGGGCGGTCTACCCGACAAAGACCATGGCCGTGAGCGTCACGGGGAAGGCTTGCCCGCTTGCGTGTTCCCATTGCGGCGGCCATTACCTAAAGCACATGGTGGACATTAAGCGCTTGCCTGAGGCTCTCCTCGAAAAGCGGCCGAAGAGCATCCTCCTTTCGGGCGGCTGCGATACATCTGGAGCCGTCCCGCTCCTCTCTCATCTGGATGAGGTTTCTGCCTTGTCGCGTCGTCTTGAAGCAGAGGGAAGAGGTTTCCGGGTGAACGTTCACCCCGGGGTGGCGACGCCTGAGGCGGCCAGGGCCATAGCCCGGACTGCGTCCGTCATCTCCTTTGACTTTGTCTTGGACGAGGAGACCATAAGGGAAGCTTTCCACGGGAAGTGGACGGGCCGTGACTATGTGGAGACCTTTAGGAATCTACGCGCGGGAAATGCCGAGGTGGTACCCCATGTCCTGGTTGGGCTCTATAAGGGCCGCTTGAGGGGCGAGTACGACGCGGTGGATTTCCTGCTTAAAGAGGGTATAGATCGCATCATCTTCATCGTTTTCATCCCCACCGAGAACACGGCGTGGCAGGACTATCCTCCTCCAACGCCGGAGGAAGTCGCCGGTCTCATTGCTTGGACCAGGACGCGCGCCCCGGAGCTGGACATCTCCCTCGGCTGCATGCGTCCTAGGGGCAAGTACAGGGAGCTCTTGGACCCGCTGGCGGTGCGGGCTGGGTGCGACCGGATAGTGCTGCCTCACCCCCGGGCGCTCCGAGAAGCGGAGGCGCTCGGTCTCACTGTGATTAGGAAGGAAGAGTGCTGCTCATTTGACCGGATCTAGCTTGGAAACCGTCCCTATAGGAGTTTCATCGGGCACAGCTTCAGTCTTGGGGCTTAAGCGGATTAGGCTCATGGAGAAGCCTACGACCGCCCACGTCCTGTTCGGAGAAGACTGCCTGAACAGATGCGCTTTCTGTGCCCAAGCGAAAGGGAGTAGGTCGGCTCCCAACCACCTTTCCAGGGTTACCTGGCCCCGTTTCTCCTGGGAAGCGCTGAAGGGGCCTCTTGCCGCGGCGATTTCCCAAGGTGCCTTCAAGCGGGTCTGTGTCCAGACCGTAGAATGCCCGGAGTCTCAAGGCCCCGCCCTTGAGTTCTTGCGTGAGGTGAGGGAAATGTCGCCTCAGGTACTCCTCAGTGTCGCCGTGACGCCGGTGTCGGTTGCCAGGGTGAAGCTGTTTTTCGAAAAAGGAGCGACCAACGTCGGACTGCCCATAGACGCGGCCTCTCCCGAGGTGTACGCGAGGGTGAAAGGCGGGTCCTTCGAACGTGCGTGGGCCGTTTTAGAAAAAGCCGCGCGCCTTTGGCCGGGTCGCGTTTCTACCCACCTCATCGTGGGACTGGGCGAGACCGAGGAAGATGCTGTGAGGTTCTTGGCGAGGGCCAAATCGGCAGGAATTACTGTCGGGCTTTTTGCCTTTACGCCGGTTAGAGGCACTGCGATGGAAAAGACGCCGCCGCCCGACGTTTCAAACTACCGGAGAGTTCAGCTTGCCGCATATTACCTCAAAAGAGGAGGAAACGCGGAGAAAATCGAACTCAGAGACGGGAGGATAGCGAGTATTGACCTTGATCGGACCGACCTCCGGAGAGAGGTATTGGCCGGCAAGCCTTTTGAGACGAGCGGGTGCCTCTACTGCAATAGGCCTTATTACACCGAGCGTCCCGGGCAGGTCATGATGAACTATCCGCGGGCTCTCACCGAGCAAGAAGCGCTGGAGGCCTTGAGTGAGTGCGGTTTGGCCTCAGCGCGTACCTGAGGGAGGGGAGTCTTCGATGTTGGTCCGCCTGCTATCCCATGAGCCGGCGAAGGGTAGCTTCAACATGGCGGTTGACGAGGCCATCTTGAGATCTTGCGCGCGGGGGGAGACGGGACCTACGCTGCGTTTTTACCAGTGGGATCCTGCGTGTCTGTCACTCGGATATTTCCAGGACGTTAAGAGGGAAGTGAACCTCGAAGCCCTCCCGTCTCAGGGAGTAGACCTGGTAAGAAGGGTGACCGGCGGGAAAGCAGTGCTTCACGACAATGAGCTTACGTACAGCGTCATAGTGCCGGAGAAGATCCTGCCCGGGTCTGTGCTCGAGACCTACCGCCGTATTTCCCAAGCGTTGGTGGAGGGTCTTCGCCTCATGGGCATTCCGGCCACCCTAGCTGCGCTGGAACGAGGAGTTACGTCCAGAGATCCTAGATTTCGTCAAGCGGCCTGTTTCTCAGCACCTTCATGGTTCGAAATCCTCTGGGAAGGGAAAAAGCTTATCGGATCCGCCCAGAACCGGAAGAACGGTATAATCCTGCAGCACGGTTCCATCCCATTCAGGTTTGACGCCTCCAAACTGGTAAAGTGCATCCTCACAAAATCACCGGAACACGCCGAAAGGGCTCGGACAATGCTTGAGAGAAAAGCCGCAGGAATATGCGACGCCCTGGGGCGGGATTGCGAGAGGGCCGAGCTTCAGGAGCACCTCAAGGCGGGGTTTCAAGCCGTCTTGGGTTGGCGGCTGGAACCGGGCAACTTAACGGCGAGGGAAGAAGAGGAGGCGCGGGAACTCGCGGAGACGAAATACGGAAACCCTGCCTGGACCATGGAACGGGGCAGGCAGAACGAGGAATTGCATTAGGAAGAGCGGTAAGGAGGAGATACAGTGTTTGATCTAGTCGTCATCGGCAGTGGCCCGGGCGGGTATGTTGCCGCCATCAAGGGAGCCCAGTTGGGCGGCAAGGTGGCCGTGGTCGAAGGCAACAAACTCGGAGGGTGCTGTCTCAACGTCGGGTGCATACCGACAAAAGCCCTCGTCCATGCAGCGACCACATATCTCTCCGCCAAGGAAGCCCACAAGTTCGGCGTCGAAATCGGAGAAGTAAAGTTAAACCTCGCGGGCGTTATGGCTCACAAGTCCAATACCGTGAAGCGGCTCGTAGACGGACTCGAGATGCTCCTTAAAGGGAACGGCGTTACGGTCTACCGCGGGTGGGCGAACGTCCCGGCCCCCGGCAAGGTCGAGGTTACCTACGACGACGGGTCCAAAGAGGTCCTCGAGACCAAAAACATAGTGCTGGCAACAGGTTCCACCCAGCAGCTTCCTCCAGTGCCTAAGGAGAGCCTGGCCCACGCCATATCCTCTGATGACGCGCTGGAACTGGATAAGGTCCCCGAGAGGATGCTAATCATCGGCGGCGGTGTGATCGCAGCCGAGTTTGCCTGCATCTGGAACGCTTTTGGCTCCAAGGTCGATATGGTCAAGCGTTCGCCTCTCATCCTGCCGCCGGTTGACGAGGAGATTTCCAGGCGCCTCATGCCCATGTTCAAGCGCAAGGGCATAAACGTCCATTCGGGCATCTACGTGAAAGAGATGCGCGAAGAAAGCGGCGAGAAAGTCCTCGTAGCCGAGACGAAGGAAGGCGAACGGAAGGAGTTCCGCGCCGATGTGATCCTCATAGCCATGGGGAGAGTACCGTTCTTCGGCGGTATAGACCTGGAGGCCCTCGGTGTCGAGCATGACAAGTACGGCATCAAGACCGACGATACGATGCAGACGAACGTGAAGGGCATCTACGCCATCGGAGATGTGGTTGGCAGGACCTACCTGGCACCTGTCGCA
>DGDN01000120.1:0-682 GCA_002385465.1 Candidatus Fermentithermobacillaceae bacterium UBA3951
AGCGTGAGAGGTACAGACGACCAGTTGTACGATGCGTTCAGTGCCTCAACCTTGAAGGAGTAGGTCGTTTCGGGAACGAGGTCGTCAACGCGGAAGACGATGCTGCCCGTTCCCGTGGGGAAGGCGGTCCTGACTACACCAACGCTGCCGTCGCTCAGGTAACCCGTCACCACATACTGGGCGATTTCGACTTCGTCCTGGGCCTCTGGCCAGGAGAGAGTGACGGCCTTGGATTCCACCTTGCTCGCCGTAAGCGCGGCACCCGTGGGCCAACTCGGACTTGTGGCCTCGTCCGTCTCGACGATGGCTACCTCGGCTCGGAGGTAGTGGTTCGCCTGCGGACCCCGGCCCGGAAGCACCACGGTGGTCTTCCATGTACCGACGTCAGACGACCTTGTTTCTGCAAGGAAGTAGTTCATGTCGTATACTCGCACAGTCGCCTTGGGGGTGGCCTTTCCGCTGACTTCCACGGTTCTGTCCGTGTTCCAGACAAGCGACGGCGCCTCTATGGACACGTAAGGTACGTATATCGTGATGGTCGTTATCTCTTCATTCTTGTTCGACTGGTAGTTGCCCCACATCCTGACTTCGCAGACAGCTGTATCGGGATCATCAGGCAACTTAACCCTGTAGACCACCGTACCCGAGACGGCTTCCTTAACGCCGTTCCCGAAGGAAAGCT
>DGDN01000120.1:738-2563 GCA_002385465.1 Candidatus Fermentithermobacillaceae bacterium UBA3951
TTCGACTGGTAGTTGCCCCACATCTTGACTTCGCAGACAGCTGTATCGGGATCATCAGGCAACTTAACCCTGTAGACCACCGTACCCGAGACGGCTTCCCTAACGCCGTTCCCGAAGGAAAGCTCAACGGCGTCCGGACGAGTGGACACGTGAGGCGCGATACCCTCCGTGACGGTGAGCACCACGCTCCCAGGGACGAGCGTTGCGCCGCTGGGCATCCCGAAGTAGAGCCTGGGTCTATAGGGCATCTTACCCGCTTCGGTGTGGTAGCTGCCTCTCAGAGTAATGACGCTGCCGGGTGCAGCCTCATACTTATTGGCAACGATGTCATTCCCTTCGACGCCCCGCCAGTAGCCCGACTGCAACGAAGCAGGGAGGGGGAGCCTTACCGTTCCTAGATCTATCACCGGTTCGTCGACGAACACGAGGTCCTCTACGGCCACGCCTTCGTCTCCGAGGTAGGTCTTGAGGTGCTCAAGATCCTCGAACGGCGACATCCACACGCCGTTCACATTTATCACGCTGGGAAGTGGCGCCCAGTGGAAGACCAGGGCGTACTTCACGGGGTCATCCGGCGTCCCGGGGTCGAGAGGTTTGGTTTGTATGGTCCCATTGGTGCTCGTCAACGTCTCAAGGAACCGGGTCCTTTGACCCCGGATCTCGAAGAGCTCTGCATACCGTTTGGTGCCGCTCAATAGGTTGCCTGCAGAGTCCAGCATCCTGGCCTTCAGGGTGCCCATCTCTACGAGGTTCACTTCCGCAAGCGCCCAGCAGTCCTCGTCCAGCGTAACCCAAACAGTATCCTTGGTCATGTTCGCCTGGTATCCGTCCACGGTTATTTCTACGCGGTCGCCCGGCTCTGCCTGAGGGATCTTCACAAACCCGTCCTCAATGCCGGAAGCGCTGGCTGAGACTTTCTTGGGGTTATCCTCAGTGCCCCAGTTGATGATGGTTGTCTTGAGGGACACCGTCACGCGCCAGTCCAAATCCATCGTGAACGTGGGCTCGCCGATCCTCTTGGTGTTCACGATGAGAGAGATGGCTTTCGGTACCTGGATGCTGAGGTCGCACTCCCTATTCTCACCGGGTTCGAGAGGGTTATCCAGGCGTATCTCTTCGGATATGCCCAACGTGCTGTGAGTTATGACCAGCCTGACCGGGCCCTCATACAGATTCAGCGAGTAGTCTCCAGACGAACCGGTCCTGGTCCACTTTATGAGCGTTTCCCGCCCCACGATTACCTGATAAGCGGCGATCCTGGCTTCTGTCAAAGGTGTTTGTGTCTGTGCTGACTTTACCGTTCCATATAGCGATGCTCTTCCTCTCGTGGGGAGCTCGATGGTAATGCTGTTTGTTCCCGGACCAAGCACAATCCGCTTGCCCGCGATGCCCGTGTACTCTGTTGCGAGATACGACGGAAGAGCGAGCGAGACCACTATCGGCGTCCCTGCCGCCAGAGGAGTCTTGGCGCTGTACCTGAGAGAGGCCAAGCCGGTCTGACCGGACGTCATGCCCTGGGCCAAGAGACCTCCGTTCTCGCGGGTAACCGTGACGGTGACTCCTCCGGCGGGCTGACCGTCCTTTTCCACGACATAGATATCGAAAGTAGCGGGTATAGCCGCATCTACGACAACCCTGCTAGTAAGTCCCGAGCCCACGCTGATATCGGGCCACTCGGCCAGCATTTCATTCTTTTGGGACTTCAAAGTGAGCTCATAGTCGGTGGCGGGCGGCAGGCCGCTCAAGAAGTACGTGCCGGTCCCATTCACCGTTACCTTGATGCCGGTCCCCAGTGACTCACTCCAGAGCTTGATCTCAGCATCTT
>DGDN01000060.1:0-3460 GCA_002385465.1 Candidatus Fermentithermobacillaceae bacterium UBA3951
GAGTCGAAGAACAAGATAACCGTCCGCTCGATGTATACCAATAAGGATATCTCCGGGTGAGCCTATACGTACACCGGGCTCAGGCGGGGTTGCTCCATCAGTAAACACTCAGAAAGCTCCGAGCAGGCATACTGCTCACCTAGGCGAAGGAGACCAGTACGCTTGCCAGGATATACAGAAGTCCGGCGATTAGGTACTCGTAGTGCAGAGGGCGGCTCTTTCTCGACGAGTTGTACTCCGCAAGACTGTTTAGCTCCGGAGGGATGGGCTCATTGCTTCGGGCCTTCTTGCGCGCCGCCCAAAAGCGCCTAAAACTGAACGTCACAGTGTTGAACAGACCCATATGCTGCACAATTCTCCACAGTCCCAAAAGGAAACACGGCATTCCAACGACAAAATGGGCATTGGACAAAGCATTCGGGTCTCCTGAAGACCTCCAGAACACTGCCAGGATAGCAGCCGCAATGGCCTCAGCCAGCAATGTTCGCCCCAGTATCCTCCAGCGCAACCAAATCGCCTACTTCCGTCTTATTGACTTCAATGGATTTCTCGTGCGACGCATTCTAGGAACAATGTACACTGATAAAGGGAACTCCGGTGAACCTGCGCGCACACCGGGCTCAGGCTCACCGGAGACTCGTGATGGCTCAATCCCGGCTACTCTTCCTAGGCTTCGTGCCCGGCATCTCCTACGCGCTTTCTCACGAAGGCCAAGAAAGCATCAGCCTGCCTCTCCAGATACCGGCGACTTTTTGAGAGGGTCACCCTGCCCTCACTGTCAAGTTGCTCCTGTATGTAGGGGATGGTGAGCCGCGGCTTGTTCATGACGTCCATGTCCAGATAGCTGATGAGGGTGACCAGATGGTCCTGCGCGCAGGCCGTCGCGTGCATCCCAATGGTAGTCCCGCTTATCGCGGCGGGTTTCTTGACAATAGCCGGGGCCTCCTTGCCGACGGGAAGCGACAGCCAGTCGAGGAGGTTCTTTAGAACGCCCGGGAAGAAGTGGTTGTACTCCGGGGTGAAAAACCATATCCCGTCTGCGGACTTTACCGCTTCCCGGACCCTTCTTACTGGCTCTGGCGGAGGATTCTCGATATCCTGGTTCAGCAAGGGTACATCACTGTAGTCGAGTATCTCGAACTCCGCTCGGTCGCCAACGATCTCCTTCGCCAACAGCGCCAGCTGCCGGTTGTAGGAGTCTTTCCGGAGAGAACCGACGATGGCCAGTATCTTGATGGGTCTCATTTTACTCTGCCCCCTTCCGAAACTAGTCGTCATGAACCGTCCTACAGGTCGATCTCAAGCAGCACCGGAGTGTGGTCTTGTCTCGGACCTGAGTCTATCATCTCTGATCTGATTACCCTATCCGCAATGCGGTTACTCACCAGCCAGTAGTCGATTCTCCAGCCGGAGTTGTTGATCTTGCTTGTCCTGGAAATCTGGGGCCACCAGGAATAAACGCCGGTCACATCGCCGTGTACATGACGAAAGGTATCCGTGAACCCTCGTGCCAGAAGGTTGGTGAAACCCTCGCGTTCCTCATCGGTAAAGCCCGCTGAACGGCGGTTTCTCTTGGGATGGGCCAGGTCTATCTCTCTGTGGGCCACGTTGAAGTCACCCGAGGCGATGACCGGCTTCTTTTCGTCCAGAGACGCCAGGTAATCGGCATACTTCACATCCCAGATCTGGCGTTCTTCGAGACGGCCCAGGTTGTCCCCCGCATTCGGCGTATAGACTTGCGTTAGGAAGAAATGATCGAACTCCAGCGTGATGATGCGACCTTCGGAGTCCATGGTGCTAGGGGCTCCGATCTTGGGACAAGTGACAGAAGGCGTCAGGTGGTCCTTGTACAGATACAGCGTCCCGGCATATCCCTCCCGCGCCGGCTTCACCGAGCAGTTCCAGACGATCTCATAGTCCGGAAACATGTCCTGAAGAAGCTCCAGGTGCTTCTCGGTGGGGCCGTCGCAAGGCAGCTTTGTCTCCTGTAAGGCGATAGCGTCTGGGTTGTGTCCCTTGATGGTACGTAGTACAGCTCGAGACAACAAAGCACGTGGCGAATTACCCGTCAGTGCCGCATTCAGCGAATCGATATTCCATGAGATGAAAACCACATTGGCCCTCCTCTGCCCTGTTTCCCGCGTCTTTCTTGTCCTACGGCGCATATCGCCGGCGAGAAACTTGTCCTTATACTCCCATACTACCGCACGGAGGAAAAAGGCGAAAACAGAGGCTCCCCATACGCCGGCACTCGCGAACCCTGCTGTATGGAGAGCCCGTCACAACCTAATCTCCCGCCTTTACCGCGCTTCTACAGATCTCCCGGTACCTCGCGGCCTCAGACGGCGAGCAGTATACGAAATGCTCCGGCTCGATCTCCACCATTTCCGGTTTCTCGCTCGTGTAGTCGTGGTCCCTTTCGGGGTCGTAGTCGATCCGCTTCTTGGTCTTGGCCGTGAACGGGTTAGGCTCGGGGATAGCCGAAAGAAGCGCCCTGGTATACGGGTGCAAGGGTTTTCCGTAGAGGTCTTCTCCTCTGGCAACCTCCACGAGGCGCCCGTAGTACATTACTCCTATCCTGTCGGAGAAGTACTTAACCACCGACAGGTTATGAGCTATGAACAGTATGGTTAGACCGAACTCCTCTTTGAGATCGTTCAAGAGGTTTATGACCTGTGCTTGAATCGACACGTCGAGGGCGGAGACGGGTTCGTCGGCTATTATCATCTTCGGTTGGACAATAAGGGCGCGGGCGATCCCGATACGCTGCCTTTGTCCACCCGAGAACTCATGGGGGTATCTGGTGGCATGCTCCTCGTTTAGACCGACTTTCTCCAGCATTTCAACGACTCGCCTTCGGACTTCGTCCTTATCCTTAATCCCTCTGACCTTGAGCCCCTCCCCTATGATCTCCTCTACAGTCATCCTGGGATTCAGGGACTCTATGGGGTCTTGGAATATCATGGCGATGTTCTCTGTAAGGTAGCTCCTGAGCTCATTGGTCATCTTGCCCGAGATCTCCCGCCCGTTGAAGAACACCTGCCCGGACGTAGGGTCATACAGGCGGATGACGGTCCTTCCGAGCGTTGTCTTGCCACACCCGGACTCGCCAACAAGCCCGAAGGTCTCGGCCGGTCTGACACCGAAACTCACGTTGTCCACGGCTTTCACAGTGAGCCTGTTTTTTCCCCGGCCCGACGTGAAGTACCGGCAGAGGTTCTTTACCTCCAGGAGGTAAGTGGGATCAGCCATGTGCCACTCTCCTCCCTTTCATCCTCTCTATTCTCGCCTTCAAGACCTCAGGCATCTCCACCCGAGGCGCCTTAGGGTGCAATAGCCAGGTGGCCGCGTAGTGGGTGTCCGTGATCTTGAAAAACGGTGGTTCTTTTTCAAAGTCGATTCTCATGGCGTATCTGTTCCTAACCGAAAAGGCATCGCCCGGCGGAGGGGCGATCATGTT
>DGDN01000060.1:3580-5294 GCA_002385465.1 Candidatus Fermentithermobacillaceae bacterium UBA3951
GAGAGCCCAAGTATACGGGTGGACGGGTTCGAAGAATATCTCTTCGCTCGTCCCTGTCTCCACGATCTTCCCGGCGTACATGACGTTCACCCTATCGGCCATGGTCGCCACAACACCCAGGTCGTGCGTAATGAAGATTACCGAGAGACGCCTTTCTTCCTTGATCTTGTTGATGAGGTCCAGTATCCTGGCCTGCACCGTTACGTCGAGCGCCGTTGTCGGCTCGTCACAGATGAGTATCTCCGGGTCTCCTGCCAGGGCGATGGCTATCACTATCCTCTGGCGCATTCCACCGGAGAACTGGAACGGATACTGGTTGAAGCGGCGCTCGACATCGGGAATCCCCACGGCGTCCATAAGCTCAAGGGCCCGCTTCTTGGCCGCCTTCTTGCTCATCTTCTGGGACAGGATCAGGGCTTCCATAATCTGGTTCCCGACTTTCATGATCGGGTTGAGCGCTGAGAGGGGGTCTTGGAAGATCAGGCCGATCCTCTTACCGCGGACCTTGTGGAACTCCTCTTCCGTAAGTTTAGTGAGGTCCATGCCGCCGTAGAGGATTTCGCCGGACTCGATGATGGCGTTCGGCGGCAGGATCCCCATTATGGCCTTGACGCTGACGGACTTTCCCGAGCCCGACTCGCCCACAATAGCGACGGTCTCTCCCCTCTTGAGGTCAAAGCTGACCCCTCGTACCGCCTGGACAATGCCGCCGTACGCCCTGAAGTTGATCCTCAAGTCTTTGACCTCTAGAATCACTTCGTTCTTGTCTCTCTTTACAGCCATACTCTATATCTCCCCTCGTTGTGTCGGGTCGAGCGCATCTCGGAGCCCGTTGGCGAATAGGTTGAACGAAACCATAAGGACCGATATGAGCACGGCAGGAAAGACGGTCTGATACGGGTACTGGAGGAGCACTCTCTGTCCATCGGAAAGAAGGATGCCTATGGAAGGGCTGGGCGGTTTAATGCCCAGACCGATGTAGGCAAGAAAAGACTCCGAGAATATGGCTCCCGGAATGGATATCATCGCCCTGGTGATAATGGGACCTATCGCGTTGGGCAATATGTGACGGAATATGAGGGCGCGGTCCTTGACTCCCAGAGTGCGGGCCGCTAGTACGTATTCACGCCCCTTGAACCTGTAGAACTGTGCGCGGACTAGCCTCGCGGTTCCAATCCAGCCGGTTACCGTGAGGGCCAGGACGATGGATAGCATACCTGAGCCCAATAGGAGCATGAACAGGATCGTGACAACAAGATAGGGTAGCCCGCTCAGTATTTCGGCAAAGTGGGTGAGAACCATGTCCACTTTGCCGCCGTAGTAACCGGCTAAAGAGCCGTAGATAACCCCTATGACGATGTTGGCCACAACGGCAAAGAAGGCAATGAGCAGCGATATTCGCGCACCCATGAACAACCTCGTACACAGGTCACGTCCCAGGTAGTCGGTTCCCATCCAGTGGTATTCCCCTTCGGGCACACCCATGTAGGTGTAGTAGTCCACCTTGACGTCCACCATATCGACGTTGTTGACCCGGTACTCCCTGACAATCTCAATAATAGCGCCCTCAGGGAATTCCTCGGGGTTATTGATGCTGTCCTTCGGCCTGTTCGTCAGTATCCGGGTTCCATCGCAGATACCCAGCTGTTGAAGCCCGGGGATCTTGGGAGGAAGGTTCCTCAGCGCGACGTTCTGAGCGGTATATGAGTAGCCC
>DGDN01000060.1:5352-8609 GCA_002385465.1 Candidatus Fermentithermobacillaceae bacterium UBA3951
GTTCTGAGCGGTATAAGAGTAGCCCGTTATGTAAGGCACGATTATCGCAGTCACAATCACCGCGCTGATGATCCAGAAAGCGATGACAGACAGCTTATTCTTCCGGAGCCTGGATATCGCGTCCTTGAAGAAACCGATGGCTTCGGTCTTAAAGGCCTCATCCCTGATATCCTCGGCACCAACGATCTCGAAGCAGCTCTCTGGTAGGTCCCGGAGTTCCTCCGGCAGGTTATTCCTATCTATGCTCATTTTCCCCCTCCTACCCTGATACGGGGGTCGATAAGTCCGTAGGATATATCGACGATGAAGATAGTGATAAGAGATATGGCCGAATAGAACATGAGCAGCGCTACCGTCAGAAAATGATCGCCTACGACGATCGATTCAACGAGCTGTCCACCCATGCCTGGCACGGCGAATATCCTTTCAATGACCAGAGAGCCACCCATTATGCCCGTAATCATGGGAATGATCGTGTTGGCGATGGGCACCAAGGAGTTGCGGAAGGCATGTCTAACAACCGCCTGAGTCCTGGTAAGGCCTTTTGTACGCGCCAGGAGGAGAAACTCAGAGCTCAAGGTTTCAATAAGTTCCCCTCGCAGGTATCTGGCGATGGTCGCAGCGGGCCCCAGGGCAAGAGCGATTATCGGTAAGGTTAACGAATGAAGCATCTCGCCGAAAGAAGTCGCGGTAGCATCGTAAAGAGTAGGGAAAATCGGAAATCTAAAAGTGAACGTGTACTGGAGCACCGCTCCAAAGACGAATGATGGCACCGATATGAATATCACCACGAGAAAGGATATCAGGTTGTCGGCCCACTTGTTGCGCTGGAGCGCCGCTATGGTCCCCAAAATGATCCCGGCTGGGATAGATAGGAGCAACGAAAAGAAGTTAAGAACCATCGACGGCTTGATGCGGGTCGCAATGACTTTGAAAACATCCATTCCGGGACGAAGCTTAACAGACGCTCCAAAGTCACGTTCGGTAATAATGTCCCTGATGAAGTAGTAGTACTGGACCCACATGGGCTTATCCAGGTGCATTTCGGCTTCGAGCAGTTTTTGAATCTCGGGCGCCACCTCGGGATTCTCGAAGATGCTCTGGGGCATAAGCCTGATTATCCAAAAGGAAAGGCTCATGATTATGAACATCGTGAGCATCATGGCGCCCCATCGACTCAGCGTGTACCTTAGCATAGGGTCCTCCTATTTTCCACAGAAAGGCACTAACCGGGGTTAGTGCGCGACGGGGTGTAATCCCTGGTACCCATGGGTGCGCTCATATGAGCACACCCATGGGATGAGGTTCCGAAACCCTGCTACTGGATGATGTCTCCGTAGATGGTGCCCCAGCCAAGACCGGGGATATATCTTTCTACGGGGAGCTTGACCCGGTCGGAGAACATCTCGTAAACAACCCTCTGCACGGTCGGGACATGGATTACCTTCTCGAGGTAGATCTCCTCAAGCTTCCTGGTCTCCTCGAGCATCCGCTCGTAGTCGCCCTTGAGCTCGGGAGCGTCACAGACTTCGTACTGGGCGTCAAATTCCTCAGAGTAGTAGTTGTTCGGAGACGTGCCGTAAGAACTCAGGTAGTAGTAGAAGCACATATACGGGAACTTCCGGGAGAGGCTTCGGCTCCACTGGTTGGGGCTAAGGTCCCACTTGTCGTCGCCGGTCTTCTTGAACTGAGTGGCGGACATGCCGGCGGTAGAAACTACCTCAAGCTTGACCTTGCCTTCGAATATGGTCTCGAACTGCTCCATCAGGAACTCGCCGGTAGCCTTTCCCTGAACATCGCTGCCTTCACATATCCACTTCAGGGTAATCACATCGGAATCAGATCGCCCGGCTTTGGCAAAGGCCTGGTTCATGTAGTCGCGAGCCATCTCCGGGTTATACCCGTGCGGCCCCCATGAGTTGACCATTTCGGTTACCGCTTTGCCGTGCTCCGATTCACGGTAGAGAAGTCCATCGGGGCTCAAGATACCTGCCTGACCGTTTACGTAGGTGCCGGAGGGTTTCATGTAACCGTATATATCGCGCGCCACCGTTTCGCGGTCAATGGCGTGATAGATGGCCTTACGGTACTCTATGAGACCCGAAATGGGGTTGGTGGGGTTCTTGCAGTTGATGTCGACGTGGTCAACCGCCAAGCTTTCATACGAAACCATGCGCGGGTCGTTGATGTAGCGATCAATGGTGTTGGCGTCCGGGACGAAGTAATCAAGCTTGCCGGACTCCCACATCTGAACCCGGGCATTCATATCCGGTACAACATAGACCTCAACCCTGTCATAGTGGAAGAGGTCCGCCAGCCAGTGGTCGGGGTTCTTCTCATAGACATGCATGTTCCCGAATTCCCAGGTCTTGAAGAAGTAGGGGCCGCATCCCATCCACTCATCAAGAGTTGTACCGTAGGTCGTCTGGGTGCCGGTATCATTCATGCCTGCCTCGTAGAAGGGCTCATACACCGGGAAGGTGGAACGGTCGACAAACTGAGCGCACACTTCTTCGGCGGTATTCTCGTAGGCGGTCGTAATCTGAATCGTGTAGTCGTCTACCTTCTTGATTCCCACGTCTTCCCAAGCAACGGTGTTGTCGGTCCCCTGGCGCTGATATTCCTTAGCGTTAACGATTGTGATGCTGCCTGTTGAGAGGAAGTCAGCCATCTGGTTGGCCAGAATGGGGTCCAAAAGCTTCTTCCAGGAGTAGATTATCGTATCAGCGTTGATGGGTTCGCCGTTGTGCCACTTGGCTTCCTTGCGGATCTTTATTTGCCAGTTGTACTCATCAACCTGTATGGGCATCCCTTCGGCAAGGTCGCCTATGTAGTGATAGCCCAGGCCGTCCTCATCCGGATAAACGCGGTAGAGAGGCGACGAGCAATAGTCGTGGGGAACCTGAAGGGAGCTTTCTACCGAGTCATGTCCGTTAAGGATAGGACATTCAGTCGTCAGGTAAGTCCTATAGACCTTGGCTGTTTCCCCCTGCTGCTCTGGTTTGCCACCGCATGCACCCAAAAGGGTCACCATGATCATGGCAGCCACTAACAGCGCAACAGCCCGACTCATCCTACTCACGGTTTTTCCTCCTCGAAATCTTGATGTGGTCGTTCCATCATTCTGCGAATGCTAAATACTACCCTTCGGCCCACCTCCCCACATGCCCCCACATGGGGCATCCATCCGCGTTTTCTCAAGCCGCTACTCGAATAAGGCAATAACTGGAACGACGTTCTGCTGACTTTGTTCCAAG
>DGDN01000060.1:8918-9301 GCA_002385465.1 Candidatus Fermentithermobacillaceae bacterium UBA3951
CACAGATTTCTTCGGGGGCATGGCGTGTAAGAATGATGTGGAGACCACAAGAGGGATGCTAAAGAGGGCTACTGGGTACAATCCAAGAACAAAAAACCGCCTTTCAGCGGCTGGTTATGCTGGTGGGGGAGACGGGACTTGAACCCGGGACCTCTTGCATGTCAAGCAAGCGCTCTAACCATCTGAGCTACTCCCCCGCGATACTTTGGAGGCGAGACCCGGACTCGAACCGGGGATAAGGGTTTTGCAGACCCCTGCCTTACCGCTTGGCCATCTCGCCCCGTTCTGCCTATCTCAATCTACGCAACTTGAGCTCACGTTGCGAGCCTTGACGAGATCTGGAGCGGAAGACGGGACTTGAACCCGCGACCCTCGCCTTGGCA
>DGDN01000061.1 GCA_002385465.1 Candidatus Fermentithermobacillaceae bacterium UBA3951
GGATTTTACCTTGTCCGGCTACAGGAGTCGCTACGCGGTTCGTTTCTTACCGTGATGTCGGACTGTGTAGCCCTGTTTGGTACGTTGGTCCTTCTGGCGGATCTTGGGGCAACGACAACGCAGGCTTCGGCAGGGGTTCCGGGGTTGTCCTATCCCGCTTGGGTGACCCGGCTTCATGAGTTCGCTATCAAGACCATACCTTCAGTGGTGTTTGTGTTCATGATTTGTTTTGGTCTGTACAGGCTGTTATCGTGCGGTTTGATTCTTGGTGCCCTGCTTGTGGCTCCATATGGCGCGGCTTGGGCAGGTGGTCGGGCTATCTTCCGACTTTCCTTTGGTGCCGGTCTTAGGCTTCATATGAAACCCGGTCGCGCCCTAACAACAGCGGTATTAACGCTTGGTTTGGTGTACGTGGCAGGTGGAGTACAACTCGCGCGGTTGTGGCGAGACGAACCGTGGAATCTCCCGGTCTATGCGGTCCTGGCGTTCTTGACGCTCATATACAGTATCGCGGCCTTGTCGAGTTCCCAAGACGTCCACCATGACGGCAGGGAGCAGGCCTTGGGAAGCTCTTGAGAACCGTTGTCTTATCGCATAGCGGTATGCCGGCAGAGGACCATCGATGACGACGCCATTCTCATAGCCAGCATACCGCCTACGTAGTTCTGTCAAACACCTTCTCTTGGATCTCTTGGTGGTTCCGCCGGCTCGGGTACGTACTCCAGTATATCGCCGGGCTGGCATCCCAACTCTCTGCAGATTGCTTCAAGCGTCGAGAACCTTATGGCCCGGGCTTTTCCGGTTTTGAGGATGGAGAGGTTGGCCATCGTAATGCCTACTCTCTCGGCAAGCTCGGTAAGCGTGATTTTCTGTTCGACCATTACACGGTCAAGTCGTACGATGATTGGCATGTGTTTACCTCTAGACTGTCAGGTCCTGATCTTCCTGCAGCTTCATTCCGTGTCGCATGACTTCGGCAACGGCCAGGATCATAATGCCCAGGAAAATTGTTGAGACGCCTAGGTCGGATACGTAGCCGACCTGAGCTCCGGTTATGCGAACATTATCGCTAATGAAGCGCGCGAAAGCAAAATCGCGCCCTGCTTTCGCGAATGCCGAGACGAAGACTGCAAGTCCGGCGTTTCTCACGCGGTGCGCGTTCTTGGCTGTGAAGGGGCTCTGCTTGGATGGTTCGGACACAATCCTCCGGACTTGCTCCACGGCAACAAGCGCCGACAGCGTGCCTCCCAGGCTCCAGATGCCTACGCTGGAGCAGAATGTCCGCCACTGTTCTGGGGTGAGGGATTCACGGGAGACGCCGATAACCAGACCCGAGTCCCATGAGCTCACTCCGAGCCAGGGGTTGACCAGCCTGGCGTTCAGACTTCCCAGAGGTACGCCTATAGCTAGGTAGAGACTGGCCAGGGCGAGCCCGATCCACGCTATCAGCACCAAGACCCTGAAGATCACAAGTATGGGTGTGCCTTCGCGTTCCATCGCTTCCCAACTCCTTTGTGTGCGCTGCAAGATGGAGGTCGGCTTCTTCCTGAAGTGATTTGGTTGGAGTGAATAGGCACGCTTGGGGATAACGGCCGTCTGGTGATGCGATTGTCTCTTGTAATGATCTCACCCCGTGATTGTCCAATCACTCAGAGCAGAAGACGCCAACCTTTCGGGAGAATCATAACTCCCGGACATATCGATTGTCAATAAATCCATGCCGAAAAGCGATATTCCACTCCTCGAGCTGCAACTATGGGACCCGCCGCGAGGTCGGAAACGACCAATAAAGCCATGGACTTCATGACAGCCGCACCACTGTTAGGCATGCCCTCTCGCGTCTGGTCCATAAGGGAGTGTTGATTCGTCGTCCAGGTTTGGGCACGTATGTAGAGTAGTGCGTGCGGTCCTCACGGGTGAGACCTGTCGTATTGAGTTTGAACAGATCCCCTCGCAAACATAGCTATCTTTAGGGACACGGTCATTCCCCTTATGCATCCGTTCGTGTCCCAGGCTGCAAAAAACAGCCCCAACAATGCGGAACTCGTTACTAGTGCGGTATATTGGGGTCGAGAAAGCCACCTGTGATCGCTGAGAGGCAGAAAACAGGTCGGAAGAGGAGCAATGTGGTTTTGAGAGATAACTGGCGGGCGAGCCGACAGCAACACCGCTCCGGGGTAGGCCTCAAGGGAGCAATGTGGTCTTGAACGATAACTGGCTGGTGAGTACCCGCATTGCCGGTAGGGTAAGAAGGTCTGAGATACTAGATACAGGTTCAAGGCAAGACCATGCTCCGGTGCTATTAGAGATCGACCCACAGCATGTCACAGAAGGAGGCAGAACACGTTGAGCCTCATCAAGATACTGGCAATCGTCGGTTCTCTTCGGAAAGACTCCTACAACCGGCAGCTGGCAATGTTGGCGAAGGAAATCGTCGGAGATCGAGCGGAGTTCGAGATACTCGAGTACAGCGACGTACCCCTACTTAACCAGGATATCGAGTTCCCCCCGCCTGAGCCCGTGAAGCGAGTCCGCGAGGCGGCGAAGGCTGCGGATGGGATATGGTTCTTCACTCCCGAGTACAACCACTTTTTCCCGGGGGTCCTTAAGAACCTCATCGACTGGCTGTCGCTTCCCGCCGGCAAGGAGCGCCCTGTCCTTATCGGGAAACCTGCCGCGATAAGCGGGACTACGACGGGCATGCACGCCACTGCCTGCGCGCAGGACGCTCTGGTGACGCTCATAAGCTACATAAACATGGACGTCATGAACGCGCCGCGCCTCACTATCCCTTACATCCTGGAACAGGTTGATGAAGGGGGCAGGGTGACGCTCACGAAGAGCCGTAAGTATCTCGAAAGACAGGCAGATGCCTTCTTGGCTTTTGTCAGGAAGCGCGTCGAAGATGCCGAGCGCGAAGCCGCTAAAGCGTAGTCCGGGTTGAGTCATCGCCAGTCTCCGGTAAGCCTGAGCCCGGTGTGCTTAGAGGCTCACCCGGAGACTTCTTTGTTGGTATACATCGAGCGGACGGTTATCTTGTTCTTCGACTCCCCGGCTATCTCACACGTAACAAGGGTGTCTTCATTGAAGGCGATGACCATAGTGTAGCTTCCCGGCCACTCATCGACCTTCGTAGCTCCTTGGGAGCTCAACAGCCACAGTTCTGTCTTCCCTGAGCGATGCCCGATTAGGGCAGCGAGTGAGTTGCCGTAGGTAGGTAACTCCGGATATGGCAGCCAGTCGCCGTCGGTGACCTTTAACGGCGTGCCATCTTCGGGTTGCACCGGCGTCTTGCAGGGAGCCGCGTACCATATCTCTGACTGGCCCGTCACTTCGCTGACCTGATAGTAGACCCCCTTGCTCTCGGGGTCGAAGGCGATGGGGAAGACGTACAAGGCGTCCCTCGGCCAATCGGTGACGATATCGGCAACCTTGGAAGGTTCGCCGGGCTCAAGCACCCGAGCCACGTATATGCTGTCCCAGAGGAGTTCGGGGATTCTCCAGTCCACTTCGGCATCCACGTTGTTGTCGGGCTTTGGGGCGACCGCGAAGGCGATGGACTTGGAGTCCGGAGACCACCTGAAGTTGGCCAGCACCTTTCCGTCAAGGGAGATGTTGTTGATGGTCTGGCCAGCGCGGTTCCTCACAACAATGTGGGTAGCGACGGGCATCGGGCCGTCTCCGCCCGGGTAGATCGCGTACTTCATCCACGTAGCCCCTTTCTTGCCGGGAAGCCATGCAACACTGTATGTGGCCACATACTGCCCGTCAGGCGACCAGGACGCGTAGAAGTCCATAGTATCCCCGTTTAAGGCAAATGGGGTCAGGGCTCCGGTGGAAGTGTCCAGCATGTAGAGACCGTTTTCGCCGTCTACCTCGTGGCGTTCGTAGATGTACGCGGAAGCATCTGGAGATACACTGGCCGGAAACAAGTTATTGGTGGGAAGACCGCCCGTCACCGGTCTCGCGATCTTGCCTTTCATGTCGACGCTCCAGACGGCCCCCGTCACTTCCAGAGAGAGCTGCCCCGACTCAGGCAAGTAAGTGAAGCGCTGCACATGTTCCTCAGACAGCGGGATGAACGCCATCTCCTCGCACGCGCCGGTCTCGATATCGGCGGTGAGGACGCCGATCCCGTACCTACCTTCATTGGGCCCCCGGTACTGCCATCCCGCAGCCAAGAAGGCGCACTCGGTCTCGGATATCCAGCCGATCACCTCAAGATCCAGGGATGACTTCTCTAGGTACGTGTTATCCACTTCATACAGGCGGATTTCGTTCGCGTTTTCAGGAGCCAGCGGGACCGCCTTCACCACGCGTTCTTCAGGTCCGGCCTGTACGAGCAGCATGTATGCGCCATCCGGAGAGATAGCGGTTGCGGCTCGATCTGACGCGATCCAATCGCTCACCGGCCACGACTTCACGATCCAGGGGTCGAGCACCCTTCCAACGACGGGACCGGCCGGAGCGCATCCGGCTACGAATGAGGCCGAGGCTACGGCCAAGGCTGCGATAGCCACGATGGCCGTAGTCGTAGTCAGTATAGATAGAGCCGGGCTTCGTGGGCTTCGGGAGCCAAGTGACCGCAGGCTCACGTCAAATGCTCGTCTCAACAAGCAGGGCATCCCCTCTCAGGACCTCGACACCATAATACCAGGTGAAAGCGCTGTGAAAGCGCTCGGGGTCGTACGCCTGTCAAGACGGATTAGTCTGAGGTTGCGTTCCATGGGATGGGAGGAGACACGGAGAGCATGACAGCCATATGACTCTGACGGAGATTCGGGCCCCTGAGGCTAGGCATATCCCGGGCGCAAGAGTGAGCCGCAGACTGTTCTGGCGGTATACGTTATTTGGGAGGAGAAAAGAGCGTCCCAAAAGGTGGCGGGAGCTGTCCATTGGTTGGGCCGCACAGTCGAAGAAAGGCCGATCGTAACAGACCGCGACCACGGTTTGCTGACACCTGTGCGAACCGGGTACAGACCTATTCGGCCAGTGAGCAACATCCATCAGACGATCCTTCCCAAGTCATGCAGGACTTGCCACTATTCGCGCTGAAAACCCTCTTTGCGTGGAACTGCGTCAGCCTTCGACGCAGGGTGACTCGTGATCCCCCATAGTAAGTGCCAGCAGTACGCGAACGTTCGTTTCCGACACCCCGTGACGGGGTTGGTGTGATAGCGTTAACGGAGTAGTTCTCTAGGAGGTCTTAGATGCCGTCACACTTCAGCTGGATAGACTTCTCCGAAGAAGACCGCCAGAAGATGATGGATGTAGTTCGCCTCTTCTCTGAACGCGAGGCTAGAGACGAGCTGGGCATCGGGACGGTCCGGGATTCC
The DNA here is from genome assembly GCA_002385465.1 of Candidatus Fermentithermobacillaceae bacterium UBA3951. Lineage (GTDB taxonomy): Bacteria > Bacillota > Sulfobacillia > Fermentithermobacillales > Fermentithermobacillaceae > UBA3951. The sequence continues at coordinate 5,337 of DGDN01000061.1, forward strand.
TTTGCAGAGTTCTTCTTTCCGGGAACGAGCACCATCCAAACCCGGGCGAAGTACTTCTTGCTTATCCCTTGGATCTACAGGACCCTTGAAGAGAAGCGAGTACCCTCGGCTAGGATCGCGGCTGCTGCTCGCAGATCCGAGACCAGACTTATCTACGCGCTCTTGGCTTCAGGTGACACTGAAGGCGTAATAGGCCAAGAAGCAAAAGAGGGACTGCAGCGTCTGCCAAGCGCGATCTATTGGAACGGGCTCAGGAGTTGGGGTATCCTGCGCTACCCTGGCTGGCGCGATCAGTACCACCGGGAACTCGATTCGTTGTACCGCCGGCGCAGGAGTGCGCTGAAGACTGACGACGAGGAGCCCGTCGACGGGAACCTGCTCGATACCTGGCATCCTGGGTTACCTGAGGCGCCTAGAGACTTCCCGCAGACGGCATCCTTGGAGCTGACACCGACCGAAGCCCAGTACCTTCAGGAAAGGATTATGACCTCCCATCCGGACTCGATGCTCGCGAGGCTGGCTCTATGGCCGGAGCCTTCGGACTGCGACTTCCCGTGGGAGCACCCTATCGTGCCCTCTTTGACTCAAGCGCTCCAGACGGTTCTGGACCACGCCTGCAACTTCTCTGAGACGATTTTCGGGGCTGCTCTACTGTACAACCTCCTGCTCGCGAGGGCGCTTCCCAATGAAGAACTGGTGAGTAGGTATGAGAGCCTCATTGGCGGTTGGGTAGCGTTGATTGAGAGTAGAGAAGACGAACTCCGCAGGTGGTTTGACGAGGGAGGTCTTTGGAATTGCCTTGCGCTTAGGCAAGCGAGGATACCACCGAAGACCCGTTCGTTCGTTGACGGGTGGCTCTCCCTGATACTGGGCGAACGGGCGAAGGTAGTGTCTATAGCTTCCGACCAAGCCGCGGCGAGCTTGATCCGTATGCGCGAGTACATGCTCAAAGGAAACCGCGCAAGGCTCCACAACCGCAGGGCCCTCGAGCGCTGGCGCGGGAACGCCGGAGCTTTCCGGCTGGACTACCGCTGGTCGACGGTCCAGACCATCCTGAACGACATCATCACAGGCTTGCTCGGAGGTATATGCAGTGCTCAGGCTTAACGACCGGTCTCTCTACCTTAACGAACTGCGCCCACCCGACGGGTACGTTCTGGACAAGGCGTTGGGGACCACGTTCACGTTGGATCTCTTGTCGCTTCTCGTCGCGCCAGTATCAATGGTCTTCTATGAGGCCGAGAGTTCTTCTGCTGTCCTTAAGGATCCTACAGCCGTCCTGGAGGCGCTCAGGCGCGTGACGGGTCGAGTGGGGATCTTTTGCCAACAGGGGCGTATCTCGGTCCCGAGCACCTCAAGCCTCTTATATAGCTACCTGGAACCGGCCGTGATTGAAGTCCGCCCGCCTCGCAAGAACGGCGTGTTTCACCCGAAGGTGTGGCTGTTGCGCTTTGTTGGGGAGGGGCTTCCGGTCATGTACCGGTTCCTTTGCCTCTCTAGGAACCTAACGTTCGATAAGTCGTGGGACACCGTCTTGTGCTTAGAAGGGACCGTCCTCAATCGTCGCTACGGGAT
>DGDN01000122.1:0-16374 GCA_002385465.1 Candidatus Fermentithermobacillaceae bacterium UBA3951
ACTTGGAACATCTGCGCCGACAGGGGGAGGAAGATTGGTAGGACTCCGGCCGAGGAGTCAATAGACGACGGAAACACCGGTGCGTCGAGGCTTGCCAGTCCGATACTGGGCCCCGACGGCGAGTTTGAGAGGCAGGAGGCTGCGCGTGTACTGAGAGACGCTATAGACCAGCTGGCGGAAGGGTACCGCGAACTCATCATCCTTTTTCACCTGGAGGGCCTATCGATTAGAGAGATATCCGATGTGACGGACTTGAAGGAGACCGTCATCAAGAACAGACTCTATAGAGGAAGACAAATGCTCAAGAAAATCCTTGAGGCGGGTGGACTTGTATGGACAGTGTAGGTCAGAGTACGGGCGCCGGAGAGCCTCGCCGGGAGGTGAGAGCCCATGCCGGTACTCAGATGTCCTGATGATACTAGGCTGGAGGACTACTTTTACGGAGATCTCGCTCCGCTTGAGAAACTCTTAATCAGGCTCCACGTGGGCACGTGTTCCAAGTGCCGGGCGAAAATCGACGGATTGCGCAAGTTTGAGGCCTTGTTCCGTTTATACCCGTCAGACGAACCTCCCGCGGGCTTCGAGGAGGGCCTCTTGAGAATGGTAAGGTCGTGGGATTTCAGGCCTGACCCCGTGCTTTACGATAAAGGCGCGACCCTCGAAGAGGAGACTTTCAAGATCTCCCGGGGATACAAGATAAGATGGGCGGTCGCGTCTTTTGTCTTGGCGCTGGGTTCCATCCTTGAATACAGGTACGGTTCCCACATGCCGGTGCTTTTCGGAAAGGGCCCAAACCTCCTATCGTCCCTGCAAGACTTGGGCGCTTTCTGGAAATACGTCGTTTCGGGGGCTTGGTGGGACAGCTTTGTCTCGGTGATCTCGGCATTGCGGACCGATGGAATAGCTTCGCTCGGAATCCTCCGATCCGCATTACCTTCGCAAATCATCAGCGTACTTGTATTTGGCGGGATAACCACGGTAGTTTTCTTGAACCAACGTAGATCTTCCAAGGACGGAGGAGAGGGTACTCGATGAAAAGAGTGTACCGGTCCAGACACACTAAAGTCCTGGGTGGAGTAGCAGCCGGGTTGGCCGACTATTTCGGTATGGACGTAACGATCATGCGGCTCCTCTTCGCCCTCCTGCTCGTCACTGTCCCGAACGTCATCATAGCCTACATTCTCGCCTGGATAATCATCCCCGAGGAGCCCGAAGGGATGGCGTCCGGGCCCTCTCTTGGGAGGCCGGCCGGTGATGACGCGTCGGAAGGTAAGCCGCCTTCGGAAGGTGGGATGACAGCCGACGAAATACTGAGAAACAGCGGTATCGAGCCTTCAGGAGCAAACGCTTCGGGAGCGAATGCTTCCGGAGTCGAGGCGCCAAAGGGTGAAGTAGGGCCCGTTTCAGCATCAAAAGGCCACATTGATGTGCCTCCATCAAAAGCTTCTGCCCATGATTCAGGCGATAGAAGCCGTCAGTTCTTCGGTTTCGTGCTAATAGCGGTGGGCGCAGTGGTCTTGCTCCGTAGGGTTGTTCCCACTTTCGTATGGAGGCTCCCGCTCCACCTTATTAGCCAGGGTTGGCCCGTGCTTATAATCATCGCCGGAATAGCCATTATCTTGGGCGCAGTGAGGGGGAGGTAAAAAAGGTGGCGAGCAGGCTTCTGAACGGGCTCGTCTTGGTGGTCGTAGGGGCCATTCTCCTCATGAACACCTCAGGATACCTGCCCTGGAGTGTGTGGGACGCGGCCGTATCGTTCTGGCCGTTCTTGGTCATAGGTCTCGGCTTGCAGCTTGTGTTTTCCAAGTGGAAGGTCCCGTGGTTCGCGATAGCAATCGTCGTCATCCTGATCCTCGGGGCCATGTTTCCGAACCATGGATTGCGCGGACCGATCTGGAGATCCGACGGTATCAGGTGGGAGTTCCGGGTGCCCTGGAAGCCCATGGAGCACACTGAGGATTACTCGGTGCCCCTTGGCCCAACGATATCGAGACTAAAGATGGAGCTTGGGGCTCCTTCGCTGGAGCTCGAGGCCAGAGGTGACTCTGGCCTCAATAATGTTGCGATGCCGGTCCTCATGACCGGGAGCCTTTCGTGGGACCGGCACGAACCGTCGAAGTCATGGGAGGAAGCGGGCGGCGAGACGCGCGTCTCTATCAGAGCTCCGGATCGCACTGGGGTAGACGCCGGCAAACAGACCTGGGACATCACGCTGAACCCTTCAATCGCCACCTCTATCAAGGTGACCGGCGGAGTCGCCAATGTTTCCCTCGATTGCCGGTCGGTTGACTTGGGCGACCTCAACATATCGGCCGGTGTTGTCGACCTCGATCTCGAATTCGGCCTTAGCGGCAAGGAAACCAGGGTCATGATATCGGGTGGTGCAGCGACGGTCGATGTCACAGTGCCCCGCGCGGCAGGGCTTCGCGTGTCCATATCGAGCCCTCTCACAATCACCCACGACTTGGGAGCCCAAGGTATGACACGCTCGGGTAACGCCTGGGTAACACCTGATTATGAGAGCGCCTCTACCAAGATCGACCTTGTCGTGAGCTGCGGGGCGGGAAAGATCAAGGTGTCGAGGACAGAGTAGCCCCCTCTCCGCGTTCTGTTTACTTACGCCACTTTTTGGGAACATTACCACCATCACAGTGTAAAGGCGGGTCGTAAGCCTCATGTCGGTGGGCGTTCCCAGGAGCCTCGGTTTCTTCTATCTCCATCCCTTTTACCGCACTTTTCTTGGGGAGATAGGAGTCCAGTGGACGGAGTCGCCGTATACCTCCGAAAGCGACCTCCAGCGCCTGGACCTTTGCCCCACCGATGAACCGTGCATCGCAGTCAAGGCGGCGTTTGTCCACGTCGACGCCCTCATTCGAAAAGGATGCAGGAAGTTCTTTGTCCCTACGGTCATCTCCCTTTCCGGCACGTCTTATTGCTGTCCAAAGATGATGGGCCTTCCCGCAATGCTGAAAGCGGCTTTCGGGATATCCGACGAGGACTTCATAAGCCCCGTGATAGATATGCGCGACGACCCAAGAGGTTGGCCCCGGACCTGGGTTTCCGCCGCTCGACGGCTGGGGGTCTCTTCGGAAGCAAGGGCCAAACGGGCGCTTCAAGAAGCTCTTCGGGCTTGGAGAGGACATGAGGATTCTTCTGTTCGAGTCGGACATTTCACCTGGGATACAGGGGTCATGGGTCACTCCTACGTCCTCCACGACATATTCGGGAGGCGCCTCTTGGAACGAGTTGGCGATTACGGCTCTGTCATCACGGCGGAGAACGTATCGAAAGAGGACGCACATGCGGCTCTCAAAGGTATATTCGAGGCCGAGAAACTTTGGACAATAGAGGGGCACATCCTGGGCGCTGCCCTGCATCTCATAAGGTCCGGAAAGGTAAACCGCCTTGTCTTCGTATCCGCATTTTCATGCGGGCCTGCGTCCATCATTGAGAACTACATAGCCAAAGAAGCAGGCGATCTGGGCATACCGCTTCTGAACCTGGCGGTTGACGAGCACTCGGGAGAGGCCGGGCTCCTTACCAGGATCGAAGCGTTCATGGATTCCACGCGCGTTCCGGCCCGGGAAAGCGGAGGACCGGTTGCGACCTCTCACGAAGCGACCGCGCCTGCATCGACTGCTCTTAACGATGCTCCAACTGACGCAGTCAGGCCGGAAGCGCCTATTCTGGCTCCCGCTCGACCGGAGGCGACCGGAGAGGAGCCTACAGGGCGCGAGGCGGCCGGGCTCTCGGGAGTCGTCCGTACCAGGGAGCGAGGCCCTATAGGCCTTGTAGATATGGGCAACCTACGGTACGCCCTGAGGAGCTTGTTTGCGGAAATGGGATGCGACACGGTGATGCCGCCGCCTCTAACCGAAGATATAGTGAGACTTGGGAAAGAGATCGCCCCCGAGTTTATCTGCTACCCCATGGTTACGCTCATCGGGCAGATGAGGAAGCATGCCGAAGACGGCGTGCGGAAGATTGTCATGGTGCAGGGGAAAGGCAAGTGCCGGTTGGGCTGGTACGCCCAGGTCATGGAAGAGATCCTCAGGAAAAACGGCTATCCGGTTAGCGTGCTCTCGGTCGATTCCCCGCTTCCCCTTTCGCTGAAGTGGGGGCAGTTTGTTGAGTCCTACAGGGCCCTATCCGGAGGAGCGCCTTTCCCCAAAGGGCTCAAGGGGCTCCGGATTGCTCTCACCAAGATCGCCGCTTCGGACAGGGCAGTCGATGTTCTCCGTGATGTAAGGGCTTATGAGGCAGAGCGGGGCGAAGGGGATAGGAGGTTCGCACAGTTCCTTAAGGAACTGGGTGAGGCCCGTAGTCCCAAAGAGGTCAAGGCCGTTTTCGGCGAGTACTGCCGGGACATGCGGCAGATACCGAGGCTTCAGGTAGACCCATTGCGAGTGGCCGTGGTCGGCGAGGTCTACGTCGTAAATGAGCCCTTCGTCAACAAAGACGCGGAGAAAATCCTTGGATCGCTTGAGCAGCGTGTCAGGGTCTACAGGACTCTCGACGTTACCTCGTGGGTGGATTACCACCTCTTCAGGCTTCCTCGAGCGGTCACACAGTACAACCGGGTGGTGAAGTGCGCTAGCCCCTACTTGCCGGTCAACGTAGGGGGGCACGGCCAGGAATCCGTGGGGGAGACGGTGCTCGCAAAGATGTCGGGGATGGACGGCGTCATTCACCTGTTTCCCTTCACCTGCATGCCGGAAATAATAGCCCAGAACATACTGGTCAAGGTGTCGAGGGATCTGGATATGCCGGTCCTGTCGCTCATGATCTCCGAGCAGACCGGGGTGGCAGGTTTGGAAACAAGGTTCGAGGCATTTTGCGACTTGTTGGAAGGAAGGAGAAAGAGGTATTCGGCCAATGAAGCGTGAGGACAGAAGAGAGCCAATCCCCTTGCGGGAGGTCCCGCTGAAGGAGCATCCGGCGGCCGGCGACAAGCTCCGGCAGGCTAACTTGAGCCGTGATACCAAATTCCTCGGCGTAGATGTGGGCAGCGTCACCACCAAAATCGTGCTTACGGACCGCGACGGCCACATCATTTTCGAGGACTACATCCGGAACGAGGGCGGGCCGATCTGGGCCATGCAGGAGGGGTTCAGGCGCCTTGCGGAGGGTGGGTGGACCGAAGGCATCCGGTTGGTCGGCACCACAGGTTCGGGGCGCCTCTTGGCCAAGGTCATCATAGGCGCCGACGTGGTGAAGAACGAGATATCGAGCCACGCGAAGGCCGCTTCTTTCCTGTTTCCGGGCATCGGGACTTTGATCGATATCGGCGGCCAGGACTCCAAGATTGTGTTTTTCAAGGATGGGTATCCGGTAGGCTTCAACATGAACACCGTCTGCGCGGCGGGTACGGGGTCGTTCTTGGACCACCAAGCTGCGAGGCTGGGCATTCCCATCGAGGAGTTCGGCGATTGGGCACTGCGCTCGAAGACGCCGGCCAGGATAGCGGGCCGCTGCGGCGTTTTCGCCGAATCAGACCTAATCCACAAGCAACAGATGGGTTACCGCAAGGAGGACCTCATTGCGGGGTTGTGCTCGGCTTTGGCGGCCAACTACATAACAAATGTGGCCAGGGGACAGAAGATCAGGCCGAAGGTCGTTTTTCAGGGCGGGGTCGCCGCCAACGCCGGTATACGCAAGGCTCTGGAAGAGAAACTGGGGCTTCCAATTACCGTACCCCCGCACTTCAAAGTGATGGGGGCGTGGGGTGCGGCTCTCCTTGCCAGAGAGCGCGCCCTCGAAGACCCGTCGAGGCCCACTGCGTTCCGGGGAGTCGCGCGCATCGCGCTGTCAAGTGCCCGGAGCAGGGGCTTTGAGTGCTCTGACTGCGCAAACTCCTGTGAGATCCAGGAGATCATCGTCGACGACAGGGTGGTCGCCCGGTGGGGTTCCAAGTGCGGAAAATGGGAGGACCTAGGCCGGAGGTCGCCGCTCGCCATGGAGGAAGCCGGGACATATCCGTGAGATAAATCTCCTTCAGGAGCCATAGCGGGATGAAGAACAGATGGCGCATTTTCTCAACGGGTCTCGGGGAAGTCGCCAACGAAGATTTGCCCGTGCCTCTCCGGACTCCTGCGAAGCAGCATCTCCCTCGAGATTTGTCCCGCTAGGTCGCCTGATCGACCTCTCCCGCTCTAAAGGGAAAGGATATCTCTGAGTAGAAATCCTTCCTCTGATGTCGTTTCGCTCCACCACATGCTGTTTGGAGGCATACCAATGCTCAAGATAGTGCACGCTGCCGATATACACGCCGGGCGTCCGGCTTCGCGAGAACTGGATAAGGAGAAAGCATCCATAAGGCGCAGGGAGATCGAGACCGGCCTTTTTCGTATCGCAGAGCTCTGCAGGAGGGAAAAGGCGGACTTGCTCCTCCTATCAGGAGATCTCTTCGAGCACTCCCATGCAAGGGCTACCTGGGCAAGAGAGGCCGGAGAGGTGTTCCGTTCCATAGGTGGGACCAGGGTGTTCATAAGCCCGGGAAACCATGACCCGCTGGTTAGAGATTCTCTGTATAAGACCGTAGATTGGCCGGGAAATGTGACCGTATTTGAAAGCGACCGTATAGGCGAGGTTGTGTTGGAAGACCTAAGCACCGTAGTCTACGGACTGGGCTGGCGAACGTACTTGGAGCACCGGAGGCTCCTCCAGGGCTTTCGAGGGGCCCGCGACGGGCTTTTCAACATACTGGTCATCCACGGGGATGTGGTCTGGAATGCTGGCGCTTCGGATAGCGGGTCCCAGTATCTGCCCATCCATCTTGAGGACCTGGAAGGAACGGGGGTGGACTATGCGGCGCTGGGCCACATCCACGTGCCGGGGGCGTTCAAGGCGGGCGAGGTGACGGCCGTCTATCCCGGTTGCCCTGAGCCTTTGGATTTCGGCGACAAGGGCGAGCGTGGGGTGTACCTCGTGACCGCCGCTAGGCGGGAGGGACAAGCCGGGTTCAGCGTCTCTCCGGAGTTCATTCCAATGGCCCTCCGAGAGATGAGGAGCGAGGACCTGGATATCACGGGCCTTGACACCTTGGAGCGCGTCCGAAATGCCGTCCTTTCCTTTGGAGACTCCTCTGCCAGGAAGCGTGACCTGTGGGCTATAAGGCTTACCGGAGTGGTGGAGCCGGAGATCGTGTTTGACATCCGCGAGCTTGAGCGCTCGCTGGGAGACGACTTCTTCTTCCTGCGCCTTGTCCCCGACTATTCTCCTGGCTATGACTTAGACGCCTTAAGCGACCCTGAGAACTCGAGCCTTGAAGGGCGTTTCGCAAGGCACCTCATGGGACTTCGAGACGAGCTGGTTGAGAAGGGCGAGGGACGTTCGGCCCGTATTGCGGATCTTGCCCTACAATATGGGCTGGACGCCTTGAGGCAAGGCAAAGTCATACTCCGGAGGGGGCGGTAGGGGTGAAGATAAAAAAACTTGCTCCGGCGGCCTTCGGGAAGTTCAGCGGTTCCCGGACAATCGAGCTCTCTGGGGGTCTCAATATCATACGGGGTGACAATGAGGCCGGGAAGTCGACTTTGGGCGCATTCATACTCGGCATGTTCTACGGTTTCAAGAAAGAAGGCAGGACCAGGATATCGCGAGACCCCGAGTACGAGCGCTACCGTCCGTGGACGGGGAAAGCCTACCGGGGCGCGATCGTCTACGAGGATGGCGGGCGTCTTTTCAGGGTCGAGCGTTCTTTTGACCCGGACATTGTCCGGATCTATGACGACATGACGGGCGAGGACGTGACCCACCTATATTCGCAAGACTCGAGGAAAGAATACGACTTCGCACGCAAACACTTAGGACTCACCGCCAAAGAGTTTCGGAACACCGTGTGGATAGGCCAGCTCGGGAGCCCTCAGGAGCCCGGGCTCGGGGCCGAGATACAGGGCAAGCTGGGAGACATCCTTCAGGGCGGGAGCCAGGATGTATCGCTTGTGCGAGCCTTGTCGGCTCTATCCGACGAGAGGGCCAAAATCAAAGCCCCGCGAAGCCTGAAGGCCAAGCTGGACATCGTACAGCAAGAGATAGCCGAGCTCTCTCGTGAACTCAAGTCCGCCAAGGAACGGGCGGAGGAGCTCCGAGGGTGGCTCATTGAGGCATCAGACCTTTCGAGGGAAAAGGAACGCCTGGAAGAGCAGGTTTCCCGGGGGGATTGGGAGCTCTCCCGGCTCAGGCACGCGATGCTGAAAGGGCTTCTTGCCGAGGCAGAAGATCTCCGGGGCCTCATAAGAGAGACCCAGGCCCGGTTGGAAGAGCTCCTGTGGGCGAAAGACGTTCCACAGGGCGCCGGAGAACAGTACCTGGCTCTAAAGCAGGAGATAGACGCCGCCTTGCGGCGCCGGGAAGAGGCGGAGGAGGAGCTTTCTCGGCTTGAGCAAAGGGCCAAAGGGGTGGAGGCCAAGCTGTTGGCGTCCGTGCCCTCCGGTGAGAGCGGTGTTGATGAAGCGGCCCTCATGTCCCTCTATTCCAAATACTCAAGCGCAAAAGCCGCGGCCTCCAAGAGCGAGCGTGCCGCCAACGAGGCCCGGAAAGAACTCAGAGCTAGAGAGGAAGAAGGGCGAATCAAGGGATATCCCGACGAAGAGTTCAACAAGGAAATACTCAAGGAAGCGGAAGAGCTCCAAGAGACGGTTACCTTGGCCGAGAAAGCCAAGTCAAAGATGGAACTGGAGGTAGAACGGGCAAGGTCTCAGGTTGTGTCCAGGAGGATGAGCGGCGGGCCCGGTTGGTTGTACGCCTTTGCACTCACATCTCTGGGTATCGCGGTGGCCCTCACAGTAATGGCCATGCCCATGAGCTGGGCGGCATTTGGTGTGGCTTTGGCCCTCTTGGCCGCCGGGGTGTATCGCCAGAGCGTGGCCACCAAGCTGCGGCGTGAAGACGAAGCGGTCCTCGCCCAGAAGGAGCGCGAAGTGGAGGAGCAGGAGGAGAGGATCGAGTCGGCCAGGAGATCGCTTGAGGAGTACCTTGCCGTTCTCGGCGCGAAATCTGTGGAGGAACTGAGGACCGTGGCCCGCGAGCTGGACCTCTACCTCGCCCGGCTAAGGAGCGCGAGGGACCGCTATGAGGCGGCGCACAAGTTCTGGTTTGAGACTTCTCAGGAGTTCTCGGCCATAGAGAAAGAACTGGTGGAACTGCTTAAGTCATTGGGCTCTCTGGAAGCCGGCGAGGCGATTACCGACTCCGCCGTGAACTCGGGGAGGCAGAAGCTGGCCACTGTGGCCTCCCTCAAGAGAGACCTGGCAACTCTTAGTGAGCGGATAGACGAGGCGCGTGACCTTCTCACCCAGTTGGATGAGCACCTTTCCGGGCTGAGGACGAAGGAGGCGGAAGTGTTTGCCGCCTGCGGGGTCGTGAGCCTCGCGGAATTCGAGAAAAAACTGGCCGCCAAAAAGGAGTGCGATGAGGCCGAGAGGACTCTTTCCGAATACAGGAGCCGGCTTCAGGCCCTACTGTCGGGGCGGGACCCGGGAGAGATCGCGGAAGAAGTCGCCCGGTTGGAGGCTCATCTTGCCGTAAAATCGCGGCAAGCCGCGGAAGGCGAAGTTGTCTTGAGCGGTGCGGTCTCGGAAAGCGATTACGAAGCCAAGCGGAGGGTCCAAGACTCGGTCAAGGCGCGTCTCGGAGAGGTAAGGGCACGGCTTGCAGCCCTTGAAAACGGGATCCGTCTCCGGATGGAAGACACGAGGCCGGTCTTTGAGATCGAGGAAGACCTGGCACGAAAGCGGGCGATTGAGGAGGAGCTCCTGATGGATTGGGAGGCCCTCGACCTCGCTTACAAAACCCTTTCGGAGCTGTCCAAGAGCCTGAGGCGTGAGTTCGCCCCCGAACTAAACAGGCGTGTGGGCGAGATCATGAAGAAGATCACGTCGGGAAGGTACCGAGATATCAGGATATCGCCGGACCTTGAGATAAGCGTGGTCCATCCGGAGACCGGAAGCCAGGTGGACGTGTCTTCCTTGTCGGGAGGTACCGTTGACCAGTGTTACTTCGCCCTCCGGGTAGCCATTGCTGAGGCTATAACAAGAAAGGAAGAGATCCCGTTCTTCCTGGATGATTCTTTCGTGCAGTATGACGACAACCGGCTGGCCGGAGCTCTGGAAATACTGGCGGCCCTCGCCGAGAGGCACCAGATACTCTTGTTTTCTTGTCACGGCAGGGAGGAGGCCATTGCCGGCAAGCTCGGGATCCCATTTCGGAAGATAGAGTTGTGATGCGCCTCGTAGCGAGACTGAAAGCTCTTGAGGTCCGGTGGGGGAATTGATCCTGTGAAAAGCGAGATTAGAGCCATCCTCATCCACGGGGCCGCGAGTTCTAGGCGTATTTGGATGAGACTCCTCGAGGCCATGGAGTCCCCGGAGGAGATCCTCACTCCGGACATCCCCGGGATGGGCGACGCTCAGTTGCCCGGAGGCGCCCCTTTGTCTTTCGAGGGATGGCTGGCTTATTTCCGCTCGCTTGGGTCGGGGCGACGGGTGCACCTGGTAGGGCATTCCCTGGGCGGCGCCATCGCCGTTCACCTGGCGAGAGAACCCTGGGTTGCAAGCGTAACACTGATCGCGCCGGCCACCCGGGCCTATTGCGAATCCCGGCGCATTGCCTCACGTAGCGGCAGGGACCCCGGTTCCATAGTGTTCGAGAGACCTTTGAATAGACTGGTCGCATGGCCGGGACGCATCTCCCGGGAAGATGCGGAAGTCTTGCGGGAAGATTACGCCAAAGCGGGCCCGCTGCTTTCTAGGGGCGTTCCGTGGCCGCCGTATCCCATGGACGAAGCGGAATACCTGAGCGGAAAGCCGGTCCTCTTGGTTTACGGCGAGGAAGACGCCGTAATACCCACCTTCTATTTCCGGCGCTTGGGCGAGGACCTTTTAGCGGAAGGGGTATGCGTAACGACGGTCTGTTTGCCGGGGTGCGGCCACATCCCACAGCTGGAAGAGCCATGGGCCCTGACGCGGGTTCTCAGTTCTTTTTGGGCACAACCGGGTCTTTCCGGGTGCGATTAGGCCTATTGGGTAGGGGTGGACTTGGGTTTCCCGCTATTCCGGGTAATCCACTTTCATTTTGGAAGGCCCGGTGCCTTTCACCACGAACCTCCACGGATAGTGCTTCGCTTCTCCCGAGTTCCCGACTCCAACTCGTTTTGTAACAAGGTATGGAGGCCGCCGGTCCATGCCTTCCGGGGGGTAGGCAACGAAGATGTCGTACCCTGCTCTTACGGAGCCTTCCGGTGCTGCACCGCTTGAAGCCCGGTACGCCTCAGCCCGGCATTCCTCCGTAAGGCCTGTCCCGTTGTCCGCTCCCGTGATAGACAAAGCCTGACACAACCTGCCCGGACCTTCAGCGTAAGGCACCGTGCCTTTCCGGCGTTCGGCCATGAGTTCAATGCCCGCTATGGGCTCTATGGAGCGGATGAGCACGGCGTGTGGGGTCCCTTCGGGCGCTGCCACCACGTTCAGCATCCAGTGCAGCCCGTAGGTGAAGTAGACGTACGCTCGTCCCGGAGGGCCGTACATGACTTCGTTCCTTGACGTCCTCAGGCCACCGAACGCATGGCAGGCCCTGTCTTCCGGGCCCTCGTAGGCCTCAACTTCGATAATCCTTCCGGCGGTGAGGCCCTCCGGAGTCAGGCGGACCAAGATCGTCCCCAAGAGCCGGGGAGCCAGCTCCAGGGCACGGACTGAACAAGACCGGGAGGTCAGGCGCGGGAGGTTCAAGATGTCTTGATCTCCGAGCGTCATACCCCTTCACTTCCCTTCCCAGAGGTACTATGATCATACATGCATGCTCTTTTGAGCTCTACCCTAAGAAAGGAGGCGCCCAGGCGTGGCAGATACCCAGAAAATTACCGCTCGCGCCCTAGAAAACAGCTTCCTGTGCGTCGACTCAAAAGGAGCCGAGGTCAGCGTACGCGGGACAGGACCTCGTGCCACCGATCTTCTGCTCATGTCAGTGGCAGGATGCAGCGGCTCAGTGCTTAAGTCAGTGCTGGCCAAGGAAGGCTTCACGCCCAGAAAGCTCGAGATGACCTTCGAAGGCGTGAGGGCTGTCGGTGGTCCACCTAGGTTCGAAACCATAAACGCCCACTATGATGTGGAGTGTTCCGGGCTCACCGAAGACAAACTCAAGGAGTGCCTTGAAGCGACCGAATTGGCCTGCCCCGTCATTCAAACCCTGAACGTCAAGACGAACATCACGTTCACCCTGAACAAGTAAGATGAAGCTTGTAGAGATAGGCATTCAAGGCAGGGCCACGGTCAAAGTCACTCAGTCTAACCTCGCTTCCTCAACCGGCAGCGGGGCGGTGGACGTCTTTTCCACCCCCAGCCTTGTCCTCCTTATGGAGGAAGCGGCCATGGACGCGCTCAAACCCTATATGGAGCCCGGAGAGTCCAGCGTGGGCACCCTAGTCAATATCAGGCATATTTCGCCTACGCCCCTTGGCCTTACCGTTACAGCCACCGCCACTTTGACCGAAATCGACGGGCGGCGACTTGTTTTTCACGTTGAAGCCCGCGACGAACTGGACAAAGTAGGCGAGGGCACCCACGAGAGGTTCCTCATTTCGGTCGACCGTTTTATTTCTCGGGCCCGTGAGAAATCCACAAGGAGAAATACATCTAGCGTAGAATAGGAGCCTTGTACCCAGATATAGCGCACACATATGTTTGATCGCGCTTTCTTTGGGGTATCCTGTCCGCGAAGGGTGGAGTGGCTCCTTGAAATGCCCATTCTGCGGTTTTCTTGACTCCAGGGTCCTGGAATCTCGTCCGACCGACGAAGATGCCGCCATACGCAGGCGTCGAGAGTGTCCGCATTGCGGCCGCCGCTTCACCACGTACGAACGGGTCGAAGAGACTCCCCTCTTGGTGATTAAGAAGGACGGAAGTCGAGAGATGTTTTCCCGGCAGAAGATTTTGTCGGGGATGCTGCGAGCTTGCGAGAAGCGCCCCATACCCCTGGAGACCTTGGAGGAGGCGGCGTTTGAGGTGGAACGCGCCCTTAGGGAGACGGGGAGGGGCGAGGTGACTTCGAAAGAGACCGGCGAGATGGTTATGGAGAAGCTCCGGGCTATCGATGATGTTGCCTATGTCCGGTTTGCGTCGGTCTACAGGGAATTCACCGATCTCATGGGTTTTCGTGAGGAACTTGAGAGGATTCTGAGGGATAAGGAGGGCAAGCAGGAAACCGAAGACCCTGGCGACTGAAGTTCCTATGAGAGCTTCTAGGCATCGGGCCTATGTGGGGGAGAGTACCAGCGGAGGTAACCAAAATAGAGAGAAGGCCTTGAGCCGGTGGGAGGCAGTACAGGTTGAACCTTTCTGAAAACGCAATTCAGGTCTTGGAAAAGAGGTACCTGAAAAAGGACGAGACCGGAAAACCTCTTGAGAGCCCCAGAGAGATGTTCTGGCGGGTAGCAAAAAACATCGCCCTCATGGATTTTGTGTATTACCCTGAGGTTTATTCCGGGTCTCCCAGGCGACCGAAGAAGATGGCGAGCGTGGCAGGTGCTCCTAATAAGCCTGAGGTCGCAGTTGATTTGGAGTTTTCGGTCTCCGAATGGGACTGGGCGACCATGAAGATGGCTCACGCCCGCCTTGAGTCAAAGGGCCTCACGAAAGTCAGCTGGGATGAGTTTCAAAAACTGGTCGAAGCGAGGAAGGATGAAATCCGCGAGTTGGCGGTTAGGTTTTACGAAGTCATGACCGAAGCCAAGTTCCTTCCCAACTCGCCGGCCCTCATAAACGCCGGGCGTGAACTCCAGCAATTGTCCGCTTGTTTCGTCTTGCCGATCGAAGACTCCATGGTGAGCATTTTCGATTCCCTTAAGCATGCAGCGCTTATCCACCAATCGGGCGGCGGGACCGGCTTCAGCTTCAGCCGTCTAAGGCCCAAGAACGATGTCGTCAAGTCCACGGGCGGCGTGGCGTCGGGCCCGGTCTCGTTCATGAAGGTGTTTAACGCCGCTACGGAGGCGGTCAAACAAGGCGGAGTAAGGCGCGGGGCGAATATGGGGATCCTTCGCGTCGACCATCCTGACATCCTTGAGTTCATCACCTGCAAGACCGATAACAACGAACTCACGAATTTCAACATATCCGTAGGGATAACCGAGAGGTTCATGGAGGCCGTCGAGAAGGACGAAGAGTACGAGCTGGTGAACCCCCGGAACGGAAAGGTGACCGGGAAGCTCAATGCCCGGGAAGTTTTTGAGAAGATCGTCGATCAGGCCTGGCGGAACGGCGAACCCGGCATTATATTCCTCGACAGACTCAACAGGGATAACCCTACTCCTGAAATAGGAGAGATCGAGAGCACGAACCCGTGCGTCGCCGGCGATGCTCTTGTGTCCACGGAAATGGGTCTTATCCCCATCAGAGAAATGGCGGAGAAGTGGTCCACGGGAGGAGTCGGAGTAGCTATTGACCGGCGTGTCTCGCACGGTGGGGTGGTCCGGGAAGGGACCTCGGGTACCTACATAGAGACTGTTGCCGGAGTCGAAGTCGTGCCCCTCGCGAGGGCTATGAGGACAGCCGTCAAGGATGTGGTTCGACTCAGGACCAAAGGCGGATACTCCGTCGAGGTTACAATCGACCACAAGATCATGACTCCTCGGGGATGGGTGCCTGCCGGTAGCCTACGGCCGGGTGAGGATTCGGTCCTTATTCAGTCCGGCGCCGGCAAGTTCAGCCTTGATCCTTCGCTGCCGGTCCCGGTGAAGAACCTAAGGACCGGAGCTAATGGACGTA
This sequence comes from Candidatus Fermentithermobacillaceae bacterium UBA3951, assembly GCA_002385465.1. Taxonomy (GTDB): domain Bacteria; phylum Bacillota; class Sulfobacillia; order Fermentithermobacillales; family Fermentithermobacillaceae; genus UBA3951. Next base: position 14,760 of record DGDN01000122.1, read on the forward strand.
CATACCGTACCAATTTCCCGACGACCTGGTCGAGAGAGCTCGGCTTTACCTTAGGCAGGCTTGTCGGCGATGGCTGGCTCATAGACTCGGGGGAAAACTCACGCGCCGGGTTTACGTTCTCTGAGCAAGACTATAGCGTCATGGAAACGGTGAAATCGGCTCTCGACCGGTGGTACCGACCCGTGAAGCCCGTTAGGCGCAAGAACGGCGTCTATCACCTCAGCTATCGCTCGAAGTCGGTGGTCGAGTTCTTCCAGAGCCTCGGGGTCCAATCCGGTATGTCTGCCGTCAAGAGAGTGCCCGAATCGCTCTTCAGGGCTACTCGTGAAGCGGTAGTCGGTTTCCTGCAGGCGATGTTCACAGCCGACGGAACCCTGGCGAACCAACATAACGGTGCGGCCTATGTCAGACTGACCTCGAAGTCAAGAGCTCTCCTTGAGGATGTGCAGGTCCTCCTTCTGAACCTTGGGATTATGTCAACTATCTACAGTTCCAGGCCGGCTAGAGGGTGTTTCAGCCATAGTTCCGTCCATGGCTCTGTGAGAGCATATGCAAGTGACGGCTTGTTGTACGAACTCCAAGTGAGCGGAGATAACCTGGGACGCTTCATCGATGAGGTGGGGTTCGCCGACGACCGCTACTCTGAGGAGATCGCGGAGATCAGAAGGCGGTCAAGAGGGTTCTACCGCCAGCCGTATGTTGATGTTGTCGAGTCTATAGAACCCGCCGGCAAGAAAGAGGTCTTCGACCTGACTGTGCCCATCAGCCACTCATTCATAGCCAACGGGATTGTCGTATCCAACTGCGGAGAACAGCCTCTCTTGCCTTATGAGGCGTGCTGCCTGGGGTCCATAAATCTCGGCGCTTTTACCGTGCCCGTATGGGGCAGCAATGACGCCTCCAAGGAGCCAGAGGACCGGATCGATTGGGACGGGCTAAGGAAGGCGGTCCGCGCGGGAGTACATTTCCTGGACAACCTGATTGACGCCAACAAGTACCCCCTACCTGAGATAGACGAGATGGCCCACGGAAACCGGAAGATCGGCTTGGGCGTCATGGGGTGGGCCGACATGCTAATCGACCTCGGCATACCCTATTGTTCAGAAGAGGCACTGGAGCTTGCGGAGAGAGTCATGGCCTTCATTGAAGAGGAGTCTCTCAAGGCTTCAGCCGAACTGGCCGAGTCCCGGGGCACCTTCCCCAACTACGAAAAGAGCGTATTCGCGGCGAGGAAGAAGCCCGTGAGAAACGCAACTACCACGACGATCGCTCCGACCGGCACGATCAGCATCATAGGCGGCGCTTCATCGGGCATCGAGCCTTTGTTCAGCATAGCCTTCACCAGGCACGTGCTCGACAAGAAGGCCTTAGTGGAAGTAAACCCAAGGTTCGAACGAGTAGCGCGCACGCTGGGGTTCTTTAGCGACGAGCTGATGGAGAAGATCGCAGAGCACGGTTCTTTGGGGGATATCGAAGGTGTCCCCGAGGAAGTAAGGAAAGTCTTCGTGACGGCCCACGACATAACGCCCGAGTGGCACATAAGGATGCAGGCCGCGTTCCAGAAATACACCCACAACGCGGTGTCCAAGACCGTGAACTTCCCCAATGAGGCCAC
>DGDN01000122.1:16528-19572 GCA_002385465.1 Candidatus Fermentithermobacillaceae bacterium UBA3951
AAGAAAGCTCAAGGCGAAGGCGCCGGGCAAGAGCTCCAGGCAACCGGCGATCTCCAGTTCGATCACCATGAACTGCGTGGCAAGGCCAAAATCAACGGGGTGTGGGGGCATATAAAGCCTATAGAGCGGCCTGTCCGCCTGGACGGCTTTACCGCAGCCAAGGAAACGCCTGTAGGTAAGTTGTTCCTTACTCTAAACACCCTTAACGGTCACCCGGTCGAACTGTTTGCCCAGATCGGTAAAGCAGGTAGCGATGTCTCGGCTTTCACCGAAGCCATAGCCCGGCTCATTTCAACGGCTCTTAGGTCTGGTGTAGATCCTCAGGAGATTGCCGATCAGCTCTTGGGGATCGGCGGCTCTCGCGCCATAGGGTTCGGGCCCAACAGGGTCCGCTCGGTACCCGACGCCATAGGGCAGTTCCTGGACGAGTATCTCCGGAGTGATGCGGAAGAGGAAAACGACTCAGCGGATATAGGACCCATACAGGACGCCTTGCCTCTTACACCGGGGAAGAAATTCGGGTTGTGCCCCCAGTGCGGCACGTGGAACCTGATCCATGTCGAGGGTTGTGCCAAGTGCCTGGCTTGCGGGCACAGCGAGTGCTAGAGAGCGGTAGGTGTTCTTAGAAAATCGTTCATAGGAAGGTGCTTCATGCACCTTCCTTGCCTTATACTTTTCTACATATCTCTACCTGCGCATAACCTAACTAGAAAGACCCTCCAAGGTCTCCAAACGATAACTGAGTAGCCACAAGAGTAGCAATTGAGTAGAAAAAATCAATTGTATTCCAGCAGGAAACTGCATTTCTGCGGCGAAATGTCAGAGTCACAAAAGGGAAGGAGGTGACGAAATGTCAATAGTTACCGGTTACAGTTTCGCTTTCTGGGTGGAACTCCTGTTTCTGATCGCCGTAATCACGATGATCAGGAGGGCCAGGGGCGGCATGAGGATCCCTGAGATCTACAAGGTGGCAGGCCTTGAGGCCATGGACGAGGCCATTGGACGCTGCACTGAGATGGGCAAGCCGGTGCACTTCTCGCCCGGTATCGGCGACTTGCAGAACGCTCAGACGCTCGCCGCCATGTCTATCCTCGGATACGTGGCCAAGCAGTGCGCTCGTTATGATACGGATCTCATCGCCACCAACAGGAACGTCATCGTCTACCCTCTCTCAGAGGAAATCGTGAAGCAGTCTTACGCCGAGGTCGGCAAGCTGGACAGCTTCAAGCCCGATAACGTCCGCTGGATCTCAGACGACCAGTTCGCCTACGCAACCGGCGTTACCGGAATCATGTTCCGCGAGAAGCCCGCTGCCAACATCCTGGTTGGTGCGTTCTGGGCTGAGTCTCTAATCTTCGCGGAGGTCGGTTCCATCGCCGGAGCCATCCAGATCTCGGGTACTGCCAACACCCACCAGATCCCGTTCTTCGTAGCCGCTTGTGACTACTGCCTCATCGGTGAGGAACTCTACGCTGCCAGCGCTTACCTCAGCAAGGAGCCCGTGCTTCTCGCAAGCCTCGTTGCTCAGGACTGGGGCAAGATGGTCGGAGTGGTCCTTATCGTCCTAGGCACCATCATGGCCAGTGTCGGCTCTGATTCTCTCAAGACCTTGCTTTCCAAGTAACCCATTCGCGCATTCTTTGAACCGGCTGAATCCGAAAGGAGGTGTACCGGATGAAAAAGGAGATACCGGTAGCCATTACTCTAATCCTGGCTATCCTCTACGTGGCGGCCAACTACTTCACCGGAGTAGGATTCCTGGATGCCGCCAAGGAGCGCCTGGACAGGTGGTATCTGGTCGTGGCCGCGTGGGCGGTGCTCGTTGGCTCCATCAACCTTAGCCAGATCCACGGTCGTAGGATATCCCAAAGGAGAGAAGGCTGGGTCTTCAGCGTCTGGCTGCTGATCTGTCTATTTGGAATGATGTTCTTTGGCATTTTCATAGCCAAGAACGCATCGCACCCAGGCTGGACTTTCATGTACAACCAGCTCATCGCTCCCATGAACGCAACCGTTTATTCGACGATCGTGTTCTATATCGGCTCGGCCGCATACAGAGCATTTAGGGTGCGGAGCCCCGAAGCTTCGGTCCTTCTTATCACGGCTCTTATCATGATGCTGGGCCGCGTGCCGTTGGGCAGGATGCTGCTCGGCGGACACCCTGCCCTTTCGCAGATGGCCGACTGGATCTTGAACGTTCCCAACGCAGCGGGTATGAGAGGTATCCAGATCGGTGCCTGTTTGGGCGGCGTGGCAACGGCTCTTCGTATCGCTCTTGGAATCGAGCGCGGCCACTTGGGTGGCACGAGTGAATAAATCTCCATTGCAAGGAGGTGAACAAGCGTGTGGGAAAAGTTTGCGAGCATTGACAGGCGTTGGCTCTACGCCTTGATGATATTCGTTATCGCCCTCGCCCTGTTGAGGCCCATCGGTCTTGCCATCGTACCTTCGGCTGACACCCAGAAGGTATATGACATCATCGAGAACCTACCCCCGGGAAGCATCGTCTGGATGGGCATGGAGTTCTCAGCCGGTGGTATTCCCGAGCTCATGCCCGCCATCCTGTCCATGATCAGGCAAGGCTGGAAGGAAGGGCGTGACCTCAGGTTTGTCTGCGCGGGGATGTGGCAGATGGCCGGTGACATGGCTGAGCAGGCGTTCAGCACTGTGAAGTCCGAGTTTCCCGATAAGCAGTACGGGGTCGACTGGGTCAACATCGGCTACAAGCCTGGCGGCGAAGTCCTCCTTCAGCAGTACCAGAGCAACATTATCGAGACTGCTCAGGGTGTCGACTTCTACGGGCAGGACCTTAACCAGTTCCCGCTCATGAAGGAGTTTACCAGCCTGAAGCAGGCTGAACTGATAGCTATCTTCTGCACCGGAACTCCCGGTGAGAAGGAGTATATCAAGCACGTAACCAGCCCGAACAACATCCCGCTCATCGAGGCTGCGATCTCGGTCAGCATTCCCGAGTGTATGCCGCTCGTCCAGGCGGGTCAGATCAAGGGCCTAATAGCCGGCATGAAGGGTGCCGCCGAGTATGA